>CAYLZO010000028.1:0-30957 GCA_964387775.1 uncultured Anaerolineaceae bacterium
ACACCGAGGTCGGCCTGCAACCCCTGGCCGAAGCCTACAGCCGCCAACTGCTGGCCGAGCTCGTGCCCGGCGCAGCGTTCGCGCCCCAGGCCCTGCGCGAGATCCTGGACAAAACCGCCGGCAATCCCTTCTACCTGGAGGAGGTCGTCCGCTCGCTCATCGAGGACGGCGCCCTGGTGCCCGACGAGGACCGGCCCGGCCGCTGGCTGGCCACCGCCCGCATCGCCGACATCCAGGTGCCTAGTTCACTGCAGGGCGCCATCCTGTCGCGTATCGACCGCCTGACCGAGGACGCCCGCCAGGCGTTGCAGATGGCGGCCGTCATCGGCCGGCGCTTTGAGACGCAGGTGCTGTGGGGCCTCATCCGCGCCGAGGCCGAGCTGGATACCTGGCTGGCCCAGTTGGAGCGCAGCGACCTGATCCGCCCCGCCGAGGTCGGCCCGGAGGCGGTCTATGCCTTCCCCGACGCCCTGGTGCAGGAGGTGGCCTACGAGAGCCTGTTGGTCCAGCGCCGCCAGGACTTTCACCGCCGCGTCGGCGAGACGCTGGAAGAGATCTATGCCGGGCGGCTGGAGCAAGAGTGCGAGCTGCTGGCCTACCATTTCAGCCGCAGCGACGACCGGGCGCGGGCCATTAACTACCTGGCGATGGCGGGCCACAAGGCCCAGGCCGAGTACGCCAACGAGACGGCCGTCCGCCACTACACCGAGCTGCTGGCCCTGCTGGACGAGACGGACGAGACGTGGCAGCAGCGCTTCGACCTGCTGGCCCGCCGGCAGCAGGTCTACGGCCTGACCGGCCAGCCCAAGGCTCGCGAGGCCGACCTGGAAGCGATGCTGGCCCTGGCCGAGGCCCACGGCGAGGAGATGCGCCGCTCCGACGCCCTCAACGAGCGGGCCGACCTCTATCAGTGGATGGGCCGCTACGACGAGGCCGTCGAGACCGCCGACCGGGCGCTGGGCCTCAAGACCGGGCTGGGCGACTCGCAGGGGCAGGCCCAGGCCCTGCACCAACTGGGCGTGGTGCGCTACTACCGGGGCGACTATGAGCAGGCACTGCCCCTGCTCCAGCGGGCCGTCGGCCTGTGGCAGGACCTGGACGATGCCAAGGGCGAGGCCTGGAGCGCCATGTACCTGGGCATGATCCACTTTTTCCAGGGCGATTACGGCCAGGCGGCCCGCTTCCACGCCCGCGCCCTGGAGACCGCCCGGGCGCGCCAGGACTGGTTCCAGGAGGGCATCCACCTGACCAACCTGGCCCGCGTCGGCCTGCGCCTGGGCGAGTACGAGGCGGCCCTGGGCCAGTTCGAACAATCGCTGGAGATGAAGGCCCGCGTCGGCGACCGCACCGGCCAGGGGTTCTCCCGCTACTACGTCGGGCTGGCCCACGCCTACCTGGGCCGCTACGCCGAGGCCGAGGCCGCCTTCCGCGCCTCCCTCGACCTGCGGCGCCAGATCGGCGACGAGCGGGGCACCGGCTACAGCCTCTACGGGCTGGGGCTGGCGGCGCTGGGGCAAAGCGCGTTCGCCGAGGCGGCGGACTATTTCGAGCAGGCCCACGCCGTCTATGCCGAGCTGGGCCTCAAGGCCGAGGCCATCCTGGCGCTGTCGTACCTGGGCCAGGCGCGGCTGGGGCTGGAGGACCTGGCCGGCGCCGCCGACGCCTCCGAGCAGGCGATGGCCCTCCTGGCCGAGCAAAAGAGCACCGAGGAGGTGCAGCAGGTCTATTTCAACCACTACCGCCTGCTCGCCGCCCGGGACGACCCCGCCGCCGCCGACTTCCTGGAGGTGGCCCAGGCGGCGATGATGGATCAGGCCGGGCGCATCGGCGACGAGGCGCAGCGGGAGGCGTTCCTGGCAAAGGTGAAGGTCAATCGCGAGATCCAGGCGGCCTTCAATGGCTGATGTGCACAGGGAATCAGTATTGAAATGCGTCATTGCGAGCGCAGCGAAGCAATCCCCTACTACCGAATCGGAGATTGCTTCGTCGCTAGTGCTCGCAATGACGACCTTGCCTGAGCCCTGCTGATGTGCCATCGAGGCATTGCCTGGACCTGGGTTCCGTGTTATAATGTCACCCGGAAAGAGGTGAAAACTATGGCCACAGGTATCCGAATCGACAACGGCAGCGTGGTGATCCCGCTGGAGTTGCTGGATTCTGCAGACGAGGGGCTCGCCGTCCTGACCCTGGCGCGGGGCGCGTTCCTGGTGATGCGCGCCGAAATGCTCGACGCGCTTCCCCGCCAGCGGCTGCTGGATTTCAGCCGTACGGCGCAGAACGTCGAGAGATCGCGTTCCGAAACGAGTAGTGCCTTTACACCACGGAAACAACGAGCGTTGGACCTGCTGCACAAACGGGGGTACACTGTCTCCGGCGGGCTGGAATATGGGCTTGAGGACATGGCCGCTTCAGACATTACGCTGGAGCAGGTGTGGCAAGGACTATCCACGATGGATGGCTCACTGGCTGAAGAAGTGCTGGCTGAGCGGGACGAAAGATAGTGGCTTTCTACTTCTTTGATACGAGTGACCTGGTCAAGCGGTATCACCTCGAGCGTGGTTCGGACCGGATCAACACCATCTTTGACGAGCCGGACAGTACCTTGATCATCTCGGAACTGGCGATCGTCGAACTGGCGTCGGCCCTCCAACGCAAACGGAACCGAGGGGAGATCAGCGTGGAAGCCATGAACGATGCGCTGGCCCGCTTTGCCACCGATGCCCTCCGCGACCTGGTCGTGGCTGGTTTCCGGTCCGGTCACATTCAGCGCGCCAGGGACCTGGTCTTGGACTCAGACGCTGGATGCCTTGCACTTGGCCTCCGCGTCGGAGTGTGTTCGTCTGTGCAGATGCCCGACTGCGGCAGGCCGCCTCAAGCCTGAACCTGGATGTTTTGGATCCAGAGGAAGCTGCGTAGAGCCAAGGAATTCAGGCCAGAACGAACCGGGCGGAGTCGCTCCGCCCGGTTTTTCTCATCGCACCACCAGCCACGCCCCCGCATAAGCCACCGCAGCCGCGACCAACACCCCCGTAAACCCCGCCGACAGGGCGACCATCGCCGCCAGGATCGAGGCCAGCACCGAGGCACAGCCGTTGACGGCCCAGGCCCAGGGCACCAGCCCCGGCGCCCGCGCCTCCAGCCAGGCCAGCCCGCCGGGAAAGGCCGTGCCCATCAGCACGCCCAGCGGCGCCAGGCCGAGCCCCGTCGCCAGCAGGCGCACCGCTAGCGGCGCGCCCAGCAGCGCCTGGAAAAGCAACGGCAGCCCCAGCGGATAGAGCAGGATCAACACCGCCAGCAGCGGCAGCGTCCGGCAAACCGGCAGCCGGGGCGCGGCCAGGCTGCCCAGCCCGGAAAAGAGCAGCACCGAGGCGGCCACCGCCGCAAAGGCATAGACCGGCTGCCCCAGGAAGAGGATGAAGCGCTGCATCAGCGGGATCTCGACGAACAGAAAGCCCAGCCCCAGCAGCCCAAAGTAGCCCAAAGACCTGACAAGTTGGGCGTCGCCCAACCTGTCAGGTCTTTGGGCGGCCAGCGGCAGCAGGATCAGCGCCCCCGACGTCACCAGCGCTACGGCCAGCAGCGCCACCAGCAAGAAATAGCCGCTGCCGCCCCACGGCTGCCAGGTCCTGCCCAATTGCTGGAGCACGGCCCGCGTCTGGCTCCACCGGAAAAAGTGGAAGAAAAAGGGCCGGTCGTCGGTGGGCGGGCGGACGTCGTAGGTCGTTTCGGCGTAGAGGCGCTCGGGGTTGGCCAGCAATTGCTGGAAGGCGCGATAGTAGACCGGCTCGTCGAGCACGTTGTACCGGTTGGCCTCGGCTTCGGCCAGGCCGGGCAGGGCGACCAGGTCGAGGCTCAGCTTCTCGGCAAAGGCGCGCACGGCCGCCAGCTCGTCGGGCGTCCAGGCGCCGTCTTTGACCAGGAGCAGGCCCACCTGCCAGTCGCGGAGCACGACGAGTTGGGCCGCAGGGTCGGCGGCACCGGAGCGGCGCAGTGCCTCGACGGCGACGGCCCCGGCACGCAGGGTCTCGCTGGGCGGCAGTTGCAGCCAGCGCTCGACGAGCAGCAGGCCGCCCGGCTCCAGCCGTGCCAGGTAATCCTGGAAGGCCTCGACGGTCAGGTCGTAGCGCTCGCCCAGGCTGTAGGCGCCGGAGGTGACGGGCCGGTAGCCGTCGGTCAGGGCCAGGTGGACGACGTCGAATGCCTCGTCGCTGCGGCGGGCATAGCTGCGCCCCTCCTCGAACTCGACCGCCACCCGCTCCGCCGCGTAGGCGCCGCCCGCCGCCTCGACCACCAGCCGGTTGCGCTCCGCGGCCACCGCCGAGGCCGCCCCCTGGCTCAGCGCCACCCACAGGTCCAGGCCGCCCCGGGGCTCCACCACCAGCGCCCGCCCTCCCGGCCGCAATCGATAGGCCAGCGTCACCGGCAGATAATCCGTGAAATCCTGCAAAGCGTCATCCTGAGTCTGTCGAAGGGTTGTTGTCCTAACCACCGCCGACAGATCATCCCCGTCCACAAACAACCCATCCTGCGCCGGCAGCTCCCCCGGATACCCCAAGCTCAGCCCCGGCGCCGAGCGGATGGCCGAGCTCGCCACCCGGTCCACCCGCGAGAAGGCGTTCCACCGCTGCCAGACGATCTCGGCGTCGGGAAAGCGAAGGACCTGGCTCAGGGATTTGTAGGGCGAGAGGCGGAGATGGAGGACGGCGGGTGGGAACCAGGCCAAGAGGAGCAGCAAGCAACAAGCAGCGAGCAGCAAGAGTTTGTTTCGGATACTGGATATTGGATATTGGAAGGTGAAGGCGGCGAGGAGACCGAGGGCGGCGATGATGAGGACGGTGCCCTCGCCGGCGAGGGGCAGGGCCAGCAGCGGCAGCAGCCCGCCCAGCGCCGAGCCGAGCAGGTTGGCGGCGTAGAGGCGGTTGGCGCGCCGGGGATGGGCGCTCAATAGCAGGCCGGTGACGAGCCCGGCGCAGAAAAAGGGCACGGTCAGCGCCAGGTAGTAGAGGACCAGGTAAACGAGCTGCACCCGCTCCCAGGCGATGCGGTAGGAGTCGAAGGGCAGGTGGTTCATGGCCAGATAGGCGCCGACGACGGCCGCGGCGAACAGGGCCGACAGGCTCGCGGCGCGGCGGGCGGTGGGCGGCTCGGTCCAGCGGGGGCGCAGGCTCAGGGCCGTGCCGCTGGCGCCAAAGCCCAGCAGCGCCACGCTGACGGCCAGAAAGGCAAAGTGGTACCACTGGGTGACGGAGAAAAGCCGGGTGAGGGTGATCTCGAAGGCCAGCGCGGCGGCGGAGAGGAGGACGAGGCCTAGATAGGTAGAAGCCATCTCGTGCCTTGGACAAGCGGTCGAGTCCACACGTAATGCGGATGGCTGTCAGCCACGGGTGCCCAATCAATCATTTCAGCGGGGGATGCCACCCGGCAATGACCCAGCGGCGGCGCGCCCTCACCAGATACTCATTGTTGAGATGCAGGGCGACGACCGTGGCTCGACCACAGACACTTTGCCCGACGACCAATGTCCCGTCCTCGCTCCAGCCGAAATGCTCGGGCCAACTCTGATGGCGAGGGTTGAAGAGGGGAACTCGCTCGCCGCTTTCTGGGTCGGTGGCGTGGGTCTTGGTTGCCTTGTGGCCGTTACACAATGGGCAAGCCAGCCAGAGATTGTCCTGCGTGGAAGAGCCGCCGGCTGCATAGGGGACAATGTGCTCGACGTGCATGGGCATCGCCGTGTAGCTCTGCGGGGTCAAGCAGTAGCCACACCGATGGCTTGCCTCAGCCGCCACTTTTTCGCGAAGGGTCTGGGGGATGTAGGGACGGGCCACGCCGACGACCTCAATCCTCCTGCATGGGGACGCGATACCCTCGCCGGGCCAGGAGAAGGTAGGCGTGGGCCTTGCGCACCGTCAGCCGGCCGTACGCTGTCAGTAGTTTCTGTAAGCGACCATGCTCAGCGTCTGTCAACTCACCGGCACCCTGGCGATCCAGCAATTTGTGCATCTCGGCCTGTTCAGTGTCCGTCATCTCTGCCCGCGCTTCTCGCCATAGGGCCGCATCATCGAGGCTGGACAGCCAGGCCAGCTCCTGCGCATCCTCTGGCGGCACGTCGTCGAGCGGGGGCAGAATGTGGGCCAAGCTATCTTCCAACACCGTAGCCAACGGCTTTCTGGTCGCCTCCGCCACCTGGCGGGCAGAACGATAGAGCGAGCCAGAAAGCTCAACGGTGACCGTTTGTGTCGTTTGAACGCTCATACCTGCTCCTCACATCATCCAGCACATGTTCTGCCATTCAAAACCAACTGAATTGTACCACACCTGTTGTGCCGCGTCAATAGGCCCGCGAGTCAGCCTGCTCCCACAATCACGTCGTAAATCGCCTGCAACTCTTCTTCCGAGTAAAAGTGGATGACCACCCGGCCCCGGCCCTTCTGGTTGCGGTGTAGGTTGACCTTGGTGCCCAGCGAGGCCCGGAAATCGGCCTCCAGCGCCTGGAGCTCGGGCGGGGCCGGTGGCTTGGGCGGCTTTTCGGCCGGCTCGGCCTTGAGGCGGCGGACCAGCTCCTCCGTCTGGCGCACGCTGAGCGCCTGCTTGACCACGGTTTTGAGCGCCGCCACCTGGGCCTCGGGCGTGGGCAGGGCCAGCAAGGCGCGGGCGTGGCCCTCGGAGATGGCGCCGTCGGCCAGGGCCTGCTGGACCTCGGCCGGCAGTTTGAGCAGGCGCAGGGTGTTGGTCACGGCCACGCGGCTCTTGCCCACCCGCTCGGCCACCTGCGCCTGGGTCAGCCCGAACTCGTCGACGAGCTGCTGGAAGGCGGCCGCCTCCTCCAGGGGGTTGAGGTCGGCGCGCTGGATGTTTTCCACCAGGGCCAGCTCCAGCACCTGCTGGGGTGTGGCCTCTTTGACCAGGACCGGCACCGTCGCCAGCCCGGCCCGGCGCGCCGCTTGCCAGCGCCGCTCGCCGGCGATGAGCTGGTAGCGCTCCGGCCCCTGCCGGGTGACGACCAGCGGCTGGATCAAGCCGTGTTCGCGGATCGAGGCCGCCAGTTCGTCCAGCGCCTCGGGGTCGAGGGCGGTGCGGGGCTGCATCGGGTTAGGCGTGATGGCCGCCACGGGTACCTGGGCCACGCCCCCGGCCGGCACCTCCGCCACCGGAATCAACGCCTCCAGCCCCTTGCCCAGCCCACGTCGTCGGCTCATGCCACACCCTCCCTGATCCGCAAATCCCGCGCATCTGCTGTTCGTTCCATCAACTCTTCGGCCAACGCCTCGTAGGCCAGCGCCCCGGCCGAGGTGGGGGCGTAGCTGCGCACCGTCTCGCCGTAGCTGGGCGCCTCGCCCAGCCGCACGTTGCGCGGGATGACGGTCTGAAAGACGTAGGCCGGGAAGAACCGCCGCACCTCGTCTACCACCTGCTTCGAGAGGTTGGTCCGGGCGTCGAACATGGTCAGCACCACGCCGGCGATGGCCAGCGCCGGATTGACGTTGTCGCGCACCATGTAGATCGTCTTGAGCAGGTGGCCCAGCCCCTCCAGGGCCAGGTACTCGCACTGCACCGGGATGAGCACCCCATCGCGCGCCGCCGCCAGGGCGTTGACCGTCAGCAGGCCCAGGCTGGGCGGGCAATCGAGAAAGACATAGTCGTAGCGATCCACCACGGGCGCCAGGGCGCGGGCTAGCCGATGCTCGCGGGCCATGATGCCCACCAGCTCCACCTCGGCCCCGGCCAGGGCCGTCGTCGAGGGCAGCAGGTCGAGCCGGACCTGGTTGGTGAGCAGGATCGCCTCCTCGGCCGGCGCGCCGTCGAGCAGCACGTCGTAGGTCGAGCTGTCCAGCCCCTTGCGCTCCACGCCCAGGCTCGAGGTGGCGTTGGCCTGGGGGTCCACGTCCACCAGCAGCACGCGCCGGCCGGCGGCAGCCAGGTAGGCGCCCAGATTCACGGCCGTCGTGGTCTTGCCGACGCCCCCTTTTTGATTGGCCAGTGCATAGACTCTGCTCATGGTGTCTCCCAACCTGAACGATTCCCGCCCAATGGTGGGTCATCCCTCGATCAGGTCGCTCCGCGTTATTATAACAAAGTTTCTGGCGGATGCAAGCCCCATGCCCTCCCGTCCAGCACAGACCGGGCTCAACAACACCTGCTTGACTTGGCAGGCGTTGTGATCTATACTGGCATCAAGGAACAGAGACCAAGGACCCCGGAGGTTGGTTGCGTCCCACGTCGTGGCTGAGGAGGAATGAGGAACGATGGGTCAGAATCCACTTAATCTAGCGCTCCGTTTCGTTCTGGAGATCCTGGCGCTGGTTGCCGTGGGCTACTGGGGCTGGACCGCAGGGGCTGACGCCCTGCGTTACGTCCTGGCCATCGGCCTTCCTCTGGTCGCGGCCATCCTGTGGGGGACCTTTCGCGTCCCCGACGCGCCACCTGATTTTGCGCCGGCGCCTGTGCCTGTGCCGGGCTGGCTGCGCCTGCTGCTGGAGCTGGGCCTCTTTGGATTCGCTACGTGGGGCTTGTTCGACGCCGGGGCCACCACCGCAGCCTGGATATTGGGCGGCGTCGTGCTCATCTACTACGTCGTATCCTACGGCCGGCTGGCTTGGTTGCTGAAACACTGAGGCACGCCAGCAGAGCCGCAGTTTGGAGGGACGATGGAGAAAAACGGATCCACATCTGAGGTTCAGGAGATCATGGCCGCCTTTCCCGCCGGGAGACGGGGAACTGGACAGCACACCTGGACATCAACCGGGTCATGCTGGCCACCAGCCTGGCCCCCGACGGCTACTTGACCATCTTGCAGCGGGGCGAGTCGGTGCCGTGAGGGCAGAGAACCGACAACTGCGGGTGCCACCCCCGCCTCCGATTCGGCGCGAGCCGGCAAGGCGGCCCAAAACCCGGCACAGGAGGTCCCCGCGCCGCGCTGCCACGTGGCTGGTGGCGGCCATCGTGGCCGTGGGCTTCCTGACCGCCTGCCTGGCCTTGGCAGCCATTCCTGCAACCGCAACGCCCTTCGAGAGCGGCCGGATCAACCTCCTGTTGATGGGCATCGACCGGCGGAAGGGAACCGATTGGGCCTACCGCACCGACACGATCCTGGTCGTCACCCTGGACCCCGAGTCGGGGGCCGCCGGGCTGCTCTCCATCCCCCGCGACTTGCAGGTCTCGATCCCGGGCTGGGGCGAGGATCGAATCAACACGGCCAACGTCTATGGCTACCTGCAAGACCGGCCGGGTGGCGGACCAGCCCTGCTCGAGGCCACGATCGAGTCCAACTTTGGCATC
The DNA here is from genome assembly GCA_964387775.1 of uncultured Anaerolineaceae bacterium. Classification (GTDB taxonomy): domain Bacteria; phylum Chloroflexota; class Anaerolineae; order JAAYZQ01; family JAAYZQ01; genus CAYLZO01. The sequence continues at coordinate 9,277 of CAYLZO010000028.1, forward strand.
CCCATTGACGGCTATTTCGTGGCTGACTTTCAGGCATTTGAAGGGATCGTGGACGCCCTGGGCGGCATCGACGTGGACGTGCCCAAGACCCTGCACGACACTCGCTACCCGGACCCCAGGCCGGGAGACCCCCACGCCTTCAAAACAATCCACTTTGACCCCGGTCCGCAGCACATGAACGGCGAGCGAGCCCTCGAATACGCCCGCTCGCGCATGAGCACCAGCGACTTTGACCGGGCCAGGCGCCAGCAACAGGTCCTGCTCGCCATCCGAGAGCGGGCGTTCCGATTGGGTGCCGTCCCCCGCTGGCCGGCGCTGGCCGCAGCCGTGCTGGACAGCGTCAAGACCGACGTCGGCGCAGGAGAACTGCTGAGTCTGGCTTTTGTGGTTGCACGCATCGACACTTCCCGCCTGCAACAGGTCGTCCTTGAACCGCCGTTGGTGGTCGGTCACCGCCGCGCCGACGGAGCGGCCGTGCAACTGCCCGTCTGGCATCTCATTAACCCCGAGATAGACAGGCTCTTTGGACCACAATCGGCGAGGTGAAGCAGGAGGTACAAAAGATGTGGAGCGTCCCTTCGGTTTGGGCTGTAGCGGGACCCGGCTGATCGCCCTCGCGCTCGTACTTTCCCGTTCCCCTCAAATATGGTATAATTCCTCCGAATCATCCCCAAGAGAAAGTGAGGCAATATGAACGGACGTAGATTCCTCAGAGCCGTGGGCGTCATCCTGCTGGTCGTTGTCTTGCCCCTGGTGGCAGGGTACTTTGTCTCGCCCTACGTGGTGCCCACGCCCGAGATCGCCGTCGTCCGCATCGAGGGTGAGATCTGGGGCTTTTACACGGCCCATTTACGGGAGACCCTGGAGCGGCTCGGAGATGACCCCGCCGTGCAAGCCGTGGTGCTGGACATCTCCAGCCCCGGCGGCGAGGTGACGGCCAGCGAGGACATGTACTTTGCCGTGCTCAAGTTGCGCGAAAAGAAGCCCGTCGTCGCCTCGGTGGGGCAGCTCGCGGCCAGTGGCGCCTACTATATCGCCGCCGCCGCCGACGTGATCTATGCCAAGCCGGCCTCCGAGGTGGGCAACGTCGGCGTCATCTCTTTCCTCCCCGAGCCCGACATCGTGGACGAAGTCCTCATCACCACCGGCCCCTTCAAACTCTCGGGCGGCCCCCAGTATACGTTCATCCGCGAGCTGGAGATGCTGAAGGACGCCTTCGTCGCCGCCATCCTGGCCCAGCGGGCCGACCGCCTGGCGGTGGGGCCGGAGGTCCTCTCTCGCGGCGAGGTCTACCTGGGCATCGAGGCCCAGCGTTTGGGCCTCATCGACGAGGTGGGCTCGCAGACAGACGCCATCGCCCACGCCGCACAGATGGCCAAGGTCCGGCACTATCGCGTCGCCGACCGCAGCCCCGAGTCCACGGAAGCCGATTTCCCCCTCGGATTCGGCGGCGAGCGCTACGAAACCGCGGCCACGCTTGGCGACCTGCCGGGGAACCTGCCGCCCGGCTTTTACTATCGCTACGTCGCGCCCTCCCAGTAGCAGGCCATCACCCGGAGAAAGGATCGCCCATGCTGAAAAAACTCATCCCGCTTATCGTCGCCATTGTCCTCTTTGCCGCACCCCTTGTCGGGCGCTGGCTCTATTACTACGACGGCCAGTACGAGCCCGGCGACGTCCCCCGGCCCGACCTGTCGGGCATCGAGGAGCCGGCCCCCGAGATCGAGCCCTTTGCCGACGAATACACCGCCCTGGCCCCCGGCACCGTCGTGGTGGACCTGAGCCACGCCAACCGCATCTTGATGACCGAACTCAACGTGCTCCAAGCCCGGCTGTCGGCCCGGGGGCAGAAACTAGAGTCTATCGACACCTTTGACGACCTGAAACAGCGATTGCGCCGGGCCAAGGCCCTCATCGTCGTTTCCCCGGGCCAGGACTGGACGGACAAAGAGGTCGAGGTGGTTCGCGAGTTCGTGGACAAGGGCGGGCGGCTGTTGCTCGTGGCCGACCCCACCCGCTTTGTGGTCGAGTTCGACAGCGCCGGCAACTTGTCCTTTGACTACGACGCGCCACACATGAACACCCTCGCCTCCGGATTCGGCGTCATCTTTCAGTCGGACTATCTCTACAACACCGTCGAGAACGAGGGCAACTTTCGCAACATCCGGCTGACCGACTTTGGTACCGATACATTGACCTCCGGGCTGGATCAGATAATCTTTTACGCCGCCCACTCGATTGAAACGCAGGAGCCGGTCCTCATCGCCGCCGGCGGCGAGACCCGCTCCAGCACCAGCCAGCGGACCGGCCCTCTGCCCGTCGGCGTTCTGGCCGCCGATGAACGCGTACTGGCCCTGGGCGACCTGACCTTCCTGACCGAGCCCCACAACGCCGCCTACGACAACGACCGCTTTATCGCCAACATCGCCGATTTTGTCAGCGGCGCGGCACGAACGTACGAGCTGGCCGACTTTCCCCACTTTTTCGACGACGAGGTGGACCTGGTCTACAGCGGCGATCCCCTGCTCGATAGCGACTTTTTGAGCAGCCTCGGCGACCTGCAAGACCTTTTTGGCAAAGCCGGCAAGACCCTGATCGTCCGGGAGGAGGAGGATGGGACGCGGGACACACTGCTCCTGGGCCTCTACGAGGAAGCCGAGGAGGCCGAGCCCTACCTGGCCGCCGCCCAGGTGACGTTGCTCATCACGCCCACCCAAGAGATCGAGCCGGAGCCCGAGTCCGAGGAGCCCGAGCCCACGCCCACTCCCACGCCGGCGGCCACCGAGACCGTGACGGGAACGCCCGCCGTGACACCCACCGTCGAGATCACCCTGACGCCTGAGGTTGAGCCCGAGCCCGAAATCACAGCCACGGTCGAGGCTTCGCCCACACACAAGAACCGGGTCGCCATCGAGTCCTTGGGCGACCTGGTGCTGACCGGCACCTCGCTCATCCTGTTCCAGACCGAGGCCGAGCGCGACGTGGTCGTGCTCCTGGCCAACACCAAAGTCGGGCTGTCCAGCGCCGTCGAGCGCCTGGCGACCGGCGACCTGGAGGACTGCCTCATCCGCGAGACGGTGGCCCCGACGCCGACCCTTCTGGCCCTGTGCCCCACCGGCGAGGTGCTGCCGGGTGAGGGCGCCGGCGGCTGGCCCGAGACCGGGCCGGAGCCGCCAGCCGCCGTCCCCACCCCCGAGCCACCCCCGACGGATACCGACACCGTCACCGAGACCGTGCCGCCGCCACCGACCCCCGAGCCGGTTGGCGAGCCGGAGGGGAGCGTGCTGATCGTCGCCCTGGACGAGGGCGAGGGGCGCTACGACAGCCTGACCAGCCTCGACGACTATGCCGCGATCCTGGAGGGGCGGTTCGATGTCGTGCCTTGGAGCGTGGCCGAGAATGGCCCGCCCGAGGGGACCGACGTCCTACAGCATGACCTCGTCATCCTGACCTTTGGCGACTATGACGCCGAGCAGGCCCTCGAAACCGTGTCCGACGCCTTCTTTTCCATCATCGTCGGCGAGATCCCCTTCGTCATGTCGGGCGCCTACGTGGGCGACACGGACAACGAGGTCGTGATGGGCGACGTGGAGGTCAGCGGGGCCGAGCATCCAGTGGCCGCAGGCTTTGGGGCCGGCGAGGTCGTCGAGTTTGTGACCCCACCCTCGGGTAGCGAATACGAGATGGCCGTGCTGGGCGACGTAGAAGCCGAAGAGAACGTCGTCGTCTTTGTGCGGGGGCCAGACAGCGAGGAGGCCGGGGCGCCGGCCGTCGTCGTGGCCGAGGACCCGGCCAGCAACCTGCGCATCGGCCTCATCGGCTTTCCCGTCTATCTTTTGCCCGAGGAGGCCAAGGGCCAGTTGGTGCTGAACATGGTGGACTGGCTGCTCGGCGAGTAGCGGAACGGGGGGACCATGGCTAAGAGAATCCTGGTCGTAGATCCAAACGAAGCCTTTGCCACCATGCTCCAGGACATGCTGGTCGTGGAGGGCGGCTACCACGTGGAGGTGACCTATGCCGGCAGTGAGGCCCTGGCCCGGCTCCGGCGGGCCGACTTTGACTTGACCATCGTGGACGTGGACCTCGATCCGGCGGACATGGGCTACCAGGCGCTGATCCGGCAGATCCGCGAGTCGCAGCCCACCATGCGCCTGATGCTCATCCCGCTGATGGGCGAGGACCTGCCCGCCCAGGCCCGCACCCTGGACATCCAGGGCACCCTGTCAAAGCCCTTCTTTGCCGACGATCTGTTGCCCGGCATCGAGGAGGCGCTGGCAAAAGAAGTGTCAGAGTCGGCCCCAGAGCCGGCCCCGGCTCCCGAGCCCACCCCGGCCTCCATCTCTGTGGCCAAAGCAGATTCAGACGTCGAGCGTGTGCTCTCTGACCTGGCCCGCGAGACCCTGGCCGACGCCGTATTGCTCCTCTCTGCGACCAGCGATGAGACGGGCATCCTCGCCCAGGTCAGTACGTTGAGTGACGCGCAGACCCGCGGCCTGGCCGAGCACAGCATCGCCATCGTGCAGGTCGCCCAAGAGGCAGCCCGTCTCCTGGGCCAGCCCAACGCCCCGTTCGAGCACAACATGTTCGAAGGCGACTCGCTGCGGCTTTACGTCCTGGCCCTGGCCGAGGACGTGCTCGTTGCCGTCGTCACGCCGGTGAGCACGCCGCTGGGCACGATCCGCCACAACTTGCGCCGGGCCAGCCGTCACCTGGCCGATCGGGCATTGACGTAAGTTTGCTTAAAATCTGCCGACCCCCAAATCTTAAGATTATCGACTGGCTGGCACGACCCGGATACTAAATGTTGGGGCAGTGGCCCCCCTTTGCCCTAGATATGGATTCTGAGCGCCTTTGCACCGACAACCAGCTTGGTCAGAACCTCCAGAATGCCCTTGCGCGAAATCGAGACTTCTGATAGAATAGCTCGCGACCGTAGCACAGGCGAAGGGTTTTCGGCTCAGAACTGTAGATGGTACACCTCTTGCCCAATGCCGTGAATTGGGCTGGCGCGGGCCGACGAGGAAACAAAAAAGTCTAGATCACCCCAAACGCGCCAGCAGAAGTGAGCCACCTCCGTAGTAAGCTTGGCCATCAGGCCGGCTCACTACTCCAACCCCAGCCTGACCTCACGGTTGGACCGCTCTGTCGTAAATAGCGAAATCAGTAGTGGTTGCACGTTGACTGTCGGGGCTGGGTAAAACTTCACCCCCGTCAGCCAACACCTAACCACGTCCGCAAAATCATCTATCTGGCTTTCTGTAGGGTATAGCGCCAGGAGCGTGTGTTGCCTCGGCGGCACATGGCTCTGGCTGGCGTCACCAGAGACAGGCGACGTAGCCAAACAATACTGGGGGTTGCGTGGGTTCAGGAGAAAGGATCAATCGGGAATCATCGCTGACACTGCCTGCCGCTCAAAAGCTGTGGCAGGCCGTGCTGGGAGAATTGCAATTGCAGATGACCCGCGCCACATTCGACACGTGGCTGCGCGGAAGTCGCGTTGTTTCATGTGAAGGTCAGACACTGGTCATCCACGTACGGCACACCTACGCCGTGGACTGGTTGGAGAATCGGCTACGGCCCGTCATCCAGCGCACGTTGCGGCGCCACGCCGGGCCAGAGGTCGAGGTGGCCTTTTCAGCCCATCGTCCCGAGCAGGAAGACCCCCTGGTCCTGGTGCCCGAGACGCTGGCCGAGGAGGAGGTGGCCGCCCAGGAGCCACGCCGCATTAAGGCCAATGGCCGGCCGTCTACCAGCCTCAACTCCCACTACACCTTTGACACCTTTGTCGTGGGCGGCAGCAACCGCTTGGCCCACGCGGCGAGCATGGCCGTCGCCGAGAATCCGGCCCATGCCTACAACCCCCTCTTTGTTTATGGCGGGGTGGGCCTGGGCAAGACCCATCTACTCCACGCCCTGGGACACGCGGCCAAGATGCGGGGGTTGAACGTCCTCTACGTCTCAGCCGAGTGGTTCACCAACGACCTCATCAATGCCATCCGCGCCCAAAAGACAGAAGAGTTCCGGGGCAAGTATCGCCACAACGACGTGCTGTTGGTGGACGACATCCAGTTTCTCGTCGGCAAGGAGCAGACCCAAGAGGAATTCTTTCACACCTTCAATACCTTGCACGGCGCCGGCAAGCAGATCGTCGTCTCTTGTGACCGGCCGCCCAAAGCCCTGGTCGCCTTGGAGGACCGCCTGCGCTCCCGCTTTGGCTGGGGCCTCATCGCCGACGTGCAGCCCCCCGACTTTGAGACGCGGGTCGCCATCCTCCGGGCCAAGGCCGAAACCTGTCCCATTCAGGTGCCGAACGACGTGCTGGCCTACATCGCCCGCAGAATCCCGACCAACATCCGCGAACTGGAGGGCGCGCTGAACCGAATCGTGGCCTACGCCAACCTGATGCGCATGCCGCCCAGCCTGGCCACCGCCGAGGCGGCGTTGGAGAGCATCCTGTCGCAGACGGCCGACCTCACGCCCGAGGCCATCCTCTCGACCGTGGCCCGGCACTATGGCCTTTCGGAGGAGGACCTCATCGGCCGCAGCCGCAAGCGGGTGGTCTCCCAGCCGCGCCAACTGTGCATGTACCTCATCCGTGAAGAAACCGACACGTCGCTGCCCCAGATCGGCCAACTGCTGGACGGACGCGATCACACGACGATCCTGCACGGCTGTGAAAAGATCGCCGGCCAGATAGAGACCGATGATCAGCTCCGCCGCGATTGGCTGGCGATCAAGGGCCGCTTGTCGGAGGGGGCGCGAGCCGGCTAAAGCCCATCCTCGCGAAACCAGAGCCCCGGCTCCCTGAAGGGAGCCGGGGCTCTTTGACGTCCAGAGCTTGGGGATTCAGACTTGCAGCGCTTGTAGCCGCGCCTCCAGCCGGCCGAGCCGCTCCTGCTCCTCGGCCAGGCGGTCGCGCTGGCGCTGGACCACGTGCTCGGGCGCCTTTGTCACAAAGTCCGCGTTGGCCAGCATGCCCTCGGCCCGCCGGATCTCGCCCTCCGTCTCGGCGATGGCCTTTTGCAGGCGCTCCATCTCTTGCTCCAGGTCCACCAGGCCGGCCAGGGGCAGGTAGGCCTCCACACCCCCGGCGGCGACGAGGGCCACCGCCTTCTGCGGCTTTTCCTCCAGCGACCGGGCCAGGGTCAACTGCTCGTCGTCCACCTTGGCCAGGAAGGTGAGCAGGCCGCGCTGGGCCTCCAGCATCTCCAGCTTGTCCGCCGCAGCCACGATGGCGGGCACCCGCTTGCCGGGCGTCACGTTGAACTCGGCTCGGGCGTTGCGGATCTGGCGGATGAGGTCCATGAGCAAAGCCATGTCGGCCTCGGCCGCGTCGTCCAGCCGGGACTCGTCCGCCTCGGGCCAGGGCGTGATCATCAGCGCCCCGGGCCACGTCTCGCCATCGGCCCACGCCGCTTTCAAGTGCTGCCAGATCTCCTCGGTGACGAAGGGCATGTAGGGATGGAGCAGCCGCAGCGCCTTTTCCAGCGTCGTCACCAGCGTCGCCAGGGCCGTGGCCCGCGCCCGTTCGTCCTCGCCATAGAGCCGGATCTTGCAGGCTTCGATGTACCAGTCGCAGAACTCGCTCCACAAAAAGTCGTTGATGCGCCGCCCCGCCTCGCCGTACTGGTGGGCGTCGAATAGCTCCGTCACCTCGGCGATGAGGCGGTTCAGCCGGCTCGTGATCCAGCGATCCGGCAACTCCCAATATCCAATATCTACTATCTCGCCTGATTGTGGATATTGGATATTGGATATGACAAACCTGGCGGCGTTCCAGATCTTGTTGGCAAAGTTGCGCGCCCCCTCCAGCCGGCGGGGATCGAGGTTCATGTCCTGGCCCGGCGTCGAGCTGGTCAGCAACGTGTAGCGCAGGGCGTCGGCGCCGATCCGCTCGATGATGTTCAGCGGATCGTACTCTTCGACGTCCTCCATCGATTTGCTGATCTTTTGGCCGTGCTCGTCTCTGACCAGGCCGTGCAAGTAGACGGTGGGATAGGGCGCCTGGCCCGTCATCTCGATGCCCAACATCATCTCCCGCGCCACCCAGAAAAAGAGGATGTCGTAGCCGGTCTCGCGCATGTCGGTAGGGTAGAAGCGGCGGTAGTCGGGCGTGTCGTCGGGCCAGCCCAGCGTCGAGAACGGCCACAGCCCCGAGCTGAACCACGTGTCGAGCACGTCGGGGTCCTGCTGGATGTGCGGGCTGCCGCAGTGGGCGCACTCGGTCGGGTCCTCCAACTCGGAGGTGAGCTCGCCGCAGTCGTCGCAGTACCACACCGGAATGCGGTGCCCCCACCAGAGCTGGCGGCTGATGCACCAGGGCCGGATGTTCTCCATCCAGTGGAAAAAGCGCCGCTCCTCCCGCTCGGGGATGATGGTCGTCTCGCCGCTGCGCACGGCCTCCATGGCCGCCTCGGCCAGCGGCTTGACCTCCAGAAACCACTGGGTGCTGATGCGCGGTTCGACCACGGTGTCGCAGCGCTGGCAATGGGCCACGCTGTGGTGGTAAGGCTCTGTTCTGAGGATGAGCCCTTCCTTCTCAAAGTCGCGCGCCACGGCCTCGCGGGCCTCGTAGCGGTCCAGGCCCTCGTAGGGGCCGGCTAGCTCGTTCATCTTGGCCGTATCGGTCAGCACATCGGGCGCTTCCAGCCCGTGGCGCAGGCCCACCTCGTAGTCGTCGGGGTCGTGGGCCGGCGTGATCTTGACCGCGCCGGTGCCAAACTCGGGGTCCACGAATTCGTCGGCGATGATGGGGATGCGTCGCCCCAGGATCGGCAGCACGGCGGTCCGGCCGATGAGGTCGCCAAAGCGCGGGTGATCCTCGCGGGTGGCCACGGCCGTGTCGCCCAGGATCGTCTCCGGGCGCACGGTGGCCATCTCGATGAATTCCGTCGCGCCTTCGGCCCAGCGGCCGCTGCTCCACGGATGCCGGGGTCCCGCCCAGTCGTCGGTGACGATGGGATAGCGGATGTACCAGAGCTGGTCGTCGTGTTTCTCGGCAATGGACTCCAGGTCGCTGATGGCGCTCTCGCAGCGCGGACACCAGTTCACCAGGTAAGCTCCCCGGTGGATGAGGCCCTTATTGAAGAGCCGCACAAAGGCCGTCCGCACGGCGCGGCTCAGGCCATTGTCCAGAGTGAATCGCTCCCGGCCCCAGTCACAGCTCACGCCCAGCCGCTTGTGCTGCTCGGTGATGCGGGCGTGGTAGACGTCCTTCCACTCCCACACCTTCTCGATGAACTTTTCGCGACCCAGATCGTGGCGGCTGATGCCCTGCTTGGCCAACTCCCGCTCCACCACGTTCTGGGTAGCGATGCCGGCGTGGTCGCTGCCGGGCAAAAAGAGCGTCTCATAGCCCCGCATGCGGTAGTAGCGCGTCATCAAGTCTTCGACCGCGGCCGTCATGGCGTGGCCCAGGTGGAGCGCGCCGGTGACGTTAGGCGGCGGCATGGTAATGCACCAGGCCGGCCCGTCGTTCTCGCCGGTCGTTTCGGGGTTGAAGTAGCCCCGCGCCTCCCACCAGTCGTAGAGCCGCGTCTCGGTGGTGTGCGGGTCGTAGGTTTTGTCCATTTCGATTTTCGATTCGTTACTCATTTTCGCTCATCCTTTCCGGTAGTCGTAAGGTGTTGACTGATGGCGGCGGGGAAACCCCACCCTCATCAGTCAACGTGTAGCCACTACCCCTTTCTCTCAGATCGGAGGTGCTGTTGATAGACACACGGCAGACAACAACGTCAACCTCAACGTCGTCCATCGCCATCACCTCCTCTCCCGGAGCCGGATGAGCGCCCGGTAGGGGCATGATCTGGTTCATCTCCGTCTCCTCATTCTTGTACGTATTGCGTATTTCGTATCGTCTGTGTCTGACGCACTACGCAATACGGAATACGCAACACGCCTCACGTTTTGTTCGCCACGACGATCAGTCGTTTGCTGTGCAAGCCAAACGCGCTGCCGTCGAAATTGCCGTAGCGGGCCACGGGCTCCAGGCCCGCAGTCCGCAGCATACGCTCCAGCTCTTGCGCCGTGTAGTAGCGCACCGAATGGGTCAGGCTTTCCTCTCGCCCGCCCTCCAACCAAACGAAGGTCATGGTCAGACGACCGGTGCCCGGGTCAAAATCCGTCTCCTCCAGGATTACGGCGCGGCCGTGGCGCCGCCACGACCTGGGCCACAGCCGCAGCAGGTAATAGTCGCGGTTCGCCAGGTCGAGCAGGAACTGCCCGCCGGGCTTGAGCGCGCCGTAGACCTGGTCGAGCACCTGTCGGTTGTTGGCCTCGTCCTCAAAATAGCCAAAGGACGTGAACATATTGATGCAGGCGTCAAATTCCGCCTGCCACGGCAGGTGGCGCATGTCGCCCCGCACCCACTCGACCTCGACGCCGGCCTCGGCCGCCGCCCGACGTGCCCGCTCCAGCAAATAGCCCGAGCGGTCGAGCCCGGTCACGCGCAACCCGGCCCGGGCCAGATGCACGGCGTGCCGGCCCTGGCCGCAGCACAGGTCCAGGATCCGGGCACCCGGATCCAGTTCGAGCGCGGCCAGGATCCAGGCCACTTCCTGGGCCGTGTGCCCCGGGACCGGCATCGTGTTGAAAATGCGCAGATATAGCTCGCCGAAATATCTCTCCCACCAAGTCATTGTTAATCCGTGTAGCGTATTGCGTAAGCAAATATCACGGAATACGCAATACGCAAAAAATCCCTTTCGCCCACAAGGACGAAAGGGACGCCTTCCGCGGTACCACCCTGTTTAGCCCTCAGCTTTCGGCTCTCAGCAATGGCTGAAAGCTGGAGGCTGATGGCTCTCTCTGTTGCGATAACGGGCAAACCCGGGTTGACTTACGCGGTCTCTGACCTTCGGTCAACCGACTCCCAGGCGACCTTCGGCGGATGGCTGCTGCAAGGGGCTTGCAGTCGGTGACCCCTCTCTCTTCCGGAACAAACGCTTGCTGTCCGTTCGCCAGGGCCGGTCCGCCTACTCCTCCTGTTCACAGTCGCTAGCATATTGAAGGATGCCCCCCAGCATTGGGGCACCCTCTTCTCATTGACGAGATTATAGCCGATTTTCACTAGCCTGTCAAGTAGGTTTGACAGATGCCCGCCTATGGAGTATAATCGCTTCGTTTGCCAGTTGGGCAGGCTGCTCATTTGTCTTGCAGCGTGGTCCAGGAGACAGAAATTTGCTGGGAGGAACCGGCCAAGCGTATGAACCAACGAAATACCATCTTGCTCGTACTCATCATCGTCCTGACCCTGGTCGCCGCCTACATCGACCTGCCCAACAGCCCAGGTCTGCACATCGAGCTGGGACCGATCAGCATCCACCGCGACTTTGACATCAAGCAGGGGCTGGACCTCCAGGGCGGGCTTCAGGTGCTGCTGGAAGCGGATCTGCCACCCGAGGAAGAGATCGCGCCCGGGGCCATGGACCAGGTGGCCCGCATCATCGACAACCGCGTCAACGCCCTGGGTGTCGTCGAGCCGCTGGTCCAGACCCAGGGCTCGCGGCGCATCATCGTCGAGCTGCCCGGCGCCGAGGACCCGGAGGCCGCCATCGCCACGCTGCGACAGACCAGCCTCCTGGAGTTCATCGACGCTGGCTTTGAATTCCTGCCCATCGGCACCCGCGTCCAGACGACCTATCCTCTGCTCGTCTCCGAGGGGGCGACGACACAAGAGATTACCCCCTCAGACGTGGGACCCACACCGACGGCCGAGGTGCCGCTGACCCAGACGACGCCGATCTCGCCCACCGAGGGCATCACCCTGGAGGCGCCCAGCGTGGTCACCGAGTCCCTCCTGCCCGAAGCGTCGCCCCCGGTGACGCTGACCGAAGAGGCCGGCACCACCCGCGTCTATGCCACCGTCATCGCCGGCGAGCACCTCCAATCGGCCTCGGCCTACCGGGACCCCGACACCGGCCAGTTCGGCATCCAGTTCGAGCTGACCGAGGAGGGAGCGCAGCTCTTTGACGAGTTCACGACGGCCCACGCCGACTATAACCAGCAGCCCTTCTACTACCTGTCCATCGCGCTCGACAAAGAAGTCATCTCCAGCCCCCACATCTCCAGCCCCATCCCCGACGGCCAGGGGCAGATCTCGGGCGATTTCAGCCTGGACGAGGTCAACCGGCTGGCCGTCCAGCTCCGCTACGGCGCGCTGCCCATCCCGCTGACGGTGGAGACGACGCGCGCCATCGGCCCGACCCTGGGCCAGGACTCGGTGCAGCGCAGCGTCCGGGCCGGCACGGTGGGCGTCATCATCGTCCTGCTTTTCATGCTCGTCTACTACCGCCTGCCGGGCGTTCTGGCCGACCTGGCGCTCATCCTGTATGGACTCTTTAACTTTGCCCTGTACAAGCTCATCCCGGTCACGCTGACCCTGCCGGCCATCACCGGCTTTATCCTGTCCACGGGCATGGCCGTGGACGCCAACATCCTCGTCTTTGAGCGCATGAAGGAGGAGTTGCGCGCCGGCCGAAGCCTGAGCTCGGCCATCGAGGCGGGATTCAGCCGGGCGTGGACGTCCATCCGGGACTCGAATATCTCGACGCTGATCACCTGCGCCATCCTCTTCTACTTTGGCTCGACCTTTGGCGCAGGCGCGGTCCGGGGCTTTGCCGTCACGCTGGCCTTGGGTGTGGTCATCAACATCTTTACCGCCATCACGGTGACGCGGACCTTCATTCGCTTGGCCTTCACCTGGATGGGCGACCGGCTCCGAGAGAACGAGTTCCTGCTGGGCATCTAGCCAGGCTTGGGCAGAGAGGATTTTGACATGTTCAACATTGTAGAGAGACGGCATTGGTATTTTCTGCTCTCGGCGGTGATCATCATCCCCGGCCTGGTGGCCATGATCTACTCCATCGCCGCCTTTGGCTCGCCGGTCAAGCTGAGCATCGACTTTACGGGCGGTTCCCTGATGGAACTCCGTTTCGACCAGGAGATCCAGCCTGGCGACGTGCGCCAGATCTTTTTGGACGAGGGCTTTCTCGGCACGTCGGTTTCGACGACGACCGACGAGCGGACGGTGCTGTTCCGCACCAAGTCGATGCAGCCCGAGACCAAAGACCAGCTCGTAGACAAACTCCGCACCCGCTTTGGCCCCATCGAGGAGCTGCGCTTCGAATCAGTCGGACCGGCCGTCGGCGCCGAGGTGACCCGCACGGCGGGCATCGCCGTGGCCGTGGCGGCCGCCTTTATCCTCATCTTTATCCTCTTTGCCTTCCGTAAAGTGCCCAACGCCTTCCGCTTTGGCGTCTGTGCCATCGCGGCCATGATTCACGACATCCTGGTCACCGTCGGGCTCTTTTCCCTGGCCGGCCTGATCATGAACTGGGAAGCCGACGCCCTCTTTTTGACGGCCATCCTGACCGTCATCGGCTTTAGCGTGCAGGACACCATCGTCGTGTTCGACCGCATCCGCGAGAACATCCCCAAGCGGCGCGGCGAGCCCTTCGAGACCATCGTCAACCGCAGCTTGCTGGAGACGATCCACCGCTCGCTGGCGACCCAGCTCAATGCCATCTTTGTGCTCATCGCCCTCCTCATCTTTGGCGGGGCGACGATTAAGCAGTTCGTGGCCGTACTCCTGGTGGGCCTGCTCTCGGGGACCTATTCGTCCATTTTTAACGCTGTGCCACTATTGGTAGCTTGGGAAACTGGTAAATTGGCTGGCCAGCCGCGTGAGGCAACGGCCTAATATCCAATACCCAATATCCGCACCGCCCGATATTGGATATTGGGTATTGGATATGGACCTGTGGAGTCTCATTACCTCGACCGCCCGCTAAACTTTGCCCATCGCGGCGCCAGCTTTGAGGCGCCCGAGAACACCCTGGCGGCCTTTCTCCTCGCCGTCGAACTGGGCGCCGACGGCATCGAGTTCGACGTGCAGATCTCCCGTGACGGCGAGGTGGTCGTCGTGCACGATTTCTCACTGGAGGCGACGACCGACGGACAGGGCGCGGTGGGGGACAAGACCCTCGGCGAGCTGAAAGCGCTGGACGCCGGGGCTTGGTTCGATCCGGTCTTTGCCGGGCAGCGCATCCCCACCTTGCAAGAAGTGGTGGACGCCGTCGGCGACCGGCTGCTGCTCAACGTCGAGCTCAAGACCACGAGCCTGAGCGGCGATGGGCTGGAGGCCGCCGTCGTCCAGGCCATCGAGGACAACCACCTGCAGGACCGCGTGGTCGTCTCGTCCTTCAATCCCCTGGCCGTGCGGCGGGTCCGGCAGCTCGACGCCTGGATTCCCACCGGCCTCCTCTACGCCCCGGACCAGCCGATCCTGCTGCGGTGGCCCTGGCTGTGCCGGTTGCTCAAGCCCGATGCCCTCCACCCCCATCATTCGCTGGTGGACGCCGAATTCGTGCACAAGACGCAGAGGGCCGGCCGGCGCGTCCACGCCTGGACCGTCGACGATCCGGGTCAGATGTGGCAGTTGATGCGCCTGGGCGTGGACCTCATCATCACCAACCGGCCCGACCTGCTGCGGCGGGTATTATTGGCCGGCCGGGGGCGCTGGCATACGCCGGGCCAGAAGCTGTTGGCGGCGCCTGGCCCGGAAGGGAGTTGAACGATGGCCAAAGACCCAAGAGACCTCGAGATCGACGACCTGGTCCGGCTGCGTAAACCCCATCCCTGCGGCAGCTACGAGTGGCGCGTGGTGCGCGTCGGCGCCGACATCGGCCTCAAGTGCCAGGTCTGCGGCCGGCGCATCCTGTTGAGCCGCTCAAATTTCCGCAAGCGGGTCAAGACCGTGATCCATCGGGGTCCGGGGGAAGCGTAACCGAAAGAAAACAAGCCTTCGTAAGGCTCTTTTACTCCTACGCGGCAAAGTAGGCCAGAGCCAGCCGGACCTTCTCCTCCAGCTCCAACGGCTCGCGGGGCAGGTGGCGGATGGCCTCCTGGGCCTCGGCGACGCTGTAGCCCAGGCCCGTCAGCGCGGCGATGAGGACTTCGGTGAGCTCAGTCGAGCCGTCGGCCTCGGTGAGGGCCGGGGCCGGCTCACCCATCTCTACCTCGTGGGCGACCTTGTCTTTGAGGTCAAAGACCAGCTTTTTGGCCGTCTTGGGGCCGATGCCCGGCACCTGCGATAGCGCCTGGAGGTCCTCCCGGGCGATGGCAGCCCGGAGCCGCTCGGGAGGCAAGAAGGAGAGGAGAGAGAGCGCCACCTTTGGCCCGACGCCCGACACGGTGAGGCACAGGCGAAAGAGGTCCAGTTCCTCCTGGGTGGCGCAGCCGTAGAGGGTCAGATCGTTCTCGCGGACGTGGAGGTGGGTAAAGAGCGTCACTTCCCGGCCTGAACCCCGCAGTTGATCCAGCAGGGACTGGGGCACAAAAACCTGGAAGCCCACACCTCCCACCTGGAGCACAACCGAATCCTTGTCAGCCCTGGCGATGGTGCCGGTAAGACTGGCGATCATCTGTTCCCCTCATCTTCCCGAGACACAAACAGCGCAGCATAGCGATAGTCGAATTCTGACCAGGCGAGCAAAGTCCCCTACGGGAATCTGCAGATTGTTTATGATGTGGGACTGGCAACAAGTCGCTGGGCATGTTCAGCGATATCCTCAAGTAGGTCGTCGGTGGCGAGTACCTCCCCAGGTTGAGCATCCACACGGATCGCCCCAACCTGGCCCAAGAGTCCCCGAGAAGATGTGGACAGGAGCACCGGCACACGCCAGTACACGTGTTCGGCCAAGACCAACTCTGGCTCGCCGCCATGCAGCAAGTTGCCAAGCTTATCCAGCATCAGCAAGTGCACCTTCTGGCGAGCGACAAAGGGCGTGATGTTCACTTGCGCCTTGACGTGAACCTGAATGTCCACCTCCGCTGAGTGCAACTGAGAAGGTTGCAGTCTTTCCAGAACGACGGACATGGTTCTCTCACTTTCTATCGTAGCCGATGTCACACGGCTCTGAATCCGGGCATCACGTCTGCCCCTCGATGAGCGCCGTCATCCGCGCCGAGTGAATGTGGCACACGGCCACCGCCACCGCGTCGGCGGCGTCGTCGGGCCGGGGCACCTCTTCCAGGTGGAGCAACATGCGCACCATCTCCTGGACCTGGCGCTTGTCGGCGCCGCCATAGCCGGCCACGGCCTGCTTGACCTCCAGCGGCTTGTACTCGTAGATGGGCAGGTCGGCCTCGGCCAGGGCCAGCAGGGCCACGCCCCGCGCCTGGCCCACCGACAGCGCCGTGCGCACGTTGCGGCTGAAGAACAACTCCTCGACGGCGCCCACGTCCGGCTCGTGCTCGCGGATGACGTCTCGCAGCCCGCTAAAGATCGTCTGTAGCCGCTTCGGCAAGGGCTGGCCCGCCGGCGTGGTGATGACGCCGTAATCGACCAGGGCCAGCCCATCGTCCTCCTCCCGCACCAAGCCAAAGCCCGTGATGGCCGTGCCGGGATCGATCCCGAGGACCAGCACTAAGACTGTTCCTCGAACTTGGCCATCAAGTCGTCCGGGATGTCCAGGTTGGAGTAGACCTGCTGGACGTCGTCCGAGTCCTCCAGCCGGGAGATCAGGTTCATGTTCTGGAAGGTCTGTTTTTCGTCCAGCTTGACCGTGGTCTTGGGGATCATGGTCAACTCGGCCGTGTCCGGCTTGAGGCCGTGACTCTCCAGGCCCTCCTGGACCATCTGGAAATCGTTGGGTTGGGCAAAGACCTCGACAAGATCGTCGCCAAAGACGACGTCGTCGGCCCCGGCTTCCACGGCGATCTCAAAGACGTAATCGGGGTCCAGGTCGTTGGGCTGGAGGGTAAAGTAGCCCTTGGGCTCGAACTGCCAGGCCACGCAGCCCGTCTCGCCCAGGTTGCCGCCCAATTTGGTAAAGCCCCGCCGGATGTCGGCCACGGCCCGGTTCCGGTTGTCGGTGACGACCGAGATCATCAAAGCCACGCCGTGCGGCCCATAGCCCTCGTACATGATCTCTTCCAGTTCGGCAGCATCTTTGTCCAGGCCGGCGCCCCGGCGGATGGCCCGCTCGATGTTGTCCTTGGGCATGTTGGCTTCTTTGGCCTTGTCGATGGCCAGCCGCAGCTTAAAGTTGATCTCGGGGTCCGGCCCCTCCCGCGCGGCGATGGCGATCTCTTTGGCCAGCTTGGTAAAGATCTGCCCCCGCTTGGCGTCCTCTGCTGCCTTTTTCCGCTTAATCGTTGACCACTTGGAGTGTCCGCTCAACTCTACCTCCTACCCATTCCTCTTTGTATCTAGAGCAATCGCTTGAATTCCTCAATCGACATCCCTGCATCTTTGATGATTCCACCCATCGTATAGGCATTGATTGGGTTCGCACGAGGAATGATGATAATGCGATGACCATCCGTCATTGAGATGTGCTTTCCCTCGCGGACTAGCCAGAATCCCGCCTTTTTGAAGGCTCGCACAGCTCGACGATGCGGTATCCCCGGAAGTTTGGGCATGACTACCCAGGTACCTCAACCAGCCGAGTCATGCTATCCTCCGTTAGTTCTTCCACGGTCAACAAGTAGGTCTCTATCGCATCCTTGATGTTTTCGAGAGCTTCCTCTTCCGTCTCTCCCTGTGACCAACATCCCGGCAGTCCGGGACACCACACAGCATATCCTTCGTCCGTTTGTTCAAGTCTTACTCTATATTCCATCGCTATCCTCCGAAAAACAAACCTACACCCGCCGGCCACCTTTCAACTCCCCCTGCAAGGCGGCCAGCCCCTCCCAATCACCGGCTGCGGCCAACCGGGCCTGCTCCGGCCAGGTTTCGGGATCGGCCAGCCGGCGCAGCCTGGGGCTCTCGGCTTCCAAGATCTCCTCGATGCGGCCCACGTCCGTGTCGGCCAGTTGGGCAAAGGTGGTGACGCCCGCCGCCTGGAGCACACTCGAAATCTTGGGGCCGATGCCCTCGATGTGCTTCAAATCGTCCGGTTCGGCCGGCTCAGCCGGCTCGGGCACCACCGCTTCGGCCACCAGCGCTTCTGCCGCCGGGGCTTCCGTCGCCGGGGCTCCTGTCGGCACCTCGATCTCGATAGCCGGCGCGCTCTTTTTCTCTGCGCCCCGGCTCAACAGCCACCAAAGAAGCAAGCCCAGCACCAACACCCCGCTGAACAATAACACCAGAAATACGAGCAACAATAACAACGCTCTCAGCATGGCCCTCTCCTCCTTCTCCTAGTCCGGCTCCACCCCCGGCAGCCGCTCCTCGATCTCGTCGAAATCGATGCCCGCCCCCAGGAGCACTTTTCGCCCCTGGCCGCCCCCTCGGTCCGGGCCAACGATGTCCTGCGCCTCCAGTTGGTCCACGATCCGCGCCGCCCGGGGAAAGCCGATGTGCAGCCGGCGTTGGATGAACGACGTCGAGATCGTCTTGCGGCCGCGGGCCAACTCGATGGCGTCCGGTACCAATTCGTCGGGCGGCTCGTCCCCAAACTGGGTCCAGGGCGGGAACAACTCGGCCTGTTCGACGTCGTGATCCTGGTCGCGCCAGAAAGCCGTCAGGCGGCCGATCTCCTCGTCGGAGACGAAACAGCCCTGCAGCCGGATCGGCGACGACTGCTGCGGAGACATAAAGAGCATGTCGCCCCGGCCCAGCAGCGTCTCGGCGCCCCCCTGGTCGAGGATGACGCGCGAGTCGGTCTGGCTGGTGACGGCAAAGCTCACGCGGGCCGGGAAATTGGCCTTGATGAGGCCCGTCACCACGTCCACGCTGGGCCGCTGGGTGGCAATGACCAGGTGGATGCCCGTCGCCCGGCCCATCTGGGCCACGCGGCAGATGTGGCGCTCCACCTCGTCGGGCGCAACCATCATCAGGTCGGCCAGCTCGTCGATAAAGACGGCCAACGTGGGCAGAGGTTCCTCGCCCTTGCGGCGGCCGACACGCTGGTTGTATTCGTCCAGGTTGCGGACCCCCGCCTCGTGAAAGAGTTTGTAGCGGGCATCCATCTGGCGCGTAATCCAGGCCAGCGCCCCCACGACCTGCTCCACGTCGATCACCACCGGCGCCAGCAAGTGGGGCACGTCGTTGTAGCCGATCAACTCGACCATCTTGGGGTCGATCATCAACATTCTCAGGTCTTGGGGTCTGTTGCTAAACAGCAAACAACAGACGATGGCGTTGATGCACACGCTCTTGCCCGAACCGGTGGCCCCGGCGATGAGCAGGTGGGGCATCAGCGCCAGGTCCACGGCCATGGACTGGCCCGATACGGTCTCGCCCAGGGCGATGGCCAGCCGTGAATCGATGCTTTTGAATTCCTTCGATTCCATCACCCCGCGCAGCGAGACCAGCGAGACCTGCTTGTTGGGCACCTCCAGCCCGACCACCGACCGGCCGGGTACCGGGGCCTCGATGCGCACGGGGGACGCTGCCAGCGCCAGGGCCAGGTCCTTCTGGAGGCTGGAGATCTTGCGCACCCGCACCCGCTGCTGCTGGACCTCGCCCCCCACCCGGCGCTCGACGTAACCCGGGTCCAGGCCAAACTGGGTGACGGTCGGCCCCTGGTTGACCTCCACCACCTTGGCCGGCACGCCAAAGCTCTCCAGCGTCTCCTCGATGATCTGCGTCTTGCGGCGCACGTCGGCGTCGCCATAGGCCTGCGGCGAGGACGTCTCCAGCAGGTCCAGGGGCGGCAAGCTGCCGTCCTTCGGGCGCGGCCGGCTGCGCGTTCGCCTCCTCGTGCGGCTCGACGATTTTCGCTTGCGCGGCTTGGACTCTGCCTCGTCCGGCTCCTCCTCCCACCAGGGCACCTCGGCCGGCTCGGGCACGACCGGCGCACCCTGCCAGGCCATCCACCAGCGGCTCAGCGCCGCGACGACCACCCGCCACTGGCGCTCCCCCCAGGCCAGCAGGTCCTGGCTGGAGACGGGAAGCATCAGGTACAGGCCGCCCGCCAGTGCCGCCAGCAGCACCAACGAGCCGACGAGGGCGCCCAGCCCCTCCATGAGCAGGACGGCCAAGGCCCAGCCCACATAGCCCCCGGCCTGCCCCTGGTCGGCCACCAAAAAGGCTTCGTCGGCGCCTTCGCGCAGCACCAGGGGCGCGTGGCTGGCGACAAGGATGGCCAACAGCAGCAACTCCAGGCCGATCAAGTGGACCGGGCCGAGGTCGATCCGCTCGCGCAGGTCCCGCCAAATCAGCCACAGGCCGAGCACGCCCACGCTGAGGGCGACCGGATAGGCGCCCCAACCAAAGAAGCGGCGCAGATTCGCGGCCCACCAGTCGAGGACGGCGCCCGACGAGACGTCGGACAGGCCAAAAACGGTCAGGGCGGCCAGGATCAGCAGGATGAGGCCCGAGATCTCGCGCTGCATCGGCCCGAGCTGGAACCTCCATTCGGGCCGCCAGCTCGAAATCCGCTGCCAGGCCTCCTGCCAGCGGGCCCAGCCCTTTTTGACCTTCCGCTTGCGCCGACGGCTCATCTCTTCCGTCTCTATCCTGCCGGCCCGGCACCGCGCGCTTGGCGCAGGCTGAGTCCAAGCCGCCGGTTTGGGCCGTCCACGTTCAGCACCCGGACGCGGACCCGATCACCCTCCCGGACCACGTTGCGGGGGTGCATAAAATCCCCCTCGGCCAGCTCAGAGACGTGGACCAGTCCCTCCAACCCCTCGGCCACGCGCACAAAGGCGCCGAAACTCACGACGTTGGTGACGGTCCCGTCGATGATCTGGCCGATGGAATAGTACGACTCGACCTCCGTCCAGGGGTCAGGACGCAGCCGTTTGAAGCTCAGGGCCACGCGCCCTTCCTCGGGATTCACGCCCAGGACATAGACCTCCACCCTCTGACCGGCGCGGAGCACGTCCTCAGGATGGCGGATGCGATCCCACGAGATCTCGGAGATGTGGGCCAGCCCCTCGACGCCTCCCAGGTCTACAAAGGCCCCGAAGGAGGTCAGGTTGGTCACCGTTCCCTGGCAGACGTCCCCCGGCTCAAGCCTCTCGAGGACCGCCGAGGGCGGGCGGAAATCGTTGGCCGCCGCCCGCTCGGAGAAAACCAACCGGTTCTGCTCGGGGTCTACCTCGATGAGGCGCAGGGCCAGCAAGTTGCCAATGCGCTGCGACAGCTCCACGACCCGCTCTTGGGGAGCTCGGTTGACGGGCATCTTTTGCAGGTGAGAAGCTGGAATAAAGCCCTGCAAATCCTCCCATTCGACGAGAAGCCCCCCTTTGTTGGCGCCTGTGACCTCCAGGTGAAACACTTCGCCGCAATCGAGGCCGCGCCTGGCCTGAGCCCAGACGTCTTGCAGGCCCGGCCCCTGCTTGCCCTCCCCGTCGCCAGAAAAAGGGGTCGATTCCAGCTCCAATTCCACGCCCAATGACTGAAAGATGTCTTGATAGTCGGCCGGAGGGGCCGTATCCGGCGCAAACTCGCCCTGGGTGAGCAAAGCCTGCCAGTAGCCCTCGTCCGGCGCCGCCCACCAAGCGGCCTCGTCCGACAATGTCTCCTGCAAATCTTGACTGACCTCCATGCCTCCTTGCCTTTCCTCCTGCTTGTGACAGAACCCACGCCCAGCCGTCCCCATCGCCGGTGAGCTTGATTATAGGATAGTTATATCCGCTTGTCAAGGAATCTTATGTTTTACTTAGGGTCTGTAAATGAACAGTTTCCCGCATTTCAGCCTGTCACAGACAGATAGTCCTGCGGATTCTGAGCGACCGTAGGGAACAAAGCCCGTCCTGCCCGTCCTGCCCGTCCTGCCCGTCCTG
>CAYLZO010000029.1:0-30666 GCA_964387775.1 uncultured Anaerolineaceae bacterium
GGGCGGGGGCTGGGTCGCCGGATCCGTCTCTGCCGGGGTTGGCGTCTCGGTCGGGTTGGGCCGGGCGGTGGCCGGGGACGTCTGGCTGGGCCGTGGCGTGGTCTGCACGCGCTCTGAAGAGATCTGATCCCACAAGACCACGGCCGTGGCTTGCTTTGAGCGGACAAAGGTCTCGACGCCCAGGTCCACGTCTCTGCCAGCCAGCACGCCCACGCCGACGGCGACCGCCACCCAGAAGATCAGGTTGAATGCAGCCAAGACCCCCAGGCAGGTCCAGCGAGATATCCGATTAGACATTAGGCACTTTTCTTTCCATCATCGCCTTCTTGGACGCTGCGGGTACTGCTAGGGTTCCATCCCTCAAAAACCTAGAACCAGGCATCGTCACAACCAACCGTTTTCCAGATACCAGTCGGCCGTCTGTTGAACGGCCCTGTCCAGGTCGTATTGGGCCTCAAAGCCCAGCTCTCGCCGGGCCTTTTCCCCGGAGCAGAGCCAGAAGCGGTGGCGCAGGTCCACGATCCGCTGGTCGTTGAGCAGCGCCGGCTCGCCCGTCAGCCGGCCCTGGAGCCGGGCCCACCAGGCCATCGGCGTCAGCACGGCCTCGGGCAGGGTGAGGTGCAGCGGCCGCCTGTCCAGCGCCCGGGCTATCGAGTCAGATAACTCTCGGTAGCTGTGGGCTGGCCCACAGCCAAAGTAAGTCTGGCCTTTCGCTTCTTCAGACGCCAGGGCGCGCAGGAGCAGGTCGATCAGGTCGCGGACGTAGATGAGGCTGATCTGCCGCGGATGCCGGCCTAGTTGTAGGCTCAGGCCGCGCCGGACGAGGTCGAAATAGGCGAAAAAGTCCCGGTCGCGCGGGCCAAAGACGGCCGAAGGACGGACGACCGTCAGCGGCAGCCGGTCGGCCAACTCGCCCAGCGCCTGTTCGGCGGCCTGCTTGCTTTCGCCGTACCAGGTGACCGGCCGGGGTGAGTGCGTCTCGTCCACGACGTCACCGGCGCCCTGCGAGGGGCCGGCTGCCGCCTGGCTGGAGACAAAGAGAAAGCGCCACAGGCCGGGATTGGCCGCGAGGCAGGCCCGGGCCAGGGCCACGGTCCCCCCGGCGTTGACGCGCAGGAAGGCTTCCCTATCGAGGGCCCGGGTGAGGGCCGCGCAGTGGCAGACGGCGTCTATGCCTGTGCAGGCCCGGTGCAACTCTTCCTCGGCGCCGACGTCGGCGTAAGCCCACTCGACGGGCAGGCCCTCGACGTGCGTCAGGTCACTGGTGCGCCGCACCATGCACCGCACCCGGTAGCCTTTTTCCAGCAGGGCCTCGGCCAGGTGGGAGCCGATAAAGCCGTTGGCGCCCGTCACCAGGATCAGTTTTTCTCGTTCCATCAGGCCGAATCCATCGCCATCTGCTATGCGCTACCCCCAAAAAGCAAACACCACAAGCCAGGCAGAGCCCGAGCCTGTGGTGAATCATCGGCTACACCAGCCGGTGTAGTCCAGCCAAATTGCAAAAGAATCATCGACCATCGTTATGGGCAAGCATCACGCCGAAAGTGTAGCACAGGGTGGGGGTTTTGTCAAAGGACTGGAGTGCACGTTGACAAACTGACGGTTGCCTGCTACCATTTCACTACCGGACACTTTTTCTGCCATGTGCTTCAGAATCACGGATTTACAGAAAAACGCGGATTGGATTCGTTGAATTGAGGCACAAAACTCGTCTACTTTGAAAAAATCCGCGCATTTCTGTCGATCCGCGGCTGTTCCTCCCGGCAACTATAAAAGTGTCCAGTAGCAAAGTTACCATAACTGGCGGTAATTCAGACAACAATGCGAGGTGAACCCGATGAAACGTGAGTATCCGTCGGCCCCGATTGTGGGCGTGGGTGTGATCATCCGCCGCGACGACCGCATCGTCCTCGTCCGGCGGGCCAAGGAGCCGTTCAGGGGGCTATGGACCTTTCCCGGCGGCGCCGTCGAGCTGGGCGAGTCGCTACGCGATGCCGCGCGCCGCAAAGCCCGGGAAGAGACGGGCCTGGAGATTGAGGTGGGTGAGGTGGCGATGGTCCTTGACCGCGTGGTGTACGACCAAGCCGGCCGGGTGCGCTATCATTACATCCTCGTAAACTATTTGGCGCGACCGATGGGCGGGCGGCTCCGGTCTGGCAGCGACGTGGACGGCGCGTGCTGGGCCGCCCTGGCGGACCTCGATTCGCTGGAGATGACGGAGAAGGCCGAGAAATTGGCCCGGCAGTTGTTGGCGCAGGCGTGATGCGTGATGCGTGATACGTGACGGCCGGTGCCCGCCTGAACCAGGATGAGGCAGACGTTGGTGCCGACGTTCCGGCTTGGCTCAGCGGAGTCCTTGCCGCCCATGCGCAGCCGCGACACGTCCACGCCGTCTTGCAGGCGGTTTTCCGGACCCGTCGCTCGACGGCAGCCGGCACCCTCGATCGGGGCATCAGCTCAAAGGGGGACGCAAGCCACGACGTACTGCCTCGTGCGTGGCTTGTGCTTTTCGGATCATCCCCTGACGGTATTCGTGCATTAGCTTTTCCAGCCGCTTGCGGCTTGTAGCATCGAGCCCACCTTCCCGATTAGCCGCCAGTAACTCGCTCAATTCCTCTTGTTCTTCTATTTCCATCTGCAAGTCGGCCAGAGCCAATACGTCCGTGTCCGCCAGCCACTCAACCGGGATCTCGACGGCCATGCGGTCGATCCAGGTTGCCAGTACGTCTTCTACCGACTGTTGGCTCTGAGCCGCGAGACGCCTGGCGCTGTTCACAGCTTGTTCCGAGACTTCGATAACCATCTGTCTGCCCATCATGTCGCTCCTTTTCGTTCAAACAGGGCTGCAACCTTTGTCCTGCCCGCGCCCATTGTAGCACAAGCATTCTGTGGCGTCAACGCGCTGGCGCAGGTGCCCATTGGTTGGGTTGTGAGAACGATTTCGCCGATGCTTCGCCCCTACCTGGCGACCATTGCCTGTAACCCCGCCTCGTCCAGCACCGGCACGCCCAGCTCCTCTGCCTTGGCCAGCTTGGAGCCGGCCCGCTCGCCGGCGACCAGGTAGTCGGTCTTGCCGCTCACCGAGCCGGTCACCCGCCCGCCGTGGGCCTCGATGTAGGCTTTCGCCTGGTCTCGGCTCATGGTCGGCAGGGTGCCGGTGATGACAAAGGTCAGGCCGTCGAGCGGCTGTGGGCCTCGGGTCTCGGCCTGCTCGGCCTCGGTCCGCACGCCGGCCTTTTTCAGCTTTTCGACCACGGCCTGGTTCGTCTCGCGGGCGAACCAGTCGGTCACGCTGTCGGCCAGCTTGGGGCCGATGCCCGGAATTCGCTCCAGTTCCTCGACGGTGGTGGCGGCCAGCGCGTTGAGCGAGCCATAGTGGTCGACCAGCAGCTCGGCCACGGTGGCGCCCACGCCCTGGATGCCCAGCGCGTTCAGCAGCCGGGCCGGGCCGCGATCCTTGCTCTGCTCGATGGCGGACAGCAGGTTGTCCACTTTTTTCGGGCCAAAGCCCTCCAGCGGCAGGAGTTGGTCGGCGTCCAGGTAGTAGATGTCGGCCACGTCGTGCAAGAAGCCCAGTTCGACAAAGAGCTCGGCCTGGCGGATGCCAAAGCCCTCGATGTCCATCGCCCCCCGGCTGACGAAATGTTCCACGCCGCGCACCAGTTGGGCCGGGCAGGCGGCGTTGACGCAGTAGGTGGCGACCTCGCCCTCGGGCCGCTCCACCGGCTGGCCGCAGGCCGGGCAGCGCTCGGGCATGTGCCACGGCTCGGTCTCGGGCGGGCGCAGCTCCAGCAGGGGGTAGAGCACCTGGGGGATCACCTCGCCCGCGCGCTTGACGACGACCATGTCCCCCTCGCGGATGTCGCGCTCGGCGACGTAATCGGCGTTGTGCAGCGTGGCGTTGCTGACGGTCACGCCCCCGATGCGGACCGGCTCCAGCTCGGCGGCGGGGTTCAGCGTGCCGGTCCGGCCCACGTTGACCACGATGCGATTCAGGCGGGTCACCGCCTCGGGGGCCGGGTACTTGTAGGCCACGGCCCAGCGGGGCGCGTTGCCCACCGCGCCCAGCTCCTCCTGGGTGGCAAAGTCGTCGACCTTGATGACCAAGCCGTCGGCCTCGAAATTCAGCGTCTCGCGTACCTCTTCCCAGCCGACGACGTACTCGACCAGGGCGTCGAAATCGGTAAATCGTTGGTTCAGGTCGCTGACGGGAAAGCCCAGGTCCTTCAGGTAGGCCAGCGCCGCCCATTGGCTGCGCAGGATCGAGCCGCCCTCCTGCTCGACGACCTGGTAACAAAAGAGGCTCAGCGGCCGCGAGGCGGTGATGCCGGAATCAAGGACGCGCAGGCTGCCGGCGGCCGTGTTGCGTGGATTGGCGTAGGTCCGCTTGCTGGCGGCTTCCTGCTGGCGGTTGAAGGCCTCAAAGTCGTCGAGGGTGATGTATGCCTCGCCCCGGACCACAAATCGCTCGGGCGTGGGCTTGCCCCACTCCCGCTCGCCGGCCACGGGGATGCGCAGCGGCAGCTCGCGCACGGTGCGCAGGTTGGCCGTGATGTCCTCGCCGCGCAGGCCGTCGCCCCGGGTGGCGCCCAGGGTGAACTGGCCGTCGATGTAATGCAGCACCACGGTCAGGCCATCGACCTTGGGCTCGACGACGTAGGCCGGCTCGCGGGCGTCGACGGGCAGGAGCTTGAGGAAGCGGTCGCGCCAGGCGCGCAATTCGTCGGGATCGAAGGCGTTTTGTAGGCTGAGCATGGGCGCCGGATGCTCGACGGCCGTGAACTCTTCCCGGACCTCGCCGCCGACCCGCTGGGTGGGCGAGTCGGGCGTGACGAGCTCCGGGTGGGCCGCCTCGAGTTCCTGCAATTCCCAGTAGAGGGCGTCGTAGGCGTCGTCGGAGATCAACGGCTCGTTGAGCACGTAGTAGCGATAGTCGTGGTAGTTGATCTGTTTCCGGAGTTCTGCAATCCGTTGAGCTGCGTCCATCGGTTGGGCCTCCTATCCTGGTCTCGGCAAGACGGGTCTATCGTGTCTCTATTGTAGCATGGATCGGCCGCAAGTTCAAAACTCTTCCAAATATGCTTGGGGCGAGTGCGTGCCCGCCGGCCGACGCTTCTGGCACTCGGCAATTATTCCCGAAGGATCAGGGGCAGGAAAACGCGGCAGCCCGGCGTCTCCCAGATGCGGACCCGGGCCTGGTCTACGTAGCTGTCGTCGGCGTGGCGATAGAGTTCGAGGTGGTTGCTGGTCAGGGCCTGCCAGTGAGCGCCGTATTGGTACAGCCGCCCAAAGTAGAGGCTGTTGCCGCCGTAGGCGCGATGGTGCACGCCTACCGTGCCGTCGTCCTTGAATTGCAGATCGACCACCAGGCCGTCGGGGCAGGTTGCCAGGGCGTGATGCACGCTGCGCACCGTGGTCATCGATTGCCAGCTCCCGGTGTAGTCGAACCGCTTGTTGGCCCAGATGCGGACCCGCACTGCGTCGACCAGGGAGGCGTCGGCCAGGCGCTTAACCGTAATCGTCGAATCGTTCAGCTCTTGCCAGTAAGCGCCCAGGGCCTGAGCCGTGGCCCCATTCTCAAAAAAAGTATCGCCGCCGTAGCGCCCGTGGTTGATGCCCTGCGGATAGGTGGCGACGTTGTCGTTGAATTGCAAATCGACCACGTAATCGTCAGGGTCGCCGCCCAGGTTGTGATCGAGGGGCAGGCTGCTGCCCATGTTCTGCCAACCGCTGTCATAGTCGGCGTCGGGCGCGATCCAGAGGCGCAGGCGCACCTCGTCGGCGGTGCGGTCGTTGCCAAAGCGATAGAGGAACAGGCTCTCATCGGTCAGGCTGTGCCACCACAGGCCGCTGTTGACGTGCTGGCTGCTGTCGTGGTCGTACCAGGTGTCGCCACCGTAGGACCATTGATTCACGCCCGCGCCGCTGACGCCGTCGGCGTCGGTGTCTTTGAACTGCACGTCCACCACGTAGGGATAGGTCGTGCCGCCCAGGCCGTGGGTCAATGTCTTACCCTGTCCTTGGCCGAAGGGGACCCAGCCGCTGTCGTAGTGGGGCCGGCGGCTGGCCCAGATGCGCACGCGCACCTGCTCGGCGGCCAGGTCGTCGGCGCCGCGCCGGACCTGGACCGTGTTGGCCGTCAGGTTGGTCCAGTAGGTGCCGCGTTGCTCGGGCGAAAAGCCCGAAAGCTCGTCGCCGCCGAAGCCCTTTTGATTCAGGCCCCAGGCGCCGTTCGTGTCGTTGAATTGCAGGTCCACTACAAAATCGTGCCACGGCCCGCCCAGGGCGTGGGTCAGATTCAGGACGTCGTCGATAGGCTGCCAGCCACTGTCATAGTCGGCGTCGGGCTGGCGCCAGATGCGGATGCGGACCTGGTCGGCGGCCGAAGCGTCGTCGTCGTTGCGCTTCACGCGGATGAAGGTCGGGTCGAGGTTGTGCCAGAAGGCGCCCTCGACCCGGCCCGAGCCCCAATCGTCGCCGCCCAGCCCCAGTTGGTTCACCCCTTGAGCCGGGTTGCTGCTCAAGAACTGCATGTCCACCACATAGTCTTCGGGGTCGCCGCCCAGGTTGTGGGTCAGGGTCGTCTGCTCGCCGGGGTCGAGGTGCTGCCAGCCGCTGTCATAGTCGACGTCGGGCACAATCCAGATGCGGACCCGCACCGCGCCGGCGCCAGGATCGCTCAAGGTGCGGACCAGGGTGATCTCCGTGTCGGTTAGGTCTTGCCAGTAGACGCCCCTGACCTTTTCGGCAAAGTCGGCGCCCAAGCCCCGATTGTGCACGCCCGCGTCGCCGGCCATCTCGGTGATGTCCCACAACTGCACGTCTACCACGTAATCGTCCGTGTTCCCGCCCAGATTGTGAAAGAGGGCTTTGGAGCTGTTAGGATTCATCTCGACCCAGCCGCTGTCGTAGGCCGGTGGGCCGTGGACGAGGCTACTGCTTGCTGATGAGGCCATGTCTTTGGGACTGGCCTGGATCGCGGGCGTCCAAAGGATGATCCCGATCAATGTAGCGAGTAGACTGTAGCAACGCCTCTGCCTGGCTCTTTGCTGTCTCATGACTCTGTCCTCCCTTGTCCTCCAACGATGGTCGCTTGCATTGTATCATAGGAGTTGTCCAAAAACAACTTTGTAGTTTTGCGGCTAGCCAGAAATCATCCTGAGCCTGTCGAAGGATGATTTCTGGCGGTTTCAGCGGCTGAGACCGCCAAAGCCATCCTGAGCTTGTCGAAGGAGGGCTTTGGCTAGTATGGCCAGATACGAAGCCATTTATGAACGACCCCATAGATGGACCCTAAACGGAAATCTCCCCGGAGACGCCTGGCCTCCGGGGAGATTGTCGGTGCAGGCACGGGATGTCAGGGGCTGTTCCTCATGATGAGCGGCAGGTAGGTAACCCGGTACGATCCCCCCCCGACGCCCCAGAACCCCCCGCCCACGCGGTAGTTGTCGCCGGTGGGAGCGGGGCCACCGAGGGTTTGGCCAATGGTGCTGTGAACCACATAGTTGGCCGAGTCGGCTGTCTGCCCGCCCCCGGCCACCACGTGCCACTCCAGGTTGTAGTTGTCCGAGATTTGAGCCACGGCACTTCCACCGAGGCTCAGGATGACCAGCAACAGCAGGAGGGCCGATACCACGACTATTCTTTTTCGATTCATCGCATCCCTCCTAGTGCAGCGTGACAAAGACATAGATCTGGTCGCGCTCGGCCGCCAGCGGTTCTAGCGCCTTGCCAAAGACCGTGCCGGGCGCCGGCTGGGCCTCGAGCATCCTGGCCGCGTACCCGGCCAGGCCGGCGCTGGACAGCAGGTCGCCGGGCTGGATGGCCCCTTCCAGGGCGCTGGCCTTGACCTTGGCCGGCCCCTGCACCACCAGCAGCAGGTGCTCGCCGGGCGCAACCGGGCCGTCGAGGGTCACCTCCTGGGGCTCGCTGCCCGTCGCGGACCGATCGCCTTCCCGTACCGTCTCGACGTTGAAGCGGCGATAGACGACGCCGGCCACGGCCGGGCTGTTGGCCTCGTCGGCCCGGGCCACCTGGATGATCAGCGGCCCGCTGGCGTCTTCCGGTTCGACGACGCCGGCAAAGACCACGACGTCGCCCGGCTCCAGCGGTCCGTCGCCGCCGTTCTGGGCGACCTGCATAATGGCCCCCGACAGGTTGTAGTTGAGCGAGTAGAGGTTGTCGTAGGTGAACAGGCCATAGTTGTTATCCGCCTTCCAGGTGTTGCCCTCGACGCCATAGTAGCTGTTGCTCGAACCGTACACGCCCGAGAGCGTGTTGCTCCAGCCAGAGACGCCATCGCCGCCGTCGCTGGAGCCGGAGACGCCGTTCGCGTCTCCGATGCCGCGCACGCCGGCCACCGTGCCCTCGCCGCGCACGCCATAGTTGCCCGTGCTGACGCCATAGACGCCGTAGCCCATATTCGAGGTAAAGTAGCCGCCGTGGTCCCAGTGGTGGCTGCCGTTGGTGTTCACCCGGATGCCATAGCCCTCGTTGCTCTGAAAGACGCCGGCGGTCTTGGTGTTGCTGCTGGCGACCAGGGCGTTGCCGGTGTCGCTGTAGCCTCGCAGCCCGTAGCCGCCCGTCGAGTTGCCATAGACCGCGCTGCCGGTGGCCGCCGCGCCCCAGATGGCGCTGCCTGTGGCAAAAGAGTTGGTATTGGTAGCCCGAAAGATCCAGTTGCTGGAGGCATCTGCGATCATTTCGGCGCCGGGGCGCAGGTTGAGGGCGTAGGGCACCGGGACCAGCTCCTGCCGGGGGGAGAGCCAGTCGCCGTCGACCCAGATGCGCAGCCACAGGCCCTGCCCGTCAAAGTGCCAGGCGTCCACGTTCAGGTCGGTGCTAAAGTTGCCGTTGTTCACTTCCACGTTAAAGGTGCCGCTGTCCCAGAGCAAGTTGCCGCTCGACGCGGCGTCGTAGAGCTGGAAACGCATGGGGAATGTGCCGTCGAGGGGGTTGCCCAGGGTATCGGTCAGCCGACCCTGGTAGTTGATCTTGCTCGCCACCGTGGCCTGGGGGGCAGTCACTCCGGGCAGCGCCGCCGCACCCCCCGTCGCCAGCACCAGCACGGCGACGACGATCACGCCAATCCATAACCTTCGGGTGTTCATCGTTTCCCTCCTCATAGGGTCTCGGAATCGGATAAAACTTGATTCTGTCCGCCACAGGACATCACGTCTGTCTCTTGCCCGATAGCCTGCCTCCTTTCTCCAAACGCTTTCACGGCGCCCCGCCCAACTCTTCCTGGAGCGCCCGGACGGCGGGATGGTCTGGGTCAAGGGCCAGCGCCTGCTGCAAAGCCGACTCGGCGGCCTCTCGCTGGCCCAAGAGCGAGTAACCTCGGGCCAGCCCCACGTAGGCCGGGACCAGTCCCGACTCCCAGCGGACGGCCTGTCGGTACGCATCCACGGCAGCTTTGACGTGGCCCTGGGCCAACTCGGCGTCACCCAGGTGGCGCCAGGCGTAGCCGTCGGTGGCGTCCAGGTCCACGGCCTGCCGAAAGCGGGCAGCGGCCCCGGCCAGATCGCCCGCTTCGAGGTGGACCAGGCCCCAGCCGGTGTAGAGGATGGCGTGGTTGGGGGCCAGCGCCGTCGCCTGGCGGTAGGCGTCGTGGGCCAGGGGCAGCTTGGCCGGGTCCCAGCGGATGCCCCACACGCCGTATAGCTCGCCCAGGGCGGCCCAGGTGCGATGGTCGCCGGGTCGTAGGTCGCGGGCGGCCAGCAGCGCCGCTTCGGCCCGCCCCAGCCAGGGGTCAGGCCCGCGGTTGACGGCCCGTTGGAGATAGGCCCAGCTCAGGGCCTGATGGTGCACCGGCTCGAAGGGCCACAGATGCACGGCTCGCTCTTGGGCGTCGATGGCGCCGGGCCAGTCGCCGGCGATGGCCTGCCGGTCGCCGGTTTGCGCCGCCACGTCGGCGGCGAGGGGCCGGAGGTTGAACTGGACGATGGCGGCCACGACACCCGCCAGCAGCAGCGCTGCGCCCAGCCGGTGGAGCAAGCGCTCTCTCTTTGGGATAGGGTTGGGCGTGAGTCGATCTCTCCCTCCCCCCGGCCCTCTCCCCCAAGGGAGGGGGAGCCGCTCCCCTCCCCTGGGGGAGGGGCTGGGGGAGGGGGGGACGTTGTCCACGTCAACCCTCCCCGCCAGAGCCGCTACTATCGCCATCAGCAACCACGTCGCCGCCGCCGTAGCCGTCACGTCGAAACTCACCAGGTTGCCGGCGACGTTGCCCGCCACCGCCGCCAGGCAGGCCGCCACCAGCAGCCGCCACTGGCCGGAGCGGGTCCTCAGCACCCGGCTGCCGACCAGGAAAAAAGCGCCCAGCAGGGCCAGCCCGGCCAGCAGGCCCAGCAGGCCCGTCGTCGCCGCCCAGTCGAGCAAGAGATTGTGGGCGCGGTCCACGGCCAGGCCCCGGCCCTGGTAGTAAACCAGTTCGGGCGGATAGACGCGGGGGAAAACCAGCCCCAGCGCGTCGGGGCCGTGGCCCAGCAGGGGACGCTGGCCGATGAGATCGAGGGTGGCCTGCCAGATGGTGAGCCGGGCGGCTTCCGACCCACCCTCGCGGCCGAGCCACAGCGCGCCCGCCAGCCCGCCGAGCGTTGCGGCGAGTCCCAGGGCGACGGCCGCCCACCGCCACCTTCTCGCCAGACGCGGCCAGAGCCAGAGCAGGCCAAAGGCGGCCAGGGCCACCGCCGCCGCCAGCCAGGCGCCCCGGGCGCGGGTGAGAGCGATCACGAGCAACTCGCCCAGCAAAAGGCCGGCCGCGGCCAGGCGCTGCCATTGGCGGGATGCCAGCAGGGTCAAGGCCGCCGTCAGCGGCAGGAGCAGGGCCAGGTAGGCGCCCAAAAAGTTCGAGCGGCCCAGCGTGGCAAAGACGGGCGAGCGGGCGTCGGTCATGAGGTCGAGGGGCTGCCAGCCGAGGGCCTGGGCCAGCCCCAGAGCGACCAGCGGCGCGCCGCTGACGGCCATCGCCGCCACCAGCCGCCGCGCCCGCTCGACGGTCCGCAGCCGGGCGGCGACCACCAGGAAGAGGAGGAGGTAGCCGAGTTGGGTGAGCAGGCCCTGGGCGCGCTCGTAGCTGCCCCACAGGCTGAGGCCCCGGTCGGCGGCCAGGAGGGTGGCCACGGTTTGCGCCGCAGCGAGGGCCAGCGCGGGCCAGAGCAGGGGGTTGCATCGCAGTGCTCGCTGGGGCGGGTGCCCTCCCCCCGGTCGGAGCAGGGCGTGGGCCAGCCACAGCCCGGCCAGGAGCCAGGCCAGCGTGCGCAGCAGCAGCGCCTTGGGCAGTTCGAAGGGCTGGCGGGCCCAGAGGTTGACGGCCTGGGGCACGAGGATGGCGACGAGCAGCCAGCCCATCTCCAGGAGCCCGTCGCCCAGGTTGCGCTGCGCGTCGCTATCGGGTATAATCATCGCATCACGCTCTGGAGGAGAGATCATGTTTCGACCGCGCCGTCCCTTTCGCCCAAGACCGCCACGCCGCCCCCCGCACCGCCCGCCTCCGCTGCCGCCGGCGGTCCTCGAGGCCGAGCGCCTGATGCGCGACGGCCAATTCGCCTCGGCAGCCGCCCGTTTCGAGGGCCTGGCGCAGAAGGCCAGGGAGCGGGCCAGGCCCGGGGCGGCGGCCCATCTCTATCTCCGGGCGGCCCGCTGCTACGTCGAGGTCGATGACGTCGAGCGCGCTGACGCTTGCGCCGAACGGGCCATCCACCTCTTTATCGAGGCCCGCCAGCCGGCCCGCGTGCGCCAGGTGCTGCCCCGCGTGCTCGCTGCCCTGGAGCGCCACGGCCGTCACGCCGACGCCGAGCGCCTGCGCCGCGAGGTCGAAGAGGCGTTTCAGGGGATGGAAGCCCTGCCGGGCCGCACGCCGCCCGCTGCCCAGCGAGGCCAGTTGCCGGCCAAGTGCCCGAGCTGCGGCGGCCCCCTCAAGCCCGACGAGGTGGCCTGGTCCGATCCCCACACCGCTGAGTGTCCTTATTGCGGCAGCGTCGTCAAAGCGGAGTAGTTCCTTTCCGGTCCGGCTCTATTTTACCACAAAAACCCGGTGCCGTCACCTGAAATCGCGGCTTGCCCCAAACCCCAAAGGTCTGCCGTTGAGGTGACATAAAATAGGCCCGTGTCCTTCGACACGGACCTGTCGGCGTCTGAACGGATGGGAAAGCGGCCGATCAGCACTCGCTGTAGCCGCAGTTCACGCACTTGCGGCAGCCCTCCATGGCCACGACGGCCGCCTGCCCGCAGTCGGGGCAGAGGTCGGCCTTGGGGCTCTTGGACAGGGTCGCAGCGGATGGAATGGGCAGGGGCAGTTGCTCGGGTGGCTGCTCGGCCTCGACGAGGGCCAGGTAGCGGGCCAGCACCTGGGCGATGGCGTCGGGCAGGGAGCGGACGCGGTTGGGGCCAAAGCCCATGGGCCGCCCGCCGCCGATGCCGGCCAGTTGGTCGATGACCTCGGTCAGCCGCTCGCGGGTCGAGAGGGGGGAGGGCATGCGCAGGGCCAGGCTGATGAGCCGGCCGATAGCCTCGGCCACGGCGGCGGTGTCCGATCCGGCCTTGCCCACGTTGGCAAAGACCTCAAAGGGGTCGTGGTCGCCGTTCTCGTTGATGGTGATGTAGGCCGTGCCCAGGGGCGAGGGCGTGCGGTAGGTGGTGCCGTGCAGCTCCGTGGGCCGCGGCTTGCGGGGCACGACCTCGTAGCCGTTGCCCTCCTTCGCCGCCCTCGTCTTTTGCGTCTCCAGCACGACCTTCTCGCGGGAGCCGGTGACGTACACGGTCAGGCCCTTGCAGCCCAGGCGCCAGGCCAGGTGGTAGGCGCGGGCCACATCGTCGGGCGTGGCTTCCTCGGGAAAGTTGATCGTCTTGGAGATGCTGTTGTCGACGAAAGCCTGGATGGCGGCTTGCATGCGGACGTGCTCCTCGGCCGGGAGGTCGTTGGCCACGACAAAGGCACGGCGGATCTCTTCGGGCACCTCGTCGATGGCCTGGCAACTGCCCGTCACCGTGACCTGCTGGGTGATGCGCTGCCGGGTCTCTTTGTCGAGGCCGGCTTGCTCCAGGGCCTGCAGGAACAGCGGGCTGGTGTAGGTCAATTCTACGTCCTGGTCGCCATCCTTGAAATGGCGGACGTAGGCCAGGGCAAAGGCCGGCTCGCAGCCATAAGCCTCGCAGCCCGAAACGGTGGCGATGGTGCCGGTGGGCGCCACGGTTGTGGTCGCCGCGTTGCGGATGCCGTGGGCGCGGATGCCGCGCACGATCTCGCCCCAGTCGAGGTCGGGCCGGCCAAAGTCGTGGGCGTAGGGCGTCACGGGCGACGGCGGTCGCCACTTGAGCGCCTCGGGGTCATCACCTTCGATGATGCCATAGAGGCTGCCCTCGATGACGGGGAAGGGGCCCCGGGTCTCGGCCAGCTTGACGCTGGTGCGCATGGCGTGAAAGCGGACGAATTCCATCACCTGGGCGGCAAACTCTTCGCCCTCGGGGCTGCCGTAGCGGATGCCGGCCCGGAACATCAGGTCGCCCAGGCCCATGATGCCCAGGCCGATGCGCCGCGCCCGGAGAGCGGCTTCTTCGATCTCGGGCACGGCGGGCACGTACTGGTTGGCGTCCACCACGTTGTCGAGAAAGTGGGTGGCCCGCTCGACGGTTTCCCGTAGCTTGGGCCAGTCCACCCCGCCCTCCGGGGTCATGTGCTTCGCCAGGTTGACCGAGCCGAGGCAGCAGTTCTCGTAGGGGCCCAGAAACTGCTCGCCACAGCCTCGCGAAACATATCCGTCGGTGATCCAGGTGTCCGTTTCTGGCTCATAGAGGTCATAGACAGTTTCGATACCATCTGGTGTTATGGAGAGAACGCGGGCACTTGTTTCGTCTGCTCTGACAACTAACTCCGGGGCTGCAGGCATAGGCACGGGCCGCAAGACACGCACCTCAGCTCCAGCCTGAAGAGAATCGAGGCGGCGTGGGTGAAACTGGCCCGTGTGTGAGTTGCGCACGTGAAACTGGTGCGATGCTGTTGCTCGCACTGCCCCACCATCAGAAAATCGCACAAGGTAGACCGGCATAGCATGGTTGACTTCAACTTTGGCTACTTGTTTGATACCATGAATGGTAAAGATTTCGTTGCCTTTTTGGATTTCAGCGGCTTTCCGCCATCCCTGGGGAGAGGCGACCAATGTGTCGCCCGTCACGCACGGATTCGTGGCCTCCAAATCATAGAGGTGCGACACCGGATTGCTGCGGTTGGCCGCGTCGAGAAAGAGGATGCCCGGCTCGCCGTTGCGATGGGCGTGCTTGACGATCTCGTCGAATACCTGCCGGGCGCGGAGCCGCTGCCAGACCTCGCCGTCCTGGGGGTTGATCAGGTCGTATTCCTCGTCGGCCTCGACGGCGCGCATAAATTCATCGGTGATGCCCACCGAGATGTTGAAATTGGTGATGTCGCCCTCGGCGCCCTTGCAGCGGATGAAATCGAGGATGTCGGGGTGGTCGACGCGGAGGACGCTCATATTGGCCCCACGCCGGCTCCCGCCTTGCGCGATCTCGCCAAATGCCTTGTCGTACACCCGCAAAAAGCCCACCGGCCCGGTGGCGACGCCCTTGCTGGTGCTGACCCGCGCCCCCTTCGGCCGCAGCCGCGAGAACGAGAACCCGTTGCCGCCGCCCGTCTGCTGGATCAGGGCCGCGACGCGCAGCGTGGAAAAGATGCCGGCCGGGTCGCGGCCCATGTCGTCCTCGATGGGCAGCACGAAACAGGCGGCGAGCTGGCCCAGGGGTGTGCCCGCCCCGGTGAACGTGGGCGAGTTGGGCATGAAGCGAAAGTCGGTCAGCATGTCGTAGAAGGCGTGGGCTGTTTCCGACGTCTGTTCCGCATCGGCGTATTCGGCGTCAGGGGCGGCGATGGTGCGGGCCACGCGCCAGAACATCTGGGCCGGCGTCTCGGCCGGCTGGCCGTCGCTGCCGCGCAGCAGGTAGCGCTTGCGCAGCACGGTCAGCGCGTTGTCGCTGAGGGGGATCTCTGGGTCCAGGTCAGCCGGGACCGTGTCTATGATTTGTGGTGTACGATCATCCAATTGTTCGAGCATACTCCATTCCTATTCTTCATTTCCAGTGCTAGCTATTGATGCAGTCAAGCCTAATCATATTGCCAGGTCAAAGGGCAAGTCGCTGATATCCCGCAATCTTCGTCCGTTGACCAAAGTATTTAGCATGTCCATTTGGTCTTGGTTGTCGATCTGATGGATAGCTTCTATCAGTTCGGGCAAAGCGAAATGGTATACGCAGTCGAGATCCCCTGTTCCCAACGCTAGGGAGGCAATACGTGTTGGGAGTGGTTCGGCAGTGACGGCCAAAATGTGAGGCAAATTGCCTTTTCGGTTTCGGATTAGATTCAGTGCTTCAGCCCGCGCATTCTGACTCCTGTCGCTCCGCAGGGTCCACTTGCAGGAAATGCTGGCGTGGAGAATCAGCCGGTCTCTCGCGATATTCATCTCCCGTAGTGGCGTTAACCCCGCTAGTTTGTCTGTTTTTTTTACCACGACTTTGTCTTGATTGATTTCTTCGTCAGAGACCGGCCACCTGCCAATCACAATGTCTGGCTTGATGATGTAGTCTGTTCCTAGCGATGACGCCAGTGTGTCCACCTCTTCCACGATTCTCTCCAACTCGCCCAGGTGCTCATACTGGTCGAACTCGGAAATGGGGGTTTCGATGGAATAGTGCCATTGGCCCGGGCGTAGATGCTGCAGGAGGCCAAAGGCGCTCTCCAGAAAGTCTTGGGTGGCAGCCTCAAAAAGGTTGCCAGTCGCCTGCCCTGGAAGAGGGTCATAGTTCGCCACGCAACCAAGACGCTGGACAATGCCCAGGGCTATCGCTCGGCTAGATCTATTGCCCT
Organism: uncultured Anaerolineaceae bacterium; assembly: GCA_964387775.1. GTDB lineage: Bacteria > Chloroflexota > Anaerolineae > JAAYZQ01 > JAAYZQ01 > CAYLZO01. The sequence continues at coordinate 15,875 of CAYLZO010000029.1, forward strand.
TGTCTGCAAAATTGGGATACTCTGTTTCCCCATCTCTTTTCAGCCTGATGATCTCCTGGCAAATACGGGAATGATAGGACTTGCGCAAATCAACGATGCTCACCACTGACCTCCCCAAGCAAAATCGGCCTCAGTTTGTGGGCTTGTAAAACCCAATGACGTATTCTTCGTGCATGCGCTGCTGGATCTGAGATTCTGCGTCAACTTTGGCTCCCGCCGGCATCATCCTTCGGTCACGATCCAGGTGCCGGATTCCGATCCGTGGCACATCGAAGCCGATGGCTCGGCCAATGTCTGCCAGACAGGTGTGTGTTTTGGTGTCTTTGCCCCGCATCGTGGAGCTGCCTACAACCACGATTGCGGCTTTGCCGGGCTTCAAGATTCGAAACATCTCGCGCAGAATTCGGGTCGATTCCGAGTAGTAGCGGTGCAATACCTGTCCCCGCTTTTCGTCCACACTCGCGACGTCGGAAACCACCTCTGCAGCTTTGTCAGGCAGCACTTCGTAGTCTATCCCCGTTACAGCTTCCCCGCCAATGTACTCTTTGCGCTTCTGTCCGAGCTCATCGATTGGATGTCCCATCCAAACCAGAGAGAACTTGTGGGCTCGCATGTAGTCGATGGCATTGGCCGCATAGGGTGGAGAGGTGACGATCAAATCCACGGATTCTTCTTCAAGGGGCAAACTCTGGGCGTCGCCGAAGGAGACTTGTGGCTGAATCGATCCAACGCCAACCTTGTGTAGGCCCTCCAGGTTCTGCCTGAATCGTTTTTCGAATTCCTCAAGAGGTGAGCGCAAGGTTTTGGTCAGGAATTTAACCCGAGAGGAAGGACTATCAGCCAAGTCTTTTCCCAAGATGATATCACCCTCTAAGGAGTACACGACCTTTGCCCGATGGGGTCGAGTGTGAGCGAGATCAAAGGCCAGAGAAACGCCACTCGACTTGGTGATGATGATTGCAGAGAAAACCAGTTGGAAAAACGCCCGGATGGCCTCGTCTTCGAGTTTCTCTATTTCCGTTATGAGCGCCAGCAATTCAATCTGCGTTTCAGCGGCAAACCAATAGTCAACGAATTGTCGCGACTTGGCATCCAGTCGATCCGTCAACTGTTCTTTGAGCTCCCTGTGTCTTTTAGCTACTGTGTTCTTCGCCCCATTCAGTATCTCACTTCCCAGGTGAGCTACTTGCTCGATATCCAGTGGTGTGACCTTCACCCTGGAAACCAGAAGGGCAAGGGGATCGATGTCGAACCCGATCGCACGGCGCCCGGATAGATATGCCTCCACGATTGTAGTGCCAGATCCTACCATTGGGTCGAGGATGATGTCTTCTTTCTCAGTCAATCCAAGAATGAATATACGGGGTAGCTGAGGCGGAAACTTGGCTGGAAACGAGTGGAAGTTGTGTGATGCGTACCCGCTGCCCTGCTCGTGAAAATCCAGGTCTTGAGATAGAAGTGTATCCAATCTCTCAAGATAGGTCCCAGTGATGTTTTCCTGCCTAGTATGTTCAATTGGCAAACGTAACTGATGAACAAATGCCATGAAATCCTTCCGTTAGATGAAATCCGACAAGTTAAGGGAGTGCGGAAGTACTACGCCAGCACCCGCCGCACAAACCCCAACGCCCGCTCCGCCAGCCAATCCCCCATCTCCGCCGCCGGGCCGTCGTAGTGGACCGTCTCGTCCAGCACGTCCTGCCCGGTGTTGAGGGCCAGGTGCACGGTTTCCTGCACCGTCTCGGCCTCGACGGGCAGGGGCATGGCCCACACGGCCAGGCACCAGCCCACGCCCAAAAAGTCGCGGCCCTCCCGCGCCGCCGCCCGGGCGGCCTTGGCCGAAAAATCGCCGGCCGACTTGAACTGCTGCCAGGGCAGCCCCAGGAAGTCGATGGCCTCCTCTACCGTGGCCACCGTCAGGCTGTTGCCCAGCACCAGCGGCCCGTACTCGGTGTCAAAGAGGCGGTGCCCGACGACGCCCCCGGTGCCACATTCTATCGTGCCCAGGCTCACCTCCCGCTCGGCCAACCCGGAAGCCACCGCCTCTGCTACAGACCCTTCGTTCATCTCTCTCGCCCGATTCCTGATACCCGATTTCCTGATCCCCGACCCTAAATGTCCAGCTTCATCTGCGCCTTCAAGATCGCCTCCCGGTGGCGGCGCTCCAGCAGCTCTTCGATCTCGTCGGCCAGGTCCTCGACGTCGGCGAACTGGCGGTAGATGGTCGCAAAGCGGATGTAGGCCACCTCGTCCAGCTTGCGCAGGTTCTGCATGACCATCTCACCGATCTCGCGGCTGGTCACCTCGCGGTTGCCGCGGTGGTAAAGTTCACTCTCGATGCTGCTGACCAGCTCTTCGATGGTCTCCGTTTCGATGGGCCGCTTGCCGCAGGCGATCTGGACCCCACGGAGGATTTTTTCTCGTTCAAAGGGCTCGCGCCGCCCGTCGCTCTTGACGACCCGCAGGCGCAGCGGGGCCACCCGTTCGTACGTCGTAAAGCGCCGCTCGCAGTCCTGGCATTCACGGCGACGGCGGATGCTGCTCTCGGAACTGCGGGTGTCGATCACGCGCGAATCGGTCGAGCCACAGAAAGGACAGTTCATCGTTCCACCCCATTGGATCTTGGCTAGTACACGAGCGCCCTGTGCTCCGTTGCCGAAAAGGGCAAAAACCTCGGAGACGGTTCATCGCCCCTTCTCTTCTACGAGGCTCCGAAACCTCCCTTGACAGCTTTGAAACCCCGTCAGGCCCAAAGCCTTGACGCTACATTTCGTGGTTAATTGGGCTTTGCCTACAAGATATGGTAGGCGGGAAGTACTATACCACAAACCCTCCCAGATTGCAAGACCTGGGCCAGGGATTCCAGGCGGATCGGGGCAATTTTAACCTTGGGTTCGAGGCAGGGGTTCGGGCCGAAAAGGCCTCGCCCCCTCTCGTCGAGAGGGGGCGAGCAGGATGCGATAGCCCTGGAAGGGCGGCTGGCGAGCAGCGGTCTAGGTTGCCGCCCGGGCAGGCATGGAGAGAGGATGCCTCCCTCGGGCAGTCCCTACCGGAAGCGACCGCTGGCAACTGTCAGGTCTTGGTCGACATGCAGGCTCCAATGTCCCAGGTGGGAACCTGGGAATGCTATTCAACTATGAACCGCGAACGGCAAAATAGCCGCCTCGAGCCGGGTTTAGCTGCGCTTGCGCAAGAACGCCGGGATGTCCAGGTTCTCGCTGTCCAGCGTGCGCGTCGGGAAATCGGTGACGGGGATGGCCCGGTCCGAAATCCTGGGCTGCGCCGTCGGCACGCTGGCCCGCTGCGGCGTCCGGATCGGCCGCTGCTGGTCGGCGGCGTCAAAGCCGGTGGCGATGACGGTGATGCGGATCTTGTCCTCCATCGCCTCGTCAATCACCGCGCCAAAGATGATGTTCACCTCGGGATGCGCCGTCTTGCGGATGATCTCGGCCGCCTCGTTGACCTCAAAGAGGGACATGTCCGGGCCGCCGGTCACGTTAAAGAGGATGCCCCGGGCGCCGTCGATGGTCACGTCCAGCAGCGAGCTGGCGATGGCCTTTTCCGCCGCCTCGACGGCCTTGTTCTCGCCCTCGCCCCGGCCGATGGCCATCAGCGCCGCCCCGCCTTCGGCCATGATCGACCGCACGTCGGCAAAGTCGAGGTTGATGAGGCCCGGCACCGTGATCAGCTCCGAGATGCCCTGGATGCCCTGGCGCAGCACGTCGTCGGCCACGCGAAAGGCTTCCTGCATGCTGGCTCGTTTGTCCACGATCTCGAGCAGGCGGTCGTTGGGGATGGCGATGAGGGTATCGACCTGCTCCTTGAGCTTTCCGATGCCCTCCTCGGCCACCTTTTTGCGGCGGCTGCCCTCGAAGGTGAAGGGCTTGGTGACGACGCCGATGGTCAGTGCCCCCGTCTCCTTGGCGATGTGGGCGATGATCGGCGCGCTGCCGGTGCCCGTGCCGCCGCCCATGCCGGCCGTGATGAACACCATGTCGGCACCGTTGATGACCTCGTACAGGTCGTCGCTCGACTCCTCGGCGGCCTTTTCCCCGATCTCGGGGTTGCCGCCCGAGCCGAGCCCCTTGGTCAGCTTGTCGCCGATGCGCACCCGATTGGGCGCCTCCGAGAGCATCAGCGCCTGGGCGTCGGTGTTCACGGCCGTGAACTCGACACCGCGCAGACCCTCCTCGATCATCCGGTTGACGGCGTTGCTCCCGCCGCCCCCCACGCCGAGGACTTTGATCCGGGCAAAGTTCTCCACGTCGGGCATCAGTTCTCTCTGTTGTCGCTGCATGTCTGTTACCTCCCTTTCTTTGAGCTGACAGCTGTCAGCTGTCAGCCGTCAACTTTCAGCTTTCAGCTATCAGCCTTGAGCTTTTTGATGAGTCCTGTGAGCATCCGTTTTATTTCGATTACTGCCTCGGCGAGTGTCTTGTGGGTCTCGTCTGGCAGGAGGCCCAGGTCTCGCGACAAAAGCAGTTGATATTCCAGTTCGCTGGCCGAGCCCATGGCGATTTGGAGGAAGCGAGCGAACTCGGTTGCGCCGCTCCGTCCACAGCCCTCGGCAATATTCGACGGGATCGAGACGCTGGCCCGCCGCATTTGGCTCGTCAAGCCGTACCGCTCCGCTCCAGGAAACGAAGCCGTAGCCCGGTACACGCCCAGAGCCAACCGGTGACTCTTCTCCCAAACCTTATACCTCCGAAAATCCCTCACGCTCGTTCTCCCATGCCTCCAAGCTGACGGCTGACGGCTGATAGCTGAAAGCTGACGGCTGATAGCTGTTAGCTATCCCGGCAGAAAGGCTCTAAACCAATCCCGCACCCGCCGCCAGAACAGGCTCGGCGGCCGCTTGGGGCCAGGCTCCGGCTCGCCGGTCCGCCCGTGGCGCCTCCCCCACAGCAGCAGGCCCACGGAGGTGGCGTAGGCCGGGCTTTCCAGCACGTCGGTCAGCCCCTGCAAAGAGTGGGGCACGCCGACGCGCACCGGCAGGTCCAGCACGCGGCCGGCCAGGTCCTTGAACCCGGCCAGCTCCGCCGAGCCGCCGCACAGCACCAGGCCCGCCGCCAGCAGGCCGTCGTAGCCCGAGCGCTTGACCTCGCGCAGGACGAGGGTCAGGATCTCTTCGGCCCGGGCCTCCAGTACCTCGGCCAGGTGCGTGCGCGAGATCGTCTCCCGCGCCCCGTCGCCAAAGGACGTGACCTCGATCAACTCGTCGGTCGGGATCGAGGCCGGCAGGGCGTGGCCGTACTGGATCTTGAGCTCCTCGGCGGTGGTAAAGGGCGTGCGCAGCCCCACCGCCACGTCGCGGGTCAGGTGCTCGCCGCCCGTTTGCAGCACCAGGGTGTGCCAGATGCTGCCCTCGATGAAAATGCCGATGTCGGTCGTGCCCCCCCCGATGTCGGCCAGCACGACGCCCATCTCCCGCTCCGACGACGTCAGCACCGCTTCGCCCGAAGCGAGGGGTTGCAGGATCAGGTCGTCGATCCGCACCCCGGCCTCGCGCACGCACTTGACCAGGTTGCTCACCGACGTCGAAGCGCCCGTCACAATGTGGGCCTCGACCTCCAGGCGGATGCCCTCCATGCCGACGGGGTCCTTGACGCCCTCCTGGCCGTCCACCACGTAACCCCGGGGGATGGTGTGGATAATCTCCCGGTTGTGGGGGATGGCGATGGCCCGCGCCGCGTCCAGCGCCCGCTCGATGTCGTACTCGCTGATGCCCCGGCCCTGCGAGATGCCGACCACGCCCCGGCTGTTGATGGCCGAGATGTGCCCGCCGCCCACCGAGACGTAGGCCCGGGCGATCTCGTAGCCCGAGATGCGCTCGGCCTTTTGGACCGAGGCCCGGATCGAGTCGGTGGCCTCGTGGACGTTGACGACGACGCCCTTGCGCAACCCGCGCGAAGGCGCCACGCCCACACCGATGATGCGCAGTTGCCCATCCTCGTGAGTCTCGCCCACGAGGGTGCAAATCTTGGTGGTTCCGACGTCAATGCCGACGATCGTTTTCGGTTCAGTCACGCTACTGTCTCTTCCGTCTGCTGGGTGTTTCTATTAGAGTTGTTGCTGAACAAGCCGGGCAGTTCTCAGGCCGCTGATGAACGCTGATGAACGCTGATATCTGCGAAAATCTGCGTTAATCTGCGTCCTATCCTTTATTCGGCAACAAGTCTATTCTTGAGAATCCGGGCCAGGATCTGCCGCCGGATGATGGCCAGGTTGTTGAAAACTCGCACGCCAAAGGCCACGATGGCGGCGATGTAGAGCTCAACCCCCAGGCGGTCGCCCAGGTAGGTCAGGCCGCCGGCCAGCAGGATGTTGGCGAAAAAGCCGCTCAAAAAGATGCGGTTGTCGAATTCGCCCGCCAGCTCGGCGCGGGCGGCGCCCAGCACCGAGTCGAGGGCGGCCAGGATGGCCATGGCCGTGTAACGCGAATACTCGGCCGGGATGTTGAGCGAGAGGACCGCGCCCAGCGCCAGCCCCACGATCAGGCCCAGGACGGCCAGCCACCACATGACTTAGTCCCCCCCGCCTGTCGCCTCGCCGGGCGGCACGTGGTAGACGGGATGGTCGGCCCAGCGGACGTCTACGTACGTGGGCTTGATCCCTTTCACGCTGAAATAGTCGGTCAGGGTCTGCGTGGCCTGGATCTTGCGCGGCAGGTCCTCGCTGGTGCCCACGTACACGGGCCACTGCCGGTCGCCGGCCTCGGCTCGACTGAGCTCGCCAAAGTCCTGCCGGAAACTCAGCCCCCGCTCGGCGTCGTAGAAAAAGAGATTGATGCCCGGCAGCCCGGCGGCCAACTGCTGCACCGAGGCCACGATATCCCTCGGCTCGATGCGGTCGCCCACGCTCAACGTCCGTTGGCTCGAATCCACGACAAAAATCGTGTCGTCTATGTCGCCGTGGTAGGGCAGCACGACGCCTTCCGCGTCTAGCCAGAAGTCCTTTTCCTGGCTCAACGCCCGCCACATCACGGCCGGATCGCGTTCCTCCACTTCGATAAAGACCCGGGCCGGCAGAGCGGTCTGCACCCGCACCGTCTTGACCCCGTGCAACCGGGCGATGCGCTCGGCCACCTGCTGGGGCTCGATCCAAAAGATGCTTTGCTCGTGCACCCCGGCGGTCTCGTAGATGGCCTTGGCCTTGAGGTGGTGGGCGCCGACGATCTGGGCCTCGTAGACAAAAAACTTGGCGTCGGTCGAGACGTAGGCCAGCAGCGCGATCAGGCCCAGCAGCACGAGGGCCGTTGGGAGGCGCACCAGCAGCACCCGCCACGAGATCGTCCACCGCACCCGGCGGCGCTCGGCCTTGGCCTTTCGCTCGGCGCGGGGCCGGGTCGGCCTCGGCTTGGTCCGACGCCGCTTTCGAATCTGCGGCTGGGCGATGGCCGTCTCGAAGGTACGCGAGCGCTTGCGCCGGCGGAGAATGCGCCGCCGCTTGCGTTTGGTGTGTTTTTTCGCGTCGCGCTCTACCAGGTTGATGTGCAAGGTCGTTCCCTTCGTCCTCGTCTACTCGGCCAGCTGGTACGACGTCGCCGAGCGGCTCTTGTCCGCGTGCCGCTCCAGGGCGAGCTGGATCAGGCGGTCGATCAGCTCGGGGTAGGAGACGCCGGTCGCCTCCCACAGCTTTGGATACATCGAGATCGGCGTAAAGCCCGGCAGGGTATTCACTTCGTTAAGGTATATCTCGTCCGTGCCCCGACCCAGTAGGAAATCGACGCGGGCCATGCCGGCGCAGTCCATGGCCAGGTAGGCGTCCACCGCCATGCGCCGGATCTCCCCCGCCAGCTCGTCGGACACCGGCGCCGGGATCAACAACTTTGACTCCCCGTCCAGGTACTTGGCGGCGTAGTCGTAGAACTCGTTGGAGGGCACGATCTCGCCCGGCACGCTGGCCAGCGGCTCGTCGTTGCCCAGGACGCTGACCTCGATCTCGCGGGCGTCCACCGCCGCCTCGACCACGAGTTTGCGGTCGTAGCGGGCGGCCTCTGCCAGGGCCGCGTGCAGCTCGTCGCGGTTGTGGGCCTTGGAGATGCCGACGCTGGAGCCCAGGTTGGCGGGCTTGACAAAGCAGTCGTAGCCCAGCCCGGCCTCGATCTGGGCCACCACCTCGTCCGGATGGCTCTCAAACGCCTTTCGCTTAAAGACCAAGTGCGGCACCAGCGGCAGCCCGTGGGCGCGCATGACGTCCTTGAAAATCGCCTTGTCCATCCCCACCGCCGAGGCGGTGACGCCGGCCCCGACGTAGGGCAGCCCTGCCAGTTCCAGCAGGCCCTGCACCGTGCCATCTTCCCCGTAAGGGCCGTGGAGGATGGGAAAGATGACGTCGATCTGGCTCATGCGCACGGCGGCCAGGTGCTGCTCCCGCTCCTCCAGACGCACCAGCGCCCGATCCACCGGCTCGGCCAGCAGGGCGGCGTGCTGGCTCTCGGCGTCCACGCCGCTGGACAGGGCCTTCAGGGGATCGCCCGATGCCAGCCAGCGCCCCGTCTTGGTGATGCCGATGGGCACGACCTTGTATTTGTCCCGGTCGATGGCGCCCATAATGCCCTGGGCCGACATCAACGAAACTTCGTGTTCGCCCGATCGCCCGCCAAAAACAATGCCTACTCGAATTCGCTTTTTCATGCGCTATTCTACCACAATATCTAGTATCTTGCAAATCACAGGGTACTACTCCTAGGGTCCTGGTTGGGTCCTATCAGTCCTTTGGCAGGTAGGGCGGGTTTCTTGCCCGTCGCTACTCCCATTCTTGCCAATCCCCAAAGAACTCGATCTCTAGCTCCAACGTCACACCAAAGCGCGCCTGGACCTCGCGCCGGGCGAGCCGGATCAGGGCCTGGACGTCGGCTGCCGTGGCGTCGCCCCGGTTGACGATGAAATTGGCGTGGACCGTCGAGATCTCGGCCCCGCCGATCCGTCGCCCTTTCAGGCCCGCCGCTTCGACGAGCCGCCCCGCATAGTCGCCCGCCGGATTCTTGAACACCGAGCCGCAGGTGGCGCCCGGCGGCTGCGTCGCCTTGCGCCGGGCCGTGATCTCGGCAGTGCGGGCCGCGAGCGCCTCGCGGTCGCCGGGTGCCAGGCCGAATTCGGCGTCCAGGACAACGGCCTGTTGCCTGTCCTGAGCGTAGTCGAAGGGCTTGTCCTGAGCGTAGTCGAAGGGCCTGTCCTGAGCGTAGTCGAAGGGCCTGTCCTGAGCGTAGTCGAAGGGCTTGCCCGTCCCAGCTCTTTTCAGGATGCTGGTCCGGTAGCCGTACCGGAAGCGTTCCACCGGCCAGGCTTCCGCCCCGCCGCCGGGTGTCAGCACCGTGGCCTGGCTGAGCGACGAGGCGACGTCGCCGCCCCAGGCGCCGGCGTTGCCAACGACGGCCCCGCCCACGGTGCCGGGAATGCCGACGGCCCATTCGAGCCCGGCCAGCCCGCGGGCCACGCACTGCCGCGCCAGCGTCGAAAAGGATGCTCCACTTTCAGCTTTCACCGTTCTCTCGCCGAACGTCAACCCTTTGGTCCGATTCAGGACGACCAGGCCCCGCGCCCCCGCGTCGCTGACCAGGACGTTCGATCCGCCGCCCAGCACTCGGCAGGGGACGTCCTGTTGCCAGGCCATCGTCACAGCTTGACGTAACGTGTCTACGCTCTGGGCCGCGACCAGCAGGTCGGCCGGCCCGCCGATGCGAAAGGCCGTGTAGCGGGCCAGCGGCTCCTCCGCGCGCACGCCCGCCGGGCCGAGGGCCGCGCGCAGGGCGTCGGCCAGGGCGGGGCGGTCTCTGTCAGCCGCCACGCTTCCGCCGCCGCTCGGCTTCTACCCGCTGGCGCACGGCTTCCATGTCCACGCCCCGCGCCTCGAACGTGCGCTTGCGCTTGCGCACGTGGCGCAGGCGCTCCATCAGGTCAGAGGCGCCCAGCAGCCCGCCCGACGTCCCCTTTTCCTCTCGTCTCGACTCGTTCACGCTATTCCTCCCTTTCCGCCAGATCGGCCAGCACCCGCTCGCCGATCTGGTAGCCGTCCCCGGCGCCGAGGGTCAGGATCACCTCGCCGGGCTGGACATTATCCGCCAGGGTGGCCACGGCCTGGTCAAAGGTCTCGGTGTAGCGGGCGTCGGGGTGGTCCATGCGGGCCACCAGGTCGGCGCCCGACAGGCCCAGGGTGTTCGGCTCCCGCGCGGCATAGATGCCGGTCACCAGCACGTGGTCGGCCTGGCCGAATGCCCCGGCAAAGTCGTCCAGCAGGGCGGCCGTGCGGCTGTAGGTGTGCGGCTGAAAGACGGCCCACAGCGGGCGGCCGGGATAGCGGATGCGGGCCGCGGCCAGCGTGACCCGGATCTCGGTGGGGTGGTGGGCATAGTCGTCCACGACGACGACGCCTGCCGCCTGGCCCTTGATCTCGAAGCGGCGGCCCGTGCCCTGAAAGCGGGTGAGGGCCGAGGCTGCGGCGCTGGCATCTACGCCCACCTCGGCGCTGGCCGCCAGGGCCGCCAGGGCGTTCAGCACGTTGTGGCGTCCCGGCAACTGGACGGCGCACGTCGCCAGGCTTTCCTTCCCTCTCCGCACCTGGAACGTCGAAGAGCCGGCCAGCTCGACGTCTCTCGCCTGCCAATCCCAGCCCTTGCCGATGCCGTAAGTCAGGAGCCGGCGCTTCTTTTTCTTCTGCTCGGCGACGGCCCGGGCGTCCAGATCCTCCCCGCTGACGATGACACACCCGCCCTGGGGCACGCGCCGCACAAACTCGACGAAGGCGGCCTGCATCGCCTCAAAGGTCGGGTAAAAGTCGGGGTGGTCGTGTTCGAGGGTGGTGATGACCGCCACGGTGGGCCGCAACCCCAGAAAGGCCCGGTCGTATTCGTCGGCCTCGACGACAAAGTGCGGTCCGGTCCCGGCCCGGGCGTTGGTGTCCAGGTTGAGGAGCACGCCGCCCACGATAAAGCTCGGGTCCAGGCCGGCCTGGAGCAAGATCCAGGCGACCATGGCGCTGGTCGTCGTCTTGCCGTGGGTGCCGGCCACGGCGATGACCGTCTTGCCCGCCGTCAATTCGGCCAGAAAGGCGTCGCGCTTGACCACGGGCAGGCCCCGGCGCCGGGCTTTGACCACTTCGGGATTGTCCTCCGGCACGGCCGAGGAGACGACGACCACGTCGGCGCCGGCCTCTTGCTCGGCCCGGTGCCCGGCGTGGACGCGGATGCCCTCGGCGGCCAGCTTTGCCGTCAGGTCAGACGGCTGGGCGTCAGAGCCCGAGACCACGTAGCCCCAGCCGTGTAGCACGCGGGCGATGGCCGACAGCCCGATGCCGCCGATGCCCACCAGATGGACGTGCGCGCCCGGTCGCAATAGATCGCTCATTCGCTCTCCTACTTGAGGGTAGTGGCGGATTGGCAGGTGACAAACGGACAGTCCTGCGGATAATGTAGGGGGAACCCCCCACATTATCACTTTAACCACTACCTACTTGAGTACGATGGCTAACAGCAAGATCATGCCCGCAGCCAGGAATATAAAAGATACAGGTTCGTGTTCGTTCATAAGAGATATAGGTAGAAAAGGCGTGATTTTGGTATGCAAAGCTGTCAGGTTATTGTTGATGTCGCCCAGCCCAAAGTAGTTTGCCTCACTGCATACGTCCCAGATAGTACCAACGATGAGGTAGCCGTTCAGCAGTCCTCCTAGAAAGCCAAAGAGCCACTTGAGCGGACCAGTGTGTTTTTTGACCGGAAACTCCAGGCTGATACCCTGATAGGCGATAAAGGCCGCGAACGTGATGGTCACGCCATAGTAGATGGCCGCCACTGTTCCAGCCGGAGTGCTGGTCGTCAGCTCACTGGGCAGGGCCTCTTCCATCCTTTCCACGATCAGCTTTTGGCCAAAATTGAGAGTAAAGAGGCTGAGTAGCACGATGGTAGTCACGCCCAGCTCTTTCCACAGTCCGCGTGCCAGGCCAATAATGGCAAAAATGGCGATCAGCGTTATCCACAGGATCTCGATGGGGATCATGGCTCTGCTCTCTCTGCGCGCAGGATGCGCTCGCGGGCCATCGTCCACAACTCGTGGGCGATGAGCTCGGTGGCGTCGGGCCGGGCCATGGCCCGTGCCGATTCGGCCATGTCGGCCAGGGTGTCCTCGTCGTTCAACAGGTGCAGGACCGTGGTCACCAGCCGCTCCTCCAGCTCGGCGTCGAGCAAGAGCCGGGCGGCGCCGTTGCGGACCATAAAGTCGGCGTTGGCCCGCTGGTGCTGCCCGGCGTGGGGGTAGGGCACCAGCACCGCCGGCAGGCCCGCCGCCGGGAACTCGCCCAGCGTGGCCGCCCCCGCCCGGGCGACGACCAGGTCGGCGGCGACCAGGGCCGAGGGCATGTCGTGCAGGTACTCGATGGGCCGGTAGCGCTCCCGAAGCTCGGCGGGCAGGGCCTTGGCCGCCCCGGCGACCCACGTCGCGTCGAGCCGGCCGCTGATGTGCACCACCTGGCACACGGGCAGCAACTCGCGCAGACCGGCGACCAGCGCCCGGTTGAGGCTGCGGGCGCCGCGGCTGCCGCCAAAGACGAGCAAGACTTTGCCCTGCGGCTCCAGGCCCAGGGCTCGCCGGGCCTCGGCTTTGTCCAATTCAAAAACCTCCGGCCGGACCGGATAGCCGGTCACGACCACCTTTTCGCGCTTGAAATAGTGGTACGATTCCTCGCTGGTCACGGCGATTTCGGCCGCAAAGCGGCTCAGGAAGCGGATGGCCTGGCCGGGCACGACGTCGGGCAGGTAAATGAGCACGGGCAAGCCCTGGAGCCAGGCGGCCAGGGTCACAGAGACGCAGGCGTAGCCGCCGGTGACGAGCACGACGTCGGGCCGGAAGCGGCGCAGGATGCCCCGGGCTTGGCCGACGCTCCCGGCGATCCGGGCCACGTTGCGGACCTTGGCCAGGACGTTCAGGCCCCGTAAGCCGCCGGCGGCCAGGCCCACGAACTCGATCCCCTCCCGCTTGACGAGGTCTTGTTCCAATCCGCCCCGGCTGCCGATCCAGAGCACGTCGGCCCGGTCGAGGATCGGCAGGCGGCTGCCGGCGGGCTTGGCTGCCAGCATCGTCTGCACGACCGTCAGGGCGGGATAGACGTGGCCGCCGGTGCCCCCGCCCGAGACTACGAGTTTCATGCTTCGACGCTCGCCGCCCGGCGTTCGCTGGCCAGAGCGCGAATGCCGGCCCTAGAGGTCTTGGCGTCGGCCGCCCGCGAGACGCTGAGCATGATGCCGATGCCGACCAGGCAGGTCACCAGCGACGAGCCGCCGACGCTGATGAAGGGCAGCACGATGCCGGTGTAGGGAATCGTCCCGGTGATGACGGCCATGTTGATGATGGCCTGGATGGTGATCCAACTGGTGATGCCCACGCAGAGCAGGCCGCCAAAGGTGTCCGGCGCGTCGCGCGCGATGCGAAATCCCCGGTAGGCCAGCAGCCCAAAGAGCCCGATGAGGAGCAGGCAGCCGATGAGGCCCAATTCCTCGCCGACGATGGCAAAGATGCTGTCGGTGTGGGGCGTGGGCAGCCAGCGGTACTTCATCCGCCCGCTGCCGGGTCCCAGGCCGGCGATGCCGCCGCTGCCAATGGCGATCAGGCCCTGGACCAGGTGGTGGTTGCTGCTCGACAGGGGGTTCTTCCAATATTCGAAAAAGGGCTGGATGCGGTCCATGGCAATGCCAAACCGCTGGACGACGAGGACAAAAGCTCCCAGGCCGCCGAGGATGCCGATGGTGAATTGGGCGAGGTCGGCGCCGGCCATGAAGAACATGGTCAGGCCGACGAGGACGATGACGATGGCCTCCGAGATGTCGGGCTGGGCCCAGACGAGGCCGGCGACGAGGCCGACGATGATGGTGAAGGGCAGGGGGCCGACGGGCAGCCGGCGCAGTTGCTCGGCCCGCTTGGAGGCAAGCCAGTGCCCGACATAGATCACCAGGGCCAATTTGGCCATCTCGCCGGGCGAAATGGACTGGCCCAAGAGCATCCGCTTCTTGGCCATGGCCACCACACCCAGCAGGATCAGTGTGCCCAGCATGATCGGGATGGAGAGCTTCATCAGGTGGCGGTAGTGGATGCGGCTGGCGACGAACATGGCCACCAGGCCCACGGCCAGGGCCATCAACTGCCGTTTAAAAAAGTGGGCCGCGTCGCCGTAGGCGCGGTAGCCCATGTCAAAGGTAGAGCTGTAGACCATCATCAGCCCCAGGGCGAGGAGCCCGGCCGTGACCAGCAGCAGCAGCCAGTCGGGCGATCCCAGTGCGTCGCGCTCGGTTTTCTCGGCCATGATCTACTCCAATCCGTTGACCAGCCGGCGAAAGTGCTCGCCGCGCTCGGCGAAATCGCGGTAGGCGTCAAAGCTGGTGCCGCCGGGCGACAGCAGCACGACGTCGCCGGGCCGGGCCAGCTCGGCGGCGCGTCTGACGGCGCGCGCCAGGGTGCCGGCGTGGTGGAGTTGGGTATTAGGGATTGGGTATTGGGTATTGGGTACGGCTCTTGCTTTTTGCATTTCTCTCTCGATCAGGTTGGCGGCCTCGCCGAATAGGACGAGGTGGCGGACGCGGTGCTGGGTCTGGGCGGCCATTTCGGCCCAGGGCAGGTGCTTGTCGCGGCCGCCGGCCAGGAGCACCAGGGGCGCGTCGAAGGCTTTGAGGGCGGCCAAGGTCCGCTCGGGGGTGGTGGCGATGCTGTCATTGTACCAGCGCACGCCCTCCCGCTCGCGGACCAGCTCCAGGCGATGCTCGACGCCGCCGAACGTCGTCGCCGCCTGGCGCAGGGCCTCGACCGTGG
>CAYLZO010000030.1:0-30613 GCA_964387775.1 uncultured Anaerolineaceae bacterium
GTGGGCGTCTCGGTGGGGGTGGGGGTAAACGTCAGCGTGGGCGTGAGGGTCGGCGTAGGCGTGGCGGTTCCGGTCGGGGTCGGGGTGCTGGATGGCGTGGCGGTCTCGGTTGGGGTGTGGGTGGCCGATGCGGTGGCGCTGGGCGTGGGGGTAGCCGTGTCCGTCGGCGTGGGCGTCGGGGTGAAGGTCGGCGTGGAGGTGGGGGTCGGCGACGCCGTCGGCGTTGGACTGGGCGTGGGCGTCGAGGTAAAAGTGGCGCTGGCACCGGGCCGGGGCGTATCGGTGATGGTCGGGGTGGGGCTGGGTGAAGGCGTGAGTGTCACGCTAGGCGTCCAGATCGGGGTGGGAGAAAAGATGGGCGTCCAGGTGGGCCGCGGCGAGGGCGTGGCAGCCGCAGGCTGGGGCGGCGCCAAGATCAGCAGCAGGCCCCCGATACAATAGCAGGGCAGCGTGACCAAGATTGCGCCGATCAGCAGAGCGTATACTTTCTGCCGGTATTCCGGCAAGCTGCGGAACCAATCCATCATTCAAAAAGTGACTTCACTGGGATCTAGACTGCCCGAAGTGCGTGAACTCTGGAACTCGGACATCATAGCACCCTTTCGTAGGGATGTCAAACACTTTGCATAGTCCGAATGTAAGCCAGCTTCCTTGACTTTCGACGGGGTTCGCGCTACAATTCCACCACCGGGTGTTGTTTTGCTTGCGCTCGGCCTGGATGTTCCATCCAGGCCAAAGTGGCCAGAAATGAACCCATCGGCCTCCGGCGGGGTTATTTTGATAGTGATGACTGCCCTGCAAAAAGGGCAAAAGGGCACTGTGTGTTGTGTGTGCGCTTCGCGCACACACAACACACAGTGCCCCGCCGACCTTTTTTCAGTGGATTCAGTGATAGGCAGAGCGCATCGTTGGCCGCAGTGGCTGCTAGAAAGTGGTGGGAATGTTCTCGGACTATAGGGTCAAAGAGGGCTGGGCAACGATTTTTCTGCTGCTCCTGATCCTCTCCTGCGTGGCCCTCTCCATCCAATACGCCGAGTGGACGGAAGGATTGTCGATCCTACAAGGCATCGTTCTGCTGGGGGGAGGCTTGGGCATCGTTCTGGCCAAGAGCCGCACACCCAACCGCCTGGCCCACACGCTGTCCATCATCGCCGGGCTGGCCTGGGCGGCCTACCTAACGAGCCGGGTCTTGGCCGGCCAGACCGACATTTCAACCTCGGCCGCCATCGTCCAACTCGATTGGCGGGTTCAGAACTGGCTCTTTGTCCTCTTTAGCGAGGGGACGAGCGGCGACAATGTGATCTTTCTCTTTCTGCTCAGCCTCTTGCTGTGGACCATCGCTTATTTCTCGGCGTGGGCCATCTTTCGCTGGCAACGCGCCTGGTGGGCCGTGATCGTCTCTGGCATTGGCATCATGGTCAATGCCATCTATGCCCCGGTTTCATCGACTGGCCACTTGATTGCTTTTCTCCTCTTTTCCCTGCTCCTGGTCGTTCGCACCAGCATCGCCTTCTACGAGCAGGAATGGCGCGTGGCCCGGGTCGCCTACAGCTCCGACCTGGTGCTCAGTTTCCTGCGGGCGGGCATGGCCATCTCTCTGATCGCCATCCTCCTGGCCTGGGCTACACCCAAGGCCGTGGCCAGCCGGCCCCTGGAACAGGTCTGGGACAAGCTCAGCGAGCCGTGGCGCCGCATTCAGAACCAATCGTCTCGCGTCTTTCACGACCTCAACTACCGAAACGACCCCAACTATATCTATTCCGATCGCCTGATGCGTTTTGGCGGCCCGGTCAACCTGCCCGACACCCCGGTCTTTGACGCCGTGGCCCTCAAGGGACGCTACTGGCGGGTGATGGTCTTTCAGGAATACACCAGCACCGGTTGGAAGAACACCGATACCGACACCCTCATCATTGAGGCCAACAGAGAACTCTTGGCCGTGCCCGAGTTTGACCTGCGCCGGGAATTCACCCAGACCATCACCCTGCATCACGACCTGGGGCCGGAAGGCATGATCGCGGCTGCCGGCCAGCCGATCCGGGCCGGGCTGCCGCTCCGCGCCGTCGTCAGCCTGGTCTCCCCGGAACAGGACATGATCGAGGGGCGCAAGGTTTCGACCCTCTTTGCAGCGCCGGGTGACCCCTCGGTGCTCTATTCTCGCCAGCCGCTGGCGGCGGGCGAGAGCTACCAGGTCTATGCCTCCATCACCGAAGCCGATGCCGAATCCTTGCGCCAGGCGGGGACCGACTATCCGGGCTGGGTAACGCCCCGTTACCTCCAACTGCCCGACACAGTGCCCGCCCGGGTGCGTGCCCTGGCCGAAGAAGTGACCGAGGGTCAGGAAACGCCTTACGACAAAGCCCTCGCCATCGAGCGCTATCTGCGCCAGATCCCCTACAATACCCAGATCACGGGGCCGGGCCTCACCCAAGACGGCGTAGACTATTTTCTTTTTGACATCCGGGAAGGCTATTGCGATTACTATGCCTCGGCGATGGCCGTCATGCTGCGGTCGGTCGGGGTTCCGGCCCGTTACGTGCGGGGCTATGGCCAGGGCGAAAAGGCAGAGGGCGCCTATCGCATCCTCAAGAGCGACGGCCACGCCTGGCCGGAGGTCTTTTTTCCGGGCTATGGCTGGATCGAGTTCGAGCCGACCGCCGGCGAACCGGTCCTCGCCCGGCCCCGCTCACAGAACAACGAGCTGGCGACAGAGAATATGAACCAGGATCGCGAAACCGAAATGGAGCGCCAGCTCGACGAAGAGATCGACACCGAGATCAACCCCGACGTCCTGCCAGCGGTAGAGACACCGGAGCAGAAACCACTCTGGCAGCGGATCGGTCGCTGGGGATGGCTGGCGCTGGACCTGATGCTGCTGCCTTTTGCGGCGATCGCCCTCTTTAGGGCGCGACGCCAGCGCCAGATCGAGGGCCTGAGCGTCGCCCAGCGCGTCTACCTGGACCTGGTGGAGTGGGTCCGGCGGCTGCTGAAAATCGAGCAGCGCGAACATCAGACACCGCACGAGTACGCGAGCGTCGTGGGCCAGACCATGCCCGGCGGCAGCCGGGCGGTCTCCAAGATCGCCGACCTCTACGTCGAAGAACGGTTCGGCGCCCGGGAGATTTCGCGGGCCGAGGCCGAGGTTGCCTGGAGCCAGAGCTGGCGGGCGATCTGGCAGCGTTGGATCGAGCAGAGAGTGCACGGCGTGCGCCGCATCTGGTGGCGCCTGATCCCGCCCAGGCACCAGGCGGAGGAATAGCGGATAAACTCCAACCCCCCTGGCCTCGCGGTCAGGGGGGGTTCTCATGCAGGGGGTTCGCCCCAGCCGCCGCCGCCCGGCGTGCGCAGACTCAACACGTCGCCGGCCTGGACGCGGACCTCGGCCTTGCCGGGCAGCTCCTCTGCCTCCCCGTCGCGGACGAGCAGGTTGCGGCCCGGCTTGCCCGGCTCGCCGCCCTGCAAGCCGTAGGGCGCCATCCGCCGCCGCTCGGACAGGATCGTCACGGTGGCCGGGCAGAGGAACTCGATGTCGCGCACCAGGCCGTCGCCGCCGCGACGCTGCCCCGCTCCGCCCGAGTCCCGGCGCAGCGCGTAGCGCCGCACGCGCACGGGATAGGCATACTCCATCGCCTCGACCGGGGTGTTGAGGGTGTTGGTCATGTGCACGTGCACGCCCGACAGGCCATCGCCCGCCGGGCCGGCTCCCGCGCCGCCGCCCACCGTCTCGTAATAGGCAAAGGGCTGGCCGGTCGCAGGGTCCGCCCCGCCGACGGTGACGTTGTTCATCGTCCCCTGGCTGGCCGCCGGAACCCGGTCGGGCAGGGCCTGGGCCAGCGCGCCGAGCACGGCGTCCACCACCCGCTGCGAGGTCTCGACGTTGCCGCCCGCCACGGCGTGGGGCGGATCGGCGTCGAGCAGGCTGCCCCGGGGCACGACGACGCGCACCGGGGCAAAGGTGCCGCTGTTGACCGGCCTCCCTCCGGTCGCGCCGCCGGCCACGCAGCGCACGGCGTACCACGTCGCCGACTCGGTGATGGCCCGCACGGCGTTCAGCGGCCCCGCCACCGCCGGGCTGGAGCCGGTGAAGTCGACGGTTAGGGTGTCGCCGTCTACCGTCACGGCCACTTGGATTTTGGGGGATTGGATATTGGATATTGGATATTGGTCATTGTTCATTCCGCCGTCGTCCAGGTGGTCGGCGAAGGTGTAGGTGCCGCCGGGGATGCGGGCGATGGCGGCGCGGGTCAGGCGCTCGGCGTAGGCCAGCAGGCCGCGGGCGTAGCGTAGGGTCTCGGCCAGGCCGTAGCGGGCTACGATTGCGCCCAGGCGCGCCTCGCCGACGCGATGGGCGGCCATCTGGGCCGCCAGGTCGCCGCGCCGCTCGACGGGGGTGCGCACGTTGCGCAGGATGATGTCGAGCACGGCCTGGTTGGTCCGGCCCTCTTCCACGAGCTTGACCGGTGGGATGATCAGTCCTTCCTGGTAGATCTCGCTGGCCAGTGGCATCGAGCCGGGCGACATGCCGCCCACGTCGGCGTGGTGGGCGCGGCTGGCGACAAAGAAGGAGGGTTGGAGTGCGCAATTGTGCCCCTCCCCCCTTGGGGGGGAGGGCTGGGGTGGGGGGGGGATTGCACTCAGACCACCTCTTCCCCCCTCACCCCGACCCGGCCAAGGCCCTAAAGACGTGTCTCCCCCCGGGGGGAGAGGGAGATCCACAAACACCGGCGAGACCATCGTGATGTCGGGCAGGTGGGTGCCGCCCAGGTAGGGGTCGTTGAGCACCACCAAATCGCCGGGCGCCCACGTGTCGAACGCCTCCAGCGCCGCGCGGACCGAGGCGGGCATGGCCCCCAGGTGGACGGGGATGTGGGCTGCTTGCGCAATCATCTCGCCACTGGCTAGGAAGCAGGCACAGGAATAGTCGCGCCGCTCCTTGATGTTGGGGCTGTAGGCCGTGCGGCCCAGGGTCACGCCCATCTCTTCGGCGACCGAGATGAACAGGTTTTTGAAAATCTCCAGCGTGATGGGATCGAGCTGGCTCACGGGCCCCTCCCTTCGGCGACGAGGTTGCCCCAGCCGTCCACCGTCGCCGACCAGCCGGGCGGGATGACGGTCGTCGTATCGAGCTGAAAAATCACGGCCGGGCCGACGACGATGTTGCCCGGCTCCAGCCGGTCGCGTTCGTAGAGGGCCGTGGGCACCGGCCGGGCGGCGCTGGGCGCGTCCGGATCGGCAAAGTAGACTTGTTTGTAGCCGACGTGGGCGGCCTTGGGGTCCAGCCCGCCCAGCGGCTGCTCCGAGAAGCGGGGCTTGGCCGTCCGCCCCACCGCCTTCAGGCGCAAGTTGACGATTTCGATCGGCTCTTCCTCGCTGGCGTAGGAGAAGCGCTGGCGGTGGGCTTTGTGGAACAGGGATTGGATATTGGGTATTGGGTATCGGGTATCGGGTGCAGTCTCGCTAATCTCCAATATCCAATCTCCAATATCTATCGTCAGTTCAAAAGACTGGCCGACGTAGCGCATGTCCAGGCTGGGCAGGAGGGTGATGTCGGCGTCGTCCAGGCCCTCGGCGCGGAGGTCAGTGCGGGCGCGGTCGAAAAGCGGGTCGAAGAGGCGGGCCAGCGTGTCGGCATCGGTGGTGGTGGCGGGGAGCATGACGGTCTGCGAGTAGTCCTTGACCACGTCGGCCAAGACCATGCCCAGGGCCGAGAGCACGCCGGGGTGGGGCGGGATGAGCACGCGTGGGATGAGCAGGGCGGCGGCCAGCTCGCAGGCGTGGAGCGGCCCCGCCCCGCCAAAGGCGACCAGCGTAAAGCGGCGGGGGTCGTGGCCCCGCTCGACCGAGATCGTGCGGATGGCGCGCTCCATGTTCGAGTTGGCGACGCGGATGACGCCCCAGGCGGCGGCTTCCAGGGGCAGGCTCAGGCGGCGGGCCAGGGCCTGCATCTGCGCCTGGGTGCGGTCCAGGTCGAGCTGCATCCGCCCGCCGAGAAAATGATCGGCGTCGAGGCGGCCGAGGGCGAGGTTGGCGTCGGTGACGGTGATCGCGTGGGCGTTTTCCCGGCCGTCACCTCCGATGATGCCATCACCTCCGATGATGCTATAGCACACCGGGCCGGGGTCGGAGCCGGCGCTCTCGGGGCCGACGCGCAGCGCGCCGCCGGCGTCCAGCCGGGCCAGGGAGCCGCCGCCCGCGCCCACCGTGTGGATGTCGATAATCGGCAGGCGCAGCGGCAGCCCGGCGATGGTCCCCTCGGTCGTCTCTTGCACGCGGCCGGGGCAGAGGGCCACGTCGGTGCTGGTGCCGCCCATGTCGAAGGTGATGGCCTGCGCGAAGCCGGCCCGGCGCGCCGTCTCGAACGCGCCGACCACACCGCCGGCCGGTCCCGAGAGGGCGGTGCGCGCCGCCTGGCTGCGGGCCGCTTCGGCCGAGATGCTGCCGCCGTTGGATTGCATGATGCGCAGCCGGCGGCCCTCCAGCCCGGTCTCCAGGTTGGCCAGGTAGCGGCTCATCAGCGGGGCGACGTAGGCGTTGATGACCGTGGTGGATGTGCGCTCGTACTCGCGGTACTCGGGCAGCACGTCGGAGGAGAGGGAGACCCGGGGCGCGGCCTCGCCGCCCAGGGCCGCGATGCGCTCGCGGACTAGGCGCTCGTGGGCGGGGTAAAGGAAGGAGAAGAGCAGGCAGACGGCCACGGATTCGACGCCGGCGTCCAGGAGCCGGCGGACGACGGCGTCGGCGGCCTCGACGGTCAGCGGGGTGAGGGCCGCGCCGTGGCGGTCCACCCGCTCGGGCACCTCGAAGCGGAGTTCGGCGGGGACCAGGGGCGCGGGCCGCGTGGGATGCAGGGCGTAGAGGTCGGGCCGGGTCTGGCGGCCGATCTCCAGCACGTCGCGAAAGCCCTCGGTGGTGACCAGGGCCGTGGGGGCGCCGCGCCGCTCCAGCAGGGCGTTCGTGGCGACGGTGGCCCCGTGGACCACCGTCGCCTCAGGTCCGACTTGCAGGCCTGCGGTGAGCTCCGTCGAACCGTCGGCGATGCCCTGGAGAATGGCGACCGACGGGTCGCGGGCCGAGGTCAGCAGTTTATGGATGCGGACCCGGCCCGCGTCGTCGAGCAGGCAAAAGTCGGTGAACGTACCGCCGACGTCGATGCCGAGGATCATCTCTCCGCGGCCGTCGGCGCGGCCAGCCCCGTCATCTCGCGGTAGGCCAGCGTCCAGGTAGCCGAGGTGAAGGTGGTGACCACGGCGTTGATGAGCGCGGTGACGATGATGAAGAGCAGTCCGCCGCAGCAGGCGGGGATTGCCATCCATTGAAGTTAATGCCCAATGTCTCCATAGTCAATGTGTTAAGAGCACCGATGAGTTGAGCTCGCTCGGCACGTCCAGTCTCGCTGCTCCCGTAAAGCCGCTCCTGATGCAGATTCTCTCGAAGTGCAGACTGAAGAACTTGAACTTTGGTGTAACTGGGATGGTCAGGATCCAGACGTTCTAGCAGTTGGCGAAGTCCAGTTTCATAGTCTAGGTCACTCATCGCGCCATTCCTTCCCTTGCTCTCATTCTATCTTCCCCGGCAGCTTGCTGGATACCAAACATCACTCCAGGCCGATTACAGGTGTGACCACGCCTCGTCCTCCTCAAGTCGATCCCAGTCCTTGGCCAGGGCAGCCTCGCTCAACAAGGCCGTTTCCGGCACGTGGATGACAGGTTCCTCTTCCAGGATGGTCACCAGGGCGCGCCGCATCGCGGGCAACTGAACGGGTTCCAGCAAATTCACCTGACCCTGCTGATCAATCACAGCTTCAAGCGTCTTGATCATGGACTGTCTCCATTCAGAAAAGCGCAACCACCGTTCTTCACGCCTCAATTATACACCAAGGCGCGCCCGTTGACAACAGGCCCCTCCCTCCCCCTCGATCTTTGCCGGCGGTTTGCCGGGTCACCCTGCCGGCGTGTTCAAGGCAGGTCGGCAATCAGCTTGCGCACGTAGACTTGGAAGGCGCGGCTCAAATGCAAGGTGCTCTTCTCAAACAGAGCATCCACCGCCTTTTCCTGTTGGGTGCGTCTCAAAATGCCGATCTTGTAGGCGCGCACAAGGATTCCCATCGAGCCAGAGACGGTGGCGCCACTGACTTCCAGTCTGCGCCGCAACGCCAGATCATCGGTCAGCACCGGTGTCCGAAAACCATCGTCTTGAGCCAGCATCAAGACTTCCGCGTCCGCCGGATGGATGGTCGGCCCGGCGCTTTCGACCAGCACCTGATTCCGGCGAGTCCCGCTCACTTGCACAATTGCAACCGTCAGATCAGGCACATCCAGATTGGCGAGATCCAGCCCGTAGAAGTGCAGTTCATCAGCGACCAGGCCAGGCACGGTCAGTCGAGTAAAGACGCCCAATGTTTTCAACCGACCGATTTCGTGCAGGTGCAGGACGGGGCCGGTATCGCTGATGGCTTCAGGCATCGGCCATCCCCCAGGCTATGTCGCGCTTGAGCGCGTCGCGTTGGTACTCGATCTCCTCCAGCGCATCCGGCCCCAGTTGCGCCAAGGCATCCTGGCGTGAGATGTGTCCCAGCAAATAAGCCTCAATCACCGCCTCGCGATACAGAAGGCGAATCCCTTCTCGCATGGCCCGCGCCAGAACAGTTTCTTCTTTCTGCCGTTGGTGAGCCATCACGAATTCAAGCTCTTGTGTCAAGGTTGCTTCAGACATAGGTTCCTCCCTCTATTCCCACTCAATCGTCGCCGGCGGCTTGCTCGACACGTCGTACACGACCCGGTTCACCCCTGGCACCTCGTTCACGATGCGGTTGCTCACCCGCGCCAGCAGGTCGTAGGGCAGGCGCGCCCAGTCGGCGGTCATGAAATCGTCGGTGGTCACGGCCCGCAGGGCGATCACGTGGGCGTAGGTCCGCCCGTCGCCCATGACGCCCACGCTGCGCACCGGCAGCAGCACGGCGAAGGACTGGGCCGTGCCCACCCGAGCCGCTGATTCGAGGCGCTGGCGGAGCAGGCCGGCGGCGCGCAGCTCGTCGCGAAAGATGGCGTCGGCGGCGCGCAGCGTTTCCAGCCGCGCGGCCAGCGTGGTCTTCTCCTCGACCTCATGCCAGCGTTTCCAGCCGCGCCCAGGTCACTTTGCCCAAAACGCGCACCGCCAGGCCCGGCCCGGGGAAGGGCTGGCGGTAGACGATCTCGTCGGGCAGGCCCAGCTCGTGGCCCACGGCCCGCACCTCGTCCTTGAAGAGAAAGCGCAGCGGCTCGACCAGCTCCATCTGCATGTCGTCGGGCAGGCCGCCGACGTTGTGGTGGGTCTTGATGCGCTGGGCGCCCGGCCGCCCCGCCCCGGCGCTCTCGATGACGTCAGGGTAAATCGTGCCCTGGGCCAGGAAATCGAAATGGCCCAGGCGGCGGGCCTCAGCTTCAAAAATCCGCACGAACTTTTCGCCGATGATGCGCCGCTTTTCCTCCGGCTCGGTGACGCCGGCCAGGGCCTCCAGGTACTCCTCGACGGCGTGGACGGCCACCAGGCGCATCCCCTGCTCTCGTTCAAAGGTCTGGACCACCTGCTCGGGCTCGCCCTGGCGCAACAGGCCGTGGTCGACAAAGACGCACGTGAGCTGCTCGCCCACAGCGCGGTGCACCAGCGCGGCGACCACGGCCGAATCGACGCCGCCCGACAGCCCGCAAAGCACCTGCCCCTCGCCCACCTGCTGGCGGATGGCGGCCACCGCCTGGCCGACGAAATGGGCCGGCGTCCACGTGCCGCGCAGCCCGCAGACGCGCCGCAGAAAATTGCGCAGGATCTCGTCCCCCCGGGGCGTGTGCACCACCTCGGGGTGGAATTGCAGGCCAAAGAGGCGGCGGCCCGGGTGCTCCATGGCGGCGATGGGCGAATTGTCGGTCTGGGCGACGACGGTAAAACCGGGCGGCAGGGCCTCGATGCGGTCGCCGTGGCTCATCCAGACTTGCAGGGCAAAGGGCAGCTCGGCAAAGAGGGCGCAGGCCAGGTCGGTGACTTGCAGTAGGGCGGGGCCGTATTCGCGGCGTTGGGCGGCGGCCACCCGCCCGCCCAGATTGTGGGCCAGCAGCTGCATGCCATAGCAGATGCCCAGCACCGGCAGGCCGCTGTCCAGCACGTAGGCGGGTAGCGTCGGCGCGCCCGGCTCGTAGACGCTGTTCGGCCCGCCGCTGAGGATGAATCCCCGCGGATTGAGGGCAAACACTTCCTCGGCGGGCGCGTCGTAGGGCAGCAGCTCGCAGTAGACGTGGGCCTCGCGCACGCGCCGGGCGATGAGCTGGCTGTACTGCGAGCCAAAGTCGAGGATGGCCACCGCTTCTCGCGAAGCGGCAGCTTCCTGCTCGGACACAAGCTGGGACATGGCGGCGCTCACTCGACGAACGTGATCTGGCCGTCGGACATATCGGCGATGACGGCCAGGGCGTGGAGCGGCACGTCCAGCGCCTCCAGCTCGGCGCGGCCGCCCTCGAAGGCTTTTTCGACGAGGGCGCCGATGCCCACCAGTTGGGCCTCGGCGTGGCGGACCATGCGCACCAGGGCCATGATGGTCTGGCCGCTGGCGAGAAAGTCGTCTATAATCAGGATGCGGTCCTGGGGCGTCAAGAACTCGGGCGAGGCCATCAAAAAGACAGACATCCCCTTGGTGTGCGAGGGGGCGGCTTCGACGTAGACGGGGTCGGTCATGGTCACGGGCTTGGTCTTGCGGGCGTAGAGCAGGGGCACGTCTAGGGCCAGGGCCGTGGTCAGCGCCGGGGCGATGCCCGAAATTTCGGCGGTCAGCACCTTGGTCGCCCCGGCGTCGGCAAAACATGCAGCGAGCTCCCGGCCCGCTTCGAGCATCAGGGCCGGATCGACCTGGTGGTTGACGAAACTGTCCACCTTGAGGATGCCCCCGCCCAGGTTCTGGCCCTCCTGGAGAATGCGTTCTTTGAGTGCGCGCATCGCGTCTCCCTCCCCGTGGGTGTTGGCGCCTAGTCTACCACATTCGGGGCGGAATGACCAATGGGTCAATGACCAATGAGCCAAGGACCAATGACCAAATTGGGAACGGGATTTGTTTGTCAGACTGGTCTCGTTGGGGTATAATGGGCGGCAGAGATGAAGCCATGACCCTGGAATTGAGCAAGGTTGGGAAACAGGTTGGGACATTGGGGCGCGAGTTGGCGGCCGGGGCGGAGCGGCGCGAAGCGGCGCTGCCGGCGCTCCGGGCGCTGCGCGAGCACTTTGCCGACGACCTGGACCGGCTGCGCGAATTGGCCGACTCGCCGCCGGGGCGCGAGGCCCGCTGCGCCCGGCCAACGGATGAGCCCCTCGACGCCCGAATTCCGGCCCCGGAGCCGCCGGCCCGGGCGACGATCCTGGCCGCCGATGGCTCGCAGATTCCGCCCGACCCCCACGGCCTGGTGCAGTACTACCTGGTCAACGTGGGCAGCCTGGTCTACCGCCACGGCAACGGGCAGGCGCCGGAAGCGGCCTCCGAGCCGTTGGTGGCGGCGGCGGTCGACGCCGAGGGCCGCTGGGTGTCCGGCGACCAGCTCACGGCCCGGCGCGACGTGGCCGAGATCCAAAAGCTGGCCGATCTGGCCGAGGGAGCAGCGGATGGAAGGGGGCCGCTGTTGGCCCTATTGGACAGCACCATCGGCCTTCGCGCCTGGTCGGCGGCGATTCCTCAGGCCGAGCAGGCGGCGCTGCAAAAGCGCTACCTGGCCCAAGTGGACCGGCTCTGGGCGGCGGGGGCGGCGCTGGCCGGCTTCCTCAGCCGCTCGCGGCAGGCGGGCGTCGTCAGCCTGCTCGACCTGGCGCAGCAGGAGGCCGCAGGCGAGACACGGGCCGGGCCGTCGCCCTCTACGCTGTGGCCGGTCTCTGACCGAGCCACAAGCGAGCCCTTCCTGGGCATCACCGACCAGGCGCTGTGGGGCGACCTGTTGCCCGGCGAGCGGTCGGCGCTCTTTTGCCAGGATGGCGATCCGCCGGTCTATTTTTTCTACCTCAATCCCGAGCCGCCCGACGCGGGCCAGGCGCCCGGCGTCGAGGCCGAGCCGGCGCGCGTCGAGGTGCCCGAGTGGGTGGCCGCCCGGCCGGCGGCGCTGGCCCGGGTCCACGCCCTGGTCTACGACCAGTGCCGGGTCAACGACGGCTATCCCTACGCCCTGACCCGGGCGGACGAGCTGGCCATCATTTTTAACGACGAGCGTGAGGCGCTGGAAGCGATGCTGCTGCAGGCGATGAGCCGCCAGGGGCTGCCCCTGCCCCGGCCCTCGCCCAAGGCGCGGCAGAAGCGGCGGGCGCGCCCGCGACGTAGGAGGTAGCGGTGAGTGTCGAGACCTATCAAGTTGGCAAGGTGATTAGCGCCAGCAACGCCCGCTTTGCCGTGGGCTGCCGGCTGCTGCGCTCGCAGGTGCCCACCTTCGGGGCGCTGGTCAAGGCCGAAGCCGAGGACGCCATCACCATCCTGGGCCTGATCCGCGACGTGCAGTTGCTGGACGATCCCCTCATCCGCCAGGTGGCGGTGCTGACCGAGGAGCGGCCGGAGCTGATCGCCGACCAGTACCAGCGGCTGCTGCCCATCGAGGTGCAGGTGCAGGTCGTCGGTTACTGCGAGGAGGGGCAGTGGCGGCACTGGCTGCCGCCCCAGCCGCCCATGAGCCTGGCCCAGATCACGACCTGCACCGCCGACGAGCTGCGGGCCTTTAGCCAGCGGTTCGACTATTTCCGGCTGGTGCTGGAGAGTCGGGACCCTCTGAGCGACGAACTGCTGGCCGCCCATCTGCGCCAGGCGGCGGCGGCGCGGGGCGAGGCCGGGCGAGGCTTCCTGGTCGAGGCCGGGCGGGAGCTCGCCCGTTTGCTGGCGATGGATTTGCAGCGCCTCGACGCGATTCTGCGGAGGATCCGGCCATGAGACAACAGCGGTCCTTCGACAAGCTCAGGATGATAATTGGCGGAATGAACGGATTCTCTGGTGGCGTGGGGATGGGTGGTCCTGTCGCCGGGCTTGGGTGAGCGGATGAGGGAGGGCGGGCCGTTGGCACGGCCTATCGACGCGTACGTGCCAGAGTTGGCGCCGGCTTTTGAACGGCACGGTGTGCGGCTGGCGATTTTGTACGGCTCGCAGGCGCGGGGCAACGCCGGGCCGCTGAGCGACGTGGACGTGGGCGTGCTGTTCGAGCCGGACCTGGACCGCCGGGCGCGCTGGGACCGGCGCCTGGACCTCCTGGGCGAGTTGCAGCGGGGCTTTGGCCGCGCCGACGCCTACGTGGCCGACCTGGCCGGCGTGCCGCCGCTGCTGTGCCACGAGGTGTGGCGCGAAGGCCGGCTGCTGTACGCCGCGAGCGGGACCGAGCCAGTCGAGTTCGGCGTAGGGGTGCTGCGCGACTATGCCGACACGGCCCCGCTGCGTCGGATGCAGCGAGAGGCGCTGCTGGCGCGCATCGAGCGCGCTGAATTGGGCCACTATCCCGAGAGAAGGCGGAGCATGGTCAATGCTGAGGTAATCGTCAACCGGCTGGGCTACATCGACGAGTACCTGGCCCGGTTGCAGGAGATGGCGTCCCTGTCGCGCGACGAGTTTACGGGCGACGTGGTGAACCGCGCCGCGTCGGAGCGCGAGCTGGAGCAAGTGATCCAGCTCGCGCTGCACATCGGCAGCTACATCCTGGCCGCCGACTTTCCGCAGCGGCCGCACCGCTGGCGCGAGGTGTTCCTGCTCTTGGGCCGGGTCGAGATCCTGCCGGAGGGCCTGGCGGAGCGGCTGGCCGGGCTGGCCGATTTTCGCAACGGGCTGCTCTACCTGTACGAGCCGGTGGACGCCGACCAGGTGTACGAGCATGTGCAGCGCGACCCGGACGACGTGCGGCAGTTTGCCCGGCACATCGTCGCCTATCTGCGGCGCAGCGGCGCGCTGGAGGAGTAGTCTATGACCGAGGATCGCAATGAACTAGACGAATTCTTCCCCCGCACGCCTCCGACGGCCGGGGCCGTGGCCGAGGCGCGGCGCCTGGGCATCGTCGTCGGCGGCAGCTTGAGCAAGGGGCTGAACGTGAAGCTGGACCGGGGGGCCGTGGTGGAGGGCATGGCCGTGGGCCGCTACGTGGTGATCCGCGGGCAGACGGGGCGGCGATTCTTTAGCATCATCACCGACGTGGCCCTGGACGCGACCAATCCCCTCATCGAAAAGACGCCGCCCGACACCGATGACGCGTTCCTGGCCCGGGTCTACCAGGGCACCAGCACGTTTGGGCGGCTGGAGGTGTCGCCCATGCTGGTGCTCGACGCCTCCCCCCCGCCCGGCGGGGGGGACCGAGGGGGGGCGGAGCCCAAGCCGGTCAAGACCGTGCCCGCCCACTTTTCGCCCGTCTACGAAGCGACGGAGGAGGACGTCAACAGCGTCTTTGGCGCCGCCGACGAGGTACACTTTTACGTCGGCGCGCCGCTGGACATGGAGGACGTGCGCGTCCACCTCAACCTGGAGCGGCTGGTGGAGCGCTCCAGCGGCGTCTTTGGCAAGAGCGGCACGGGCAAGACGTTTTTGACGCGGACACTGCTGGCCGGCCTGGTCAAGCAGAACGTGGCCGTCAACCTGGTATTCGACATGCACAACGAGTACGGCTGGAAGAGCCAGGGCGAGGGCGGCTACGAGGTCAAGGGCCTGCGCCAGCTCTTTCCCGGCCAGGTGAGCGTCATGACCCTCGACCCGGCGTCGTCGCAGCGGCGGGGCAGCAAGGTCGATTTCGCCATCCGCATCGGCTACGATCAGATCGAGCCCGAGGACGTGGACATGCTCAGCAGCCTGATGGGCCTCAGCGACGTGCAGATCGGCGCGCTCTACTACCTGCGGCGGCGGCTGGGCAAGGGCTGGATCGAGAAGCTGCTGGCCGAAGGCGACGCGGATGCAGAAGGCCCGACCGAACTCGACCAACTGCTCGACGAGGGCAAGCTCCACGGCGGGACGCTGGGCGCCATCCAGCGCAAGCTGGGTCTCTTTCGCCGCTTCGATTTCCTCCAACCGCGCGTCGCCGAGGATGGCGTGGGCAAGATCATGGACTACCTCGACCGGGGGCTGCACGTCGTGCTCGAGTTCGGGCGCTACGGCAGCACGCTGGAGGCCTACCTGCTGGTGGCAAACTACCTGACACGGCGCATCCACGGGCGCTACGTGCACCGCAAGGAGGCGGCTCTGGGCCGGCAGAGCGAGGAGCCGCGCCCGCTGGTCATCACCATCGAGGAGGCCCACAAGTTCCTCGACCCGGCCATCGCCCGGCAGACGATTTTTGGGACGATTGCCCGCGAGCTGCGTAAATATAACGTGACGCTGCTCATCGTCGACCAGCGGCCCAGCGGCATCGACGAGGAGGTGATGAGCCAGATCGGCACGCGGGTGACGGCCCTGCTCGACAACGAGGCCGACATCCGCGCCGTGTTCACCGGGGTGTCGGGCGCCGGCGAGCTGCGCCAGGTGCTGGCCCGCCTCGATACGCGGCAGCAGGCGCTGATTTTGGGCCACGCCGTGCCCATGCCGGTCGTCGTCCAGACCCGGACCTACGGTCCCGACCTCTACGCCGAGGTGGGCCACGTGGATGGCCAGGCGTTGCAGGACAAGCTGGCGCGGAACGTGGACTTGCTGCGGGGGGAAGAGGGATTTGAGGGGTTTGAGTGATTGCCTGGCGTTGGGTTAGGTGAGAAAGAGGAGTAATCAAGATGGAAATGGAGAGCTATTTTGACTTTGTGGCGCCGAACGACATCCGTCTCAAGGGGACGCGCATCGGGATTGAGACAGTGCTGTACGACTATGTCCATCGCAGCCAGCCGCCGGAGGCCATCGCGGAGCGGTATCCGTCGCTGACGTTGGAGCAGGTCTATGCGACCATCACCTACTACCTCCACAATCGGGTCGAGGTGGAGGCATACCTGGCCGACTGGCTGGCCCACGGCCGGCGGATGCGCGAGGAGCAAGACCGTAATCCACCCCCGGCCATAACCAGACTGCGGACCCTGGCAGCCGAGCGCCGGCAACGGGAGGCGGCCTCGGCACCATGAGCTCCATCCGCTTCCTGCTGGATGAGCACGTGGAGCCGGCGTTGCGCGCGCAACTGATCCGGCACGAGCCGAAACTAACCGTCTGGATCGTCGGCGACCCAGGGGCGCCGGCGCGCGGCACGCCAGACCCCGATATCCTGCGCTGGTGTGAGGCCAATGGCTTCTTCCTGGTGACCCGGAACCGGGCCTCGATGCCCGTGCACTTGCAAGCCCATCTGGATGCTGGTCATCACGTGCCGGGCATTCTGACCTTGCATCCCGACATGACGATGGGAGAGACCATCGAAGAACTGCGGTTGATCTGGGGCGCGGCGAACCCCGGAGAATTCCGCGATCTGATCGCCTATTTGCCGATCACTCGGTGACAGATTGCGGAGCCTTGCGCGGGTGAGCCACGTGGAGGGCGAGGCGTTGCAGGACAAGCTGGCGCGCCACGCGGACCTGCTGCGGGGGGAAGAGGGGTTTGAGTGAGGCCGCAGCGGACGGCGGCGGATAAATGGATGGTGGCGCGGTCTATCCGCTTATCCGGCCATATCCACTGCTGTAAAGGGAGAAATGAAAATGAGCACACAACGGGCTGATCAACCGATCTCGGCGCTCACAGTAGCCGAGATGCAGGCCCTGATTCGTGACACGGTCGAACAGGTCTTGCAGGAGGTTCTTGGTGACCCCGATGCCGGGTTGGCGCTGCGCCCGGAATTCGAGGCGCGCCTTCGGGATTCTGTCGAGTACGTCCAATCGGGAGGCAGGGTGCGTACGTTGAAAGAAGTTGGCGTTCTCTTGGAACAGGTCACAGAAGATCGTGAGAAGAGCACGGCGCAGGTGGGCCGGGTGCTGCAACTGACGGCCATCATCGAGCCGGAAGGAGATGGTTACGTCGCCACCTGCCCGGAAGTGGACGTAGTGAGCCAGGGCCAAACGGTCGAAGAGGCGCGACGCAACCTGATTGAGGCGGTCGAAGGCTTCTTTGAGGCTGCATCTCCATCGGAGATCCGGCACAGGCTGAAAACGCAAACCTACGTCTTGCCCATCCTGCCGACCGTCCCTATTGCCCAGTTGCAGCACAACACGTAGCGAGGCCGAAAAATGCCCAAGCTTCGTGTCTTGTCCGGCAAACAAGTGTGCGCCATCCTGGCCGAGTATGGTTTTGTCGAGGTTCGGCGCAAAGGCAGTCACATCATCATGCAAAAGAGGGAGACGGACACGACGATCACCGTACCTGTCCCAGATCATGCCGAGTTGAGAACCGGCACGCTATCCGGCATCATCCGGCAGTCCGGCTTACGGCGCTCGCTGTTTGAGGCGGGTTGATCCTCTGCCTGGCACTGTTGTATCTTTCGGGGGAAGGAGATCGAAATGACGAACAAACCGTGGAAAGGCACAGGGTTGGTCCTCCTGGTTATGCTTCTGGCGGCTTGCTGCACCGGCCACCCAGAGCCCACCATCGACGGCACCGTCGTGCCCGACGTCGCCTGGGACGCCCTGGCGCCCAACACCTCCTCCGGCGACCGGACCAACTGGGAGGTGATCGTCGTAGAGCCGGTCAAGGGGCGCGACGTCGCCGACGAATTCGCCGGCGAAGCGTCGCTGGGCTGCTGGAAGGGACCCACCCCGGTGCCCAACGGCGCGATCCGGGCCGCGACCGACTACTGGTACGTCGAGATAAAGCCCAAACCGGCCACGCCCTTGCCCGAGCCCACCCTCTCGCCCACCGCGCCGCCGTCTATCCCCGAGCCGTTCTTGCGCCAGGCTCTGTTCCTGATCGACCTGGACGGCAACGTCGTGGCGCGTAAACTCTACTGCGTGATCTACTGAACGCGAACGGTAGGAAGGTAGGCATAGACATGACCGAAGAACAGACCCTTGAGGAATTCTTTGCTCAAGAAAAAGAAACAACAGACGAGCAGGAGCAGGTGAGCCGCCGGGAGTTCCTTCGGAGCGGACTGGCCGGCGGCGCGGCGGGACTGGTTGCCGCCGCCGGCACCGGCGCCGCCGTGTGGAAGATCACCGACGAGCAGATGCAGGCCGCCCTGGCCGACGCCGACGCCGAGATCGCCCGCTTGCAGGGCCTGGTCGCCCTCTACGAGGACCTGGAGCAGATCGGCCTCGACGCCATCCTCGAAACGGGCATGGCGGCCGTGGCGATCCCCCTGGAGGGCATCGAGCTGGGTGCCAAGGCCCTGAAGGCCGGGCTGGACCTGGTGGAGGAGGGCGTACTGTCGTTGGAACAGGCGCTGCCCACCGCGCAGGAATCGATCCTGTGGCTGGAGTCGCAGATCTCGGCCCTGGCCAGCGGCATCGCGACCCTGGAGGAGGCACTGGGCCGGGCCTTGGGCCAGGCGCTGGACAATCCTGTGGCCCAAGCCCTGGGCGAGTTTGCCCGGCTGGTCCTCGACAACCTGCCCTTTGGGCTGGGGGACCGGATCCGCGACGTCCTGGACGGGTTGGTCACCCTCGTCACCGGGCTCGATGACCTGTTGGAGGGCTTTAACGCCTACGTGCTCGAACCCCTGCGCGAAACCTGGTTCTCGACGGAGGAAGGCGAGGGCGTCGAGGCGACCCTGCTGACGCCCCTGGTCGTGCACGTACTCGACCCCCTGGAGGCGCACCTGGAGGGGCTGGCCGAGCTGGTGGACGCCTGGCAGGGCAAACTCATGGCACCCACCGAGCGGGCGCTGGTGGATCGGGCCAAAGTCAAGGAGAGCATCGTCCAGTACAAAACAGAACACGGTCTGGAGTGAGCGGCCAGCCATCAGCTATCAGCCAGAAGCCAAGTTGTTTGCTGACAGCTGATAACTGACAGCTGATAACTGACAGCCGATAGCTCGTACGGAGGAGAGAAATTATGAAGGTAGACATTATCGGCACGACACACTTTGTGGAGGACGACGGAAACCCAGAGGCGTTGTTGGAGCACGCGGGGCGCATGTGCTACCGCAGCGAATCGCGAGGCGAGCCCGGGCGTTTTTTACGGGCCCGCATCCGCGAGGGCCACGAATCGATCATCGAGCACGCCAGCGTGACCTTTGAAATCAGCGGCATTTCGCGGGCTTGTTCGCACCAGTTAGTGCGCCATCGTATGGCCAGCTATAGCCAGGAATCGCAGCGCTACGTGGACATGTCGGCGCCCGAGTTCGTGATGCCGCCCCTCATCGCCCGCAACGTCGAGGCGGTGGCTGTCTGGGACGAATTCATGGACCAGGTGGCCGACACCTACCGCCGCCTCCGCGAGTTGGGCGTGCGCAAGGAGGACGCCCGCTTTGTGCTGCCCAATGCAGCCGCCACCTGCATCGTGGTGACCATGAACTTTCGCGCCCTGCGGCATTTTTTCTCGGTCCGGTGCGACAAGGCGGCCCAATGGGAGATCCGCGAACTGGCCCTGGAAATGCTGCGCCAGGTCCACGCCCTGGCCCCGGCCGTCTTTGGCGACCTTTATGCCCAATACCTCGGCGACGCAGGCTGAGCGCTACGCGGTTGTCGTGAACAAGTGCCCGGCATCGGGACGGACCATGGGGGAGCCATGAAACTCGTTCGTTATCGCTTTCAGAAAGAGATCAACTACGGGGTTGTGGTGGAGGGCGCCGTCCACCGTCTGGCAGACAGCCCCCGGCAGACCCAAGCACCGGGAGACGTCGTCGCTCCCCTGGACGAGGTCCAGCTCCTGGCCCCCTGCCGGCCGGGCAAGATCGTGGCCATAGGCCGCAACTATGCCGCCCACGCTGCCGAGCACGACGCCCCCGTCCCCGACGAGCCCATCCTCTTTCTTAAACCACCCAGCAGCGTCATCGGCCCGGGCGAGGCCATCGTTTACCCCGGCCACCTGTCCCGGCGGGTCGATCACGAGGCCGAGCTGGCCGTGGTCATCGGCCGGCAGGCGCAGCACGTGTCGCGGGCCGAGGCGCCGGGCGTCGTGCTGGGCTACACGTGCGGCAACGACGTGACCGCTCGTGACCTGCAACGGCGCGATGGCCAGTGGGCGCGGGCCAAGGGCTTTGACACCTTTTGCCCCCTGGGACCCTGGATCGTCCCCGACCTGGACGTGACCGACCTGTCGATCCGCTGCCGCGTCAACGGCGAGCTGCGCCAGGAGGGACGGACCCGCGACCTCCTCTTTCCCGTCGATGAGCTCATCGCCTACGTTTCGGCGGTAATGACCCTGGAGCCGGGCGACGTGCTTCTGACGGGGACACCGGCAGGCGTCGGTCCCTTGGAGCCGGGCGACCGGGTGGCCGTCGAAATCAAAGGCATCGGCCTCCTGGAGAACGATGTGGTGGACTATGGATGAACTGCTGCGAGCCGGGAGACAACTGGAGAACCGCTTTCACATCAGCGAGGTGGTGGGCCACAGCGAGGGCCAGGCCGTCTATCTGGCTGCCGACCTGGATCGGGGCGGCGCCTGGACACTGGCCTGGGAGTCGCTAGAGATGTTCCGCATGCGCCGCAGGCCCGAAGGCGCCCTGAGTTACGTTGCCCAGGAAGGGCGCCACTACCTGATCTTGCGCTTGGAGGGCCAGGACCTGGGCCTGGTCTATCACGCCGCCGGCGTGGTGGCCGAGAGTTGGGCCGCCCTGTGGATGACCCAGGTCTGTGACGGCATCGGCCAGTGGCACGCCCGGCCCGAGGACCGGTTGGTCTGCCTGCGGGTGGGCGCCATCTACCTGGGACACTTGAAGCTGATGGCGACGGGCCAGGCCATCCTGCCCAGCCGCGATCTGTTGGCCAAGCCGCCCGACGCCATCGTGCCCGGCCAGGCCCTCGCCTTTTCTTCACCAGAGACGGCCACGGGCGCGCCCGCAACCGTCCGCTCCGACGTGTACGCCCTGGGCGCCATAGTCCATTGCCTGGTGACCGGCAGGCCCCCGGTGGACCCGGCGGATCACGCCGCCGGCCGGGCGGAGCCGATTCCGCCCCGCGAGGTCAATCGTAAACTCTCCGGTCGCCTGGAAAAGGTCGTTCTCAAAGCGCTGAGCCTCGATCCGGCCCGGCGGCACGACTCGGCCTTGCAGCTTGGCCTGGAACTCGACCGCTGTGTGCCGCGCCGGCTGCGCCGCCACCGGATCGGCGAGTTCTAGAGCCACAACGCCATCTTTTTTCGAGGTTATGTTATGCTTTCACGCTTGAACGCGGGCACCGTCTTGGAGGAGAGATACGAGATCGCCGAGGTCTTGGGTTCGTCCGAGACGACGGCCGTCTACCTGGCGGCCGACCTGACAGAGCAACAGTCGTGCTTACTTTGGGAATCTTGGGACAGGTTCTCACTCAAAACTCGCCCTCCCGGCGTCCGCGAGTACTTCCAGCACGACGGCAAACACTACTTGGTGCTCCGGGTGGGCAACCAGTCGCTGTCGTTCCTGCTGACCATCGCCGGGCAACTGGACGGAATCCCGGCGGGGCTGTGGATGTTACAGATCTGCCGGGCCATCGGCTACTGGCACAATCGCCAGAACAAAGAGCCCTTGATCTGCCTGCGCCAGGGTCAGCTCAACCTGGCTGTTTTTCGATTGACGAGCCACGACGTGGTCATGGTGCCGGCCTACAACGAATTTGGGCGAGAGATCGACCCTGCCTTTGAAGCGGACAGCTACCGCTTCTCTGCACCGGAAGAGGGGACCGAGGAACTGACGCCGCGCTCGGACGTCTATGCCCTGGGCGCCATGTTCTACTGCCTGGTGACGGGGGGACCCCCTCCACCGCCGCAGGAACTGGCTGCGCGTGAGGCCACACTGGTGCCGCCCCGTCGCCTCAACTCGCGCGTGTCGCGAGAGATCGAGGGCGTCATCCTGAAAGCAATGAAGCCGGACCCTCGCAAGCGCTATCCTTCGGCAGCGGAAATGGCCGACGATCTGGAAAAGATCGTCATCCCCCTGTTGGCCAAAGAGGAAGAAGAATCCAGGCCATCGCTCTTGATGCGCCTGGCTCCTTTTCTCCTGGCGCTGGTCCTGATCGCCTGCCTGGCCGTCCTCCTGGAAGCCTGGCGCCGGCCCGGGTTTGACCTGAGCAAACTCCTGGGCCTCGTAGGCCCGCCGACGCCGACCTTTACGCCGGCGTCGCTGACGACGCCCTTCGATACGCCTACAGCGACACCTACGACGACGCCTCTCCCAACCGGGACGCCGATTGCGGCCCAAAAGATCGTTCTCAACCAGGTTCGCACGGACCAACATCCCCAAGTCATTGCTTACACCAGCGTCCTCGACGAACATCAAGAACCGGTGATGAGTCTCGCCCCGGAGCGATTCCGGCTCGTGCAAGACGGGGTCCGCATCGAGGATTTTCAACTCGATACCGTGGACGCCGTGCGTGATCCCCTGGCCCTGGTCGTAGCCGTGGACATCAGTGGTAGCATGAAGGGCGAGCCCCTGCAAAAGGCCAGGAGCGCCGCGGCCAACTTTGTCGGCCGTTTTGACGTGGACGACCAGGTGAGCTTGGTCAAGTTCGACGACAGGATCGAGCTGGTCCACGATTTCACCGCCGACAAGGACGCCGTGGTCAAAGCCATCGCATCCCTACGGCCGCGGGGGGATACGGCACTGTACGACGTGGTCGCCTTTTCCGTGGAGCAATTGGCGACGCGCCAGGGCCGCCGGGCCGTCGTCGTGCTGGCCGATGGCCGCGACACAGCCAGCGTGCGGCACAAGCTCAAGAGCTGTATTGCCCTGGCCAACGAGGTCGGCATCCCCATCTTTGTCGTGGGTCTCGACAGCCCGCAGTTTACGCCCGATGTCATGCAGCGGATCGGGGGTGAAACCCAGGGAGAGTACCTCTTTGCGCCCACCCCCGACGATCTGGACGCCCTCTACCAAAAGATCCGGGGGCAACTCCAGAACCAGTATCGCCTCGAGTTCACGTCGCTGCATGGCGCCGACGGCGAGACCCACACCCTGGGCGTCGGCATCGAGATCGGGGCCGGGCAGGAGCTCTGGAGTGAGAAGGAATACCGTTCCCCCTGAGCAACCTGGACCCCTTTCTCGACACAACGCCCGTTGTCTTGGAAAGCTGGTGCTTGGCATCGTCTTGCGATCTATGCTATAATCTGCTGGCATCTTGACGTTCAGCGTGGAGGAGAGAGATGAAACATTTTCTAACCGTCGCCGACCTGACACCCGACGAGTTGTGGCAGTTGCTGCACCTGGCCCGAGATCTCAAGGCCGAGTGGCAGGCCGGCGGCAACAAGCCGGTGCTCAAGGGCCAGGTGCTGGGCATGGTTTTTCAAAAGCCCAGCCTGCGGACCCGCGTGTCTTTCGAGATGGGCATGATCCACCTGGGCGGATCGGCCCTCTACCTGTCGCCCAACGAGATCCAGTTGGGCCAGCGCGAGAGCGTGGCCGACGTGGCCCGGGTGCTGTCTCGCTACGTCCAGGGCATCATGGCCCGCGTCTTTGGCCATCGCGACATCGAGCAACTGGCCGAATACGCCGATGTACCCGTCATCAACGGCCTGTCGGACTATAACCATCCCTGCCAGGCCGTGGGTGACATTTTCACCGCCTGGGAAAAGCTCGGCGAGCTGAAGGGGCGCAAGCTGGTGTTCGTCGGGGACGGCAACAACGTGGCCAACTCGCTCCTCTTTGCCGGCACCAAGGTGGGCATGGACGTGGCGGTGGCCTCACCCGCCGGCTACGAGCCCCATCCGGGCGTCGTGCGCTTGGCCCAGGCCTTCGCCGCCGAGTCGGGCAGCCGGGTCGAGATCGGCAACGCCCCGGCCGAGGCCGTACAAGATGCGGACGTCGTCTACACCGACGTGTGGGCCAGCATGGGCCAAGAGGCCGAGGCCGCGCAGCGCAAGGCGCGCTTTGTGGGCTTTCAGATCAACGAGGAGTTGGTCTCCCGGGCCAAGCCCGACGTCCTGGTCATGCATTGTCTGCCGGCCCACCGGGGCGAGGAGATCACCGACGCCGTAGCCGATGGGCCGCATTCGGTCCTATTTGACGAGGCCGAAAACCGCATGCACGCGCAGAAGGCGATCTTGGTCACGCTCATGGCCGACTCGGGAGCCGAATAACACGCACCGAATCCCGAATTCGAAAGCGGGGAGGGATCGTGGCAGGCGAAAAAAGAGCAGCGGGAAAAGCAGTCCAGCGAGGTTTGAACTTTGCCTGGGAGAGCAAGTGGGAGCAGGCAGTCGCGGCCTATCAGGAGGCACTGGCCGAGGTCCCCGACGATCCCGTTACCTACAACCACCTGGGCCTGGCCTACCTCGAACTGGAAGAGTTCGAGTCGGCCCTGGAGGCGTACAGCCACGCCCACCGTCTGGCCGCGGACGATCCCACGCCGCTGACCCGGATCATCGAGATCCACGCCAAGTTGGGCCAACGGCGTGCGGCGGCAGACGCTGCGTTTTCGCTGGCCACCATCTACCAGCGCCGGCGTTCCTGGAAGCAGGCCATCCAGGCCTTGCAGCAGGTAGCCCGCTATCAGCCCGATCACATGCCGGCCCGCCTCACCCTGGCCGAGATCTATGCCGAGCTGAATCAGCCACAACGGGCAGCCAAGGAGCACCTGAGCCTGGCCCGGGTCCTGCAAAAGCAGGGCCAGACGGAGAAGGCATTGGAGCAGTGCCGCCAAGCGCTGGAGCTCGATCCGAGGAATGCAGAGGCCCGGGCCCTGTCCGAAGCCCTCCACCTGGGGAGCGCCGCACCTCCAGCGAGGGAGGCGCCGGTCGAGGGGGCCCCGGTTTCGGCCCCGGCCGTCAAAGAGAGCGGCAGCCCGGTGGACCAGGCGCGGGACAAGGCGTTGGAGGAGTTGGCCGGCATCCCCTTCGAGGAAGCGGCCGTCGGCCCCGCCCAGGACATCTCGGCCTTTGACGCCAGCGCGGCACAGGCCGAGGCGCCGGCCCAGCCCACGCTGAGCCGGCCCCAAATCGATGCCCTCATCGCCCAGGCCATTGATTTTCAGACCCGGGGCCTGGTAGACGAGGCCATTGCCTGTTATACCAAAGTAATCGACGCGGGCGTGGACCGGCCGGCGGCCCACTTTAACCTGGGCCTGCTCTACCAGCAGCGGCTCCGCCTGGAACCAGCCATTGGCGAGTTCGACAAGGCGGTTCGCCATTCCCAATATGCGCTGGGCAGCCACTTTGCTCTGGGCGAGTGCTACAAGGCCCTGGGCCGCGTCGACGATGCCCTGGAGCACTTTGTCGAGGTCCTCAAGATCGTGGACCTGGGCACGGTGAGCCGTGAGCAGGCCGACGACCTGATCCAGCTCTACGACGCCCTGGCCGACAGCTACGTGGCCAAGGGCGACCGGGAGCGGGCGCTGACCTTTACCAACTCGCTGGTCGACTTTCTGTCTTCCAAAGGCTGGGAGGACAAGGCCCGCGAAGCGCGCCAGAGGCTCGACAGCTTGGGCGAGGAGGGCGTGCCCCTGAGCCTGGCAGAGGTCCTGGCCGCGCCCAACGCCGACCGGGTGCTGACCGCCATGTCGCTGAGCCAGGAGTACCTCAAGCGCGGGGCGTTGACGGCGGCGACCACGGTCTGCTATCGGGCCATCGAGTCGGCGCCGGCCTATCTGCCGGCACACCTGCGCCTGGCCGAGATCTTTGCCGAGGATGACCGGGTCGACGAGGCGGTGAACAAGTATCAGGTCGTCGCCGACCTCTACGTGGTGCGCGAGGAGAATCGCCAGGCCATCGGCGTCTACAAGCGGATGCTGCGCCTGAGACCGATGGACGTGGTCACGCGCTCGCGCCTCATCGATCTGCTCATCAGCTTTGGCGAGATCGACCAGGCGCTCGAGCAGTATCTGGCCCTGGCCGATGCGTACTTTCAGTTGGCCCAGATCAACAAGGCGCTGGAGAAATACAACGAGGCGCTCCGCCTGGTGCCCAGAGCCTCGGAGGAGACGGCGTGGGAAGCGCGGCTCTTGCGCAAGATGGCCGACCTGTACATGCGGCGCGTCAACTGGCGCGAGGCCGTGGACATCTACCAGCGGCTCGTCTCGTTGATGCCCGACGACGAGCGGGCCCGCGTCCATCTCATCGACCTGAACTACAAGCTGGGACGCACCAAGGTGGCCGACCAAAAGGTCGTCGAGATGATCGACTACTATCGCGCCCAGGGGCAGACAGAGCAAGCCCTGGCCCTCTTGCAGGAAGCTGTGCGCCTCCAGCCCCAGCAGATGGCCTTGCGGGCGCGGCTCGCCCGGGCCTACATCGAGGCCGGACAGCGGGAGAAAGCCATCCGGGAATTGGATGCGCTGGGCGAATTGCAGCTCGAACAGGGGTTGCGCGAGCAGGCGATCACGACCGTTCGCTTTATCATCTCGCTCAAGCCCAAAAACGCGGAGGCCTATCGGCAGTTGTTGTCCCAACTTTCGTGACTGTTCGAATACCCACTGCCGGGCCCTCTGTCGCGTGCCCGACCTGAAATCTGAGCCGAGTGTGAGGTGGCCTGTCAGGGCCGCTGCACCACCTGATACGGAAGTGGAGTAACTCTTTGCAAGACGTTCTCTGGGTGTTGTCGCACGTCGAGTGGTTTGACGTCGTTGACATCTTGATGGTCGCCGTGGTCTTTTACCTGGTCTTTTCCCTGGCACAGGGGACCCAGGCTGTGCAACTATTGCGGGGCATGGTGCTGGTCATCCTAGCCGCATTTTTGGCCAGCCAGGTCTTGCCCTTCCCAGGGTTTCGCTGGTTGATCGAGACGTCGCTCCCGGCTCTATTGATCGCCATCCCCGTCATTTTTCAGCCGGAGCTGCGCCGCGCCCTGGAGCGATTGGGGCGAACAGGCAGTTTTTTTGGGCGGCGCCAACAAGAAGAGGTCGTGGAGCAGGTGGTGGACGAAGTGGCGCGGGCGGCCCACCGCCTCTCCAGTCGGCGCCACGGCGCCCTCGTCGTCTTTGAGCGGGAGACGGGCTTGCAGGAGTTCATCGAGACAGGAGTGCCCCTCAACGCAGACGTCAAGGCCGAATTGCTGCGGACGATCTTTCACCCGAACACGGCCCTGCACGACAAAGCCGTCGTCATCCGGGACGGCAAGCTCGTGGCCGCCAGCGTCATGCTGCCGACCACGCAGAATCCCCAGTACAGCGGCCTGGGCACCCGGCACCGGGCCGCCATCGGCCTGACCGAGGAGAGCGACGCACTGGTGGTCGTCGTCTCGGAAGAGACGGGGATCATTTCTATCGCCTACAACGGGCGGATGGTCCGCCGGCTCGACATCAACCGGCTGCGGAGCGTGTTGCTGGCCTTCTTCCAGCACCGCCTGGGGGGGCGCAGTTGGACAAAGCAGGTCAGGAGGAGCTAGGGCTTAACCAACGAAATCCTGGCACATTGAGCAAGGATTTTGGGGCGGCATTGGCCCTTTTGGTTCCGGCTCTGACCGGGTTAGGGGCCCAGTTGCCGGTCGATCTCCAGGCTCAACTCGAGCCGGGTGACCGCACCGAGATAATGGCGGGCCAGGTTGCCGTCCTGGTCGACGATGAACGTCTCGGGGACGCCGGTGACGCCGTAGGACCGCGCGACCCCGTTGCCGGGGTCCACGGCGCTGGGATAGGTGGCGTCGAATTCGTCGAGAAATGCCTGGGCCTTCGATTGGGCGTCTTTGTAGGCAATGCCGTAGAACTGGACCCCCTGGTCCTGGTATTCACGCCAGGTCTCTTCCAGGGCCGGGGCCTCTTTGCGACAAGGGGTGCACCAACTGGCGAAAAAGTTGACGACGACGACCTGGCCCTGGGCGGCACTGAGGCTCATCTCGCTGCCGTCAAAGGCTGTGAGTTGAAAGTCTGGGACCGGATTGCCAACGACGAGCGGCTCGTTCGGCGAGGCGATCAGGCCATAGCCCAAAAGCACCACGACGATCACGGTCACGGCGACGACGGCGATCGCGGTCGGCGACAGGCGCCCACTGGTTTCTCGTTGTTCCGAAACGACTGGCTCTTCCATCAAACGTTCTCCTGATGGGTTGGAACTCGACAATCAAAATGGGGACGTTCCCCATTTTTACGCGGCTACCACAGCACAACGGGGTGCATTGTACCTGATTTCGGGCCGTGTGTCTAGCTTAGAAGACCTTTCGGGTTTTTGCCTCTTGGGCAGGTTCTCACAGTCGAGACAGAATCGCCTGGCCCAAACCTTTGTCATAAGCAACAAACCCGAAAGGCCTGTACCGAAAAGGAAAAGAAAGCGTTGAAATTGGTTCAAGTTCGAAATCGTCTCTTGCCGCTGCTCTTTGCGGTGTTGCTCGGGCTGCTGGCCGCCTGGGTTCTGCTCGCGCCCGCCGAAAGCCGCCTGGGCAACGTGGTCAAATTGGTCTACGTCCACGGGGCGCTGGTCTGGGTCGGGCTCTTGACCTTTTCGGTCGCCGGCCTGCTGGGGCTGGTGGCGTTGGCGATGGGTCATCTCG
Source organism: uncultured Anaerolineaceae bacterium (assembly GCA_964387775.1). Classification (GTDB taxonomy): domain Bacteria; phylum Chloroflexota; class Anaerolineae; order JAAYZQ01; family JAAYZQ01; genus CAYLZO01. The sequence goes on from CAYLZO010000030.1 coordinate 28,392, forward strand.
GCGGCCCGGTGGCGCGGGCCGAGACCTGGTATCGGGGCACGCGGGCGGCGGGCACGGCGGCCCTCGTCGTCTGGGTTCTGTACAGCCTGTCGTCCATGGCCGTCACCGGGCTGACCTGGGGCCAGCTCGTCGCCTGGAGCGAGCCCCGCGTGCGGGCCACCGGTCTCATCCTGCTGGCGGCCGTGGTCGTGGCCATCGTGGACCGCCTGGTGGACCAGCGCGATTTTACGGCCCTCGTCAACGTGGCCCTGGGCATCGTGCCCTGGATCGTCGTGCAGCAGGCGGAGGCGATCCGGCACCCGGTGGACCCCATCGGCGGCTCGGGATCGGCGGCCATCCAGGGCTTCTACGCGCTCATCGTGCTGACGGTGGCCGGCCTGGCCGCGACGTTGATTGCGTGGCTGTGGACAAACTCGACGACTGTAAATAGTTCGTGACTCTGCCAAAGATGGAGGTTGAGAAATGTATCCGATAAAGGTCATCTCGGTTGAAAAGAGCCGGGAGCTGGAGAACAAGGCCAACGAAGGCGGCCTGAGCTTCTCCCAGATGATGGAGAACGCCGGGCGCCAGACGGCAGAGACGATCCGCCGCCGCGCCGGGGCCAGGGCCCAGCGGGTCCTGGTGCTGGTGGGGCCGGGTAACAACGGCGGCGACGGCCTGGTGGCCGCCCACTACCTGTGGGAGATGGGCGCCCAGGTCACTTGTTACCTTTGGAAGCGGGACGTGGACGGCGATCCGAATTTTGAGCGGGTCCAGGAGGACAAGGTGCCCCTGATCTGGGCCGAGGACGACGCGGGATTTGAGGCGCTGCGGGGCCTGCTCTCCGGGGCCGGCGTGCTCGTGGATGCGCTGCTGGGCGTCGGCATTTCGCTGCCCATCCGCCCAAACCTGCGGGAGCTGTTGGACGCCGCGCGGCAGGCGCTGGCTGAGCGGCGGGCGCCCCAAGGCTTGGCGGAGGTCGTGCCACCCGCCGGAGATGGTCAAACCCTGGTCGTGGCCGTGGACTGCCCCACGGGCCTCGATTGCGACACGGGCGAGCTGGACGACGACGCCCTGCGGGCCGACGTCACCGTGACCTTTGCCTACCCCAAGGTCGGCCTGCTGCGCTTTCCGGGGGCCGGGGCGGTGGGCGAGATCGTCGTCGCCGACATCGGCATCCCGCCAGAACTGGCCGACGACGTCTCCCTGGAGATGGCGACCTCGGACCAGGTCCGGGCCTGGCTGCCCGAGCGGCCGGCGTCGGCCCACAAGGGGACCTTTGGCCGGGCGCTGATCGTCGCCGGGTCGATCAACTACGTCGGCGCGGCGGCGCTGGCCGGGGCCGGGGCCACGCGGATCGGCACCGGGCTGGTGACGCTGGCGCTACCCGGCCCCATCCAGCCGGCGGTGGCCGCCGGCCTGACCGAGGCGACCTACCTGCTGCTGCCCCACGACATGGGCGTCGTCTCGGCCGGGGCGGTGAAGGTGCTGCGCGAGAACATGGACGACTACGACGCCCTCTTGCTGGGGCCGGGGCTGACCCAGGAAAAGGACACGGCCAACTTTGTCCACACCCTCCTGGGCCTGGAGCAGCCCACGCGCAAGGGCCAGATCGGCTTTGTGACCAGCAAAGCCAGCGCCGAGGCGGATCAGCGCGCCGACCTGCCGCCCCTGGTCATCGACGCGGATGGGCTGAACAACCTGGCCAACGCAGCAACGGAGGGCTGGTGGAAAAGCCTGCCCCCCGGCACGATCCTGACGCCCCATCCGGGCGAGATGGCCCGGCTCGTGGGCGGCGAGACGACGGCCGGCGACGTCCAGGCCGACCGGGAGGCCATGGCCCGGCGCATGGTGCTCGGGGTCGCGGCCCGAACCGCGGTGGAGGGCACGGCCGCGGCCCCGGCGGCTCCGGGTATGACCCCGGAGGCGCGAAGGAGGAATCATGAAGGTAGTGGTATCAGCTGAAGGTAGAGACCTCGACAGTCGGGTGGACGAGCGGTTCGGCCGCGCGGCTTATCTGCTTCTTGTAGACACGGAGTCGCTCGAGCTCGAGGTCATCAACAACGCGCCGAATACCGCGGCCGCCCAGGGCGCCGGCATACAGGCCGCCCGCAACGTGACCGAGCTGGGCGCCGAGGCGGTGGTCACTGGCCAGGTCGGGCCGAAGGCCTTCACCGCGCTGCGGGCCGGCGGCGTGCGGATCTACACCGGCGCGGCTGGGACGGTCCGCGAGGCGATCGAAC
>CAYLZO010000031.1:0-30520 GCA_964387775.1 uncultured Anaerolineaceae bacterium
CAGGTAGTCGGCCAGGGGGACGCCCACCGGCGCGTCGTCGGGCAGGACCAGGATGCCCTCGTGCGCCTGCGAGAGGCCCAGCTCCTTCTCGGAGCAGACCATGGCCCGCGAGGGGATGCCCCGGATCTTGGTGCGTTTGAGCCGGGTCTTGACGAATCCCTCCTTGTAGCCGTCGTACAACTCGGCGCCCTCCATGGCAAAGCCCACCTTCAGGCTCACCGGGCCCTGGCCCTTGTAAGGAAAGAGGTTCGGCGCACCGGTGACACACTGCTCAATCTCTCGTCCACCGTACGCCACGTCGGCCAGGACCAGCCGGTCGGCGTTGGGATGGTCACGGACCTCGACCACCTCGCCGACGACGATCTTGTCCCGGTCCCACCAGTCGCCGATACTCTCGACGGCGGCCACTTCCAGCCCGACCAGCGTCAGCCGCTCGGCCAATTCGTCGAGCGAAACGGTTATGTCTACGTAGTCTTTTAGCCAGCTTATGGGTACTTTCATGGTTTTATTCTCCTCGAGTGGATAGTAGGTATTGGGCATTACCCCCTGACTTCCGCATCCAATCCTCAATACCCAATCGCCAATATCCAATATCCAACTACCCAAACTGCTCCAGGAAGCGGAGATCGTTCCCCCAGAAATAGCGAATGTCCTCGATGCCGTACTTGAGCATCGCGATCCGCTCCGGCCCCATGCCAAAGGCAAAGCCCGAGTACTCGTCGGGGTCGTAGCCGCCATACTTCAACACCACAGGATGAACCATGCCCGCCCCCATGATCTCGAGCCAGCCCGTGTACTTGCACACCCGGCAGCCCTCGCCCTCGCACAGGATGCAGTCCATGTCTACCTCGGCGCTGGGCTCGGTGAAGGGAAAGTGGCTGGCCCGGAAGCGGACCTGGCGCCCGGCACCGAACATGCGCCGCGCAAAGTCGGCGATGGTGCCCTTCAAATCGGCCATGGTGATGCGCTTGCCCACGGCCAGCCCCTCCACCTGGTTGAACATGATCTCCGACCGGGCCGTGATCTGCTCGTAGCGATAGCACATGCCGGGCAGGATGACGCGGATGGGCTCCGGGTGGTATTCGCGCATGGCCCGGATCTGGCCCGGCGAGGTGTGGGTCCGCAGGATCACGCCCGGCTCGGTGGTGTAGAAGGTGTCCCACATGTCGCGGGCCGGATGGTGGGGCGGCATATTGAGAAAAGTAAAGTTAAAGTCGTCGGTCTCGACGTCGCGGCTGCGATAGACCTGGAATCCCATCTCGGCACAGATGGCATAGATCTCACGCAGGGTGCGGGTACTGGGATGCAGGCGTCCCGGTCGCACCGGGCGGCCCGGCAGGGTCACGTCCACGGCATCGCCCGCGAGGGCCTGGGCCTGGGCGACTCGCTTCAGCGCCTTGACCCGGGCCTCGTAGGCGGCCTCCAGCGCGCCCTTGAGCTCGTTCACCCGCCGGCCATAGGCCGGCCGCTCCTCCGGCGGCAGGCTGCCGATGGCCTTGACCGCCTCGGTCACGCGGCCTTTGCGGCCCAGGTAGGCGCTGCGCCAGGCGGCCAACGCCTCCTCGCCAGCGACCTCCTCCAGCGCAGCCTGCGCTTCTTGCTCCAATTCGGTGAGTTTTCCAGTCATGAAACCTCCACTACTCCAAAATCAAAACGCCCTCGCCCCTTCAGGGACGAGAGCGCGTGTCTCCCGTGGTACCACCCTGGTTGGCCGGCCAAGCCGGCCCACTCATTCCCCCGACGGTGGCCCACAAGCCACGATCGGTTGCCCCGTTAACGGCGGGCCGCCGGAGCGGACTATTCTACCCAGCACCCTCTGATCACTGACCACTGTCCACCGGCTACTGAGCATTTCACCCGTCGGCTCGGGAGCGAACTTTGGCGGGTTGCTTCCCGGCAGGGCTTCCAGTCTCCGGCCCTGCCTCCCTGGGGGACCTCCCCCGCTTACTCCTCTCCGTCTCTACCTTTGGCTGTTAAACTAGGCGTATTATACACAATCCTCGAAAATTGTCAAGCGCATTTGGTAGTTTATCTTGACGGATGGGGACGGCGAAAGCCTGTCCCCATTCGTCAATGCTCACTACCATTGAAAAGTGAAACCATTACTTGACACAACATGGTCTCTGTGCTAGACTAGCCGCGTGGGGTAGTGGCAAAAGGGTAGGTGATCATGTGGGGGACATCCTCCACATGATCACTTACTATGCAGCCACTGTCGTTGCGTGCGATAATAGGGCCTAACCAACGAAATCCTGGCACATTGAGCAAGGATTTTGGGGCAGCATTGGCCCTTTTGGTTCCGGCTTTGCCGGGTTAGGAGGACAAAGTTGGATACAAGACAAATAGCCCGCTGGCTGATCTATATCGTCCTGGCCACCCTGGTGACCGTCTTTCTCTACAATCAATTCGGCCTGGGTCTCGGCCAGCCCGAGCCTGAGGTCCTATCCCTTCAAGAGCTTGCCTCGGAGATCAAAGAAGGCAACGTCGAGCGAATCACCATAGAGGAGAACGAACTGCGCATCGAGCACGCCGAGGGTGACGCAGCCGTGGCCTACAAAGAGGAGAATACCAGCCTGGTCAAGCTGCTCGAAAACCTGGGCGTCAGCGAACAAGCATTGGGCGGCATCGAGATCGAGGTGGCAGAGCCCAGCGGTCTGCTGAACTGGCTGGGCGTTCTGAGTTGGGTCCTGCCCCTCATCCTCATCAGCGTCTTCTTTCTCGTCATTTTCCGCCAGGCCCAGAGCAGCGGCAGCCAGGCCCTGTCCTTTGGCAAGAGCCGGGCGCGGGTGTTCAGCGGCGAAAAGCCGACCGTCACCTTTGACGACGTAGCCGGCGTTGAGGAAGCCAAGCAGGAACTGGCCGAGGTCGTCGAGTTTCTCAAGGAACCTCAGAAGTTCATCGCCCTCGGCGCCCGCATCCCCAAGGGCGTCATCCTCATGGGGGCGCCGGGCACGGGCAAGACGCTCATGGCCAAGGCCGTCTCGGGCGAGGCAGGGGTGCCCTTCTTTTCGATTTCGGGCTCTGAGTTTGTCGAAATGTTTGTCGGGGTGGGTGCCAGCCGCGTGCGTGACCTCTTTGAGCAGGCCAAACGCAACTCGCCGTGCATCGTCTTTGTCGACGAGATCGACGCCGTGGGACGCCACCGGGGCGCCGGCCTGGGCGGCTCTCACGACGAGCGGGAGCAGACCCTGAACCAGATCCTGGTCGAAATGGATGGCTTTGACACCGATACCAACGTCATCGTCGTGGCGGCCACCAACCGGCCCGACATCCTCGACCCGGCGCTGCTGCGGCCGGGCCGCTTCGACCGGCGCGTCATCCTCGACCAGCCCGACATGCGGGGCCGGGAAAAGATCCTCAAAGTCCACGTGCGGGGCAAACCCTTGGCTCGCGACGTAGACCTAGAGGCGCTGGCCCGCCGGACGCCCGGTTTCGTCGGCGCCGACATCGAGAGCTTGGTGAACGAGGCCGCCATCCTGGCTGCGCGGCGCAACAAAAAGACCATCGGCCAGGCCGAGTTCCAAGAAGCCGTCGAGCGGGTTATGGCCGGTCCGGAGCGCAGGAGCCGGGTCATCAGCGACGAGGAAAAAGAGATCGTCGCCTACCACGAGGCCGGCCACGCCCTGGCCGCCGCCACCACCCCTGAGGCCGACAAGGTCCGCAAGGTGACCATCATCCCCCGCGGGATGGCCGGCGGCTATACGATGATCCTGCCCGACGAAGATCGCTACCTGTCGAGCCGCTCGAAGTTTGAGGCGGAACTGGTGACCATGCTGGGCGGCAGGGCCGCCGAGGAGACGGTGTTTAATCACGTCACGACCGGGGCCAGCAACGATCTGGAGCGGGCCACCGAACTGGTGCGCAAGATGGTCATGGAGTATGGTATGAGCGACCAACTGGGCCCCATGACCTTTGGAGAGCGGGAAGAGTTGGTTTTCCTGGGAAGGAGCATCTCGGAGCACCGAAACTACAGCGAGCGCGTGGCCCGCACGATTGACGCCGAGGTCCGTCGCATCGTCAACGAAGCGTACCATCGGGCAGCGGCGCTCATGACCAAGCATCGGAACGCCCTGGACAACCTGGCCCAGCAGTTGATTCAGAAGGAAACCCTCGACGAGGCAGAGGTAGAGGCCCTGTTGGCGGCCGTGGGCTGATTGCCAACGACGAGGGTGTTCGAATTCGATCACCCGACGAGGGGCGGACTTGCACCCTGGCCAAAACGCGGTATAATAGGGGTTGTTCGCGGCACCAACGAGCAAAGAAGCGGGAGGGTATCAAAGTGTCACAAGAACGACCAGAGAAGAGCGGCTACTACTATCCCAACCTGATCGCCAGGATCTACCTCGAGGCCATCGAAGAAATTATGGGCACCAACGGCCTCAAGGCGCTTCTCAACATGGCCGGCATGCAGCACCTCATTGGCAATTTTCCGCCCCCCAACTTGGCCAAGGAATTTGATTTTGCCGATTTTTCCCAGCTCAACGAGGCCATGGAGATGATGTATGGCCCCCGGGGGGGTCGAGCGCTGTCCCTGCGTGCCGGGCGCAAGGCGTTTGACCAGGGCTTGAAGAACTTTGGCGCCATGGTCGGCGTCGCCGACAAGACGTTCCGCCTCCTGCCCCTCAGTATTCGGCTCAAGGTCGGGCTGCGGGCCATGGCCACGGCCTTTTCCAGCACCAGTGACCAAAAGAGCTACGTGGAAGAGGAATCGGACCAGTTCGTCTATGTCATCGAGCGTTGTCCCGTCTGCTGGGGCCGCCATTCTGACAGCCCCATCTGCCACGCGGCCATGGGCATCCTCCAGGAAGGACTGAGCTGGGGCACCGGCGGCCGGGCCTTCAAGATGGCAGAAACGACGTGCATCGCCACAGGCGACGATGCCTGCCGCTTCACCATCAGCAAGGAACCCCTCGACTGATCGCCTGACCAGCGTTCCGTTTCGATAGTGATGCAGGACGTCAGAGTCCAGACCTGTCCTGCATCTTTTTTTGTTGACAGGACAAGATGAATCAGCCCACAAAAGAAGCATCACAAACCAGCAAGCGACGCAAGAACTGGATCGTCGTCCTCGTGATCGGTGTCGTGGCTATCCTGTGCTGTTGCCTGGTCGTATCGACGGTCGCAGGCTATCAGTTTTGGCGTGACATCATCGAGGACATGGATTCCTACACCCCGCCCGCCAGCGAGGATCCAGCCCCGGTACCCAAACTCGTAGCGCGCCTCCCTTCGGAAGCTGAGTGGGATACGGCAGAACGACTGCGAGACGTAACCCTCCCCCCGCGTGACCTGCTGGACCTGGCGCGCCGCCTGCAAGGCCTGTCCGAGTCGGCAGGCGGCACCCAGCCGGCACCCGCACCCGACTATGACGTGGGGGACGAGACGGTCTTTTGGGTGCACAACATCCAGATCAACTACTACTACACGGCAACGGCCAGTCTGCGCTACGAGACTCCTCACGCCTACTGGTGGATCGAGCAGGGCTACGAGGTCGACGCCGAGGCACTGGCCGAATCGGCCCGGAACTTTGAAAAAGGCACCTATCCCATCAACCGCCGCTACTTTGGCAGCGAGTGGACGCCGGGCATCGACGGCGACCCCCACGTCTATATTTTCCTGGGCGACGTCCCCGGCGTGGGCGGCTATTTTTCGGGACCGGACGAATACCCCAGGGTCGTGCGGCCCCATTCTAATCAGCACGAGATGTTTTACATCAGCCTCGACAATGCCCAGCCCGGCGACGACTATTTCGACGGCATCCTGGCTCACGAGTTCCAGCACATGATCCACTGGGCCGAGGACCGCGACGAGCCGACCTGGACCAACGAGGGCCTGTCCGAGCTGGCCGCCGAGGTGAACGGCTACGACGTGGGTGACTCGGACCTCATCTTTAGCTTCCGGCCCGACACCCAGCTCAACGCCTGGCCCGATCTGGAGGACTCGGCGCCGCACTATGGGGCCAGCTACGCCTTCCTCAGCTACTTTCTGGCCCAATACGACGAGGCGGCGGTCCGGCAACTGGTGGACGAGCCGGAGAACGGCATCGCGGGCTTTGACGCGGTGCTGGCCGATCTCGACCCGGGCCGCACCTTCGACGATCTCTTTGCCGACTGGCTGGTGGCCACCTACCTGGACGACGCTCGCCTGGGTGAGGGGCGTTTCGGCTACGGCGACCGCTACGTGTGGGAGCCCAGCCTAGCTGCCGAACACGACGAGTATCCGGTGGCAAGAAGTACGACGGTGCATCAGTACGCTGCCGACTATGTCCTTCTGGAGGGCGGCGCCGGCCCTTCGGCTTCGCTCAGGGCAGGCGTCACCGTCGAGTTCACGGGCAGCCTGGCCGTGCCCCTGGTGGGCAACGAGACCCGCAACGGTGATTACCAGTGGTGGGCCGTGCGGGGCGACGAAACCGACGTGACCCTCACCCGCGCCTTTGACCTGAGCAGCCTGGAGACGGCCACCCTCGAAGCCTGGATGTGGTACGACCTGGAGGTCGATTACGATTACGCCTACGTCGAGGTCTCGACCGACGGCGGCCGGCGCTGGGAGATCCTGGCCAACGAGCACACGACGACTGAAAATCCCAGCGGCAACAGCTACGGCCCGGCCTTCACCGGCCTCAGTGGCGGCGGCGACGAGCCGGCCTGGAGCCTGGAGTCCTTCGACCTGACGCCCTACGCCGGCCAGGAGGTCCTGGTCCGCTTCGAGGTGGTCACCGACGAGTCGGTCAACCACCCCGGCCTCTGCCTGGACGGCATCGCCATCCCCGAGCTGGGCTATGCCGATGACGCCGAAACCGGCGACGACGGCTGGCAGACCGAGGGCTGGCTGCGCGTTACCGACCACCTGCCCCAAAAATGGCTGATCCAGGTCATCAGCCTGGGCCGGGAAACCCGCGTCGAGCGGCTGGACCTGGACGAGCACATGCGCGGCACGTTCAGCATCCCGAGCCTGGGCGACGAGGTGGACCGGGCCGTCCTCATCGTCTCCGGCCTGACGCCGGTCACGACCGAGTGGGCGTCGTACGCCTACCGGGTCACCCAACCCTAAAGGCCGTCAGCACATAAGCTTCCTACGGCCCGCCATGACTGGCGGGCCCTTTCTTTTCCCCCCACGGTCGCACCCCGAGGGGAACCATCCGACCGGCTGGCACGTCTTAACCATAGTACGTCATCAACACGAGGCCCACTCGAAGGAGGAGAAATCATGTCGAACAAGGTCAAATCCGGAATCGTCATCGCGCTGGCCGCAGCCCTCACCCTCACCCTCTGCGGCGTGATCGGTACCCTCGTCTATGCCATCCGCCTGCCCGAGAACCTCAGCGAGCAGGACACGCTGATCCTGGGCCAGAGCCAGCTCATCCCCGGGGCGCCGGGCGTGCTCCACGTCCAGGTCCAGCACCACGGCAACCAGGCACCCGTCGCCAACGCCGACGTCGAGGTCTCACTCCGGCCCCGCGACGGCGGGCGGGCCGTGCCCCTCTACGAGGGCGAGACCGACGCCGAGGGGCGCGTGGCCGCCAGCTTTACCGTGCCCGAGGTGGACGACCCCGAGCAAGAGATCGTCGTCAAGACCCGCTCCCGGCTGGGCCGCGACAGCCTGGCCCAGCCCGTCACCGTCGAGCGCAGCTACAAGGTGCTGCTGACCACCGACAAGCCCATCTACCAGCCCGGCCAAGTGATCCTCATCCGCGCCCTGGCCCTGGGCGCCTTTGACCGCATCCCCGCAGCGGATAGGGACATCGAGGTCGTCGTCGCCGACGCCAAGGGCAACAAGGTCTACCGCCAGACAGCGGCCACGGACAACTGGGGCGTCGCCGCCTGGGAATTCCAACTGGCCGACGAGGTCAACCACGGCAACTACAAGATCACGGCTACGCTGGGCGATACGTCCTCGGAGAAAACCGTCGTCGTCAAGCCCTACGTCCTGCCCAAGTTCGCCGTCAGCGCCACCACCGACGACACCTTTTACCGGCCCGGCCAGCGCGTCAGCGGCCAGGTGGAGGCCGCCTACTTTTTCGGCAAGCCCGTGGACGGCGGCGACGCGCAGATGACCGGCTGGGTGTACGACGTCGAGCGCCAGCAAGTCCTCGACCTGAGCGGCACCACCGACGCCGACGGCGTCTTTCGCTTCGAGTTTGACCTGCCGGAGTATTTCGTCGGCGGAGCGGAAAACAACGTGGCCGATTTCATCCTGGAGGTGGCCGTCACCGACGGCGCGGCCCACACCGAGCAGGTCAGCATCCGCCTGCCCGTGGCCCAGCAGGGCATCCTCATCGAGGCCGTGCCCGAGGCGGGCGAGCTCAAGCCCAACCTGGAGAACGTCCTCTACCTGCTGACCGCCTATCCCGACGGCACGCCGGCCGAGTGTGAGCTGCGCGTCGTCGTCAACGGGCGCGAGTACCAGGCCCAAACCGGCCCCTACGGCCTGGGCGAGCTGCGCTTCACGCCCGATTCGCCCTACGCCGAGCTGCAGCTCTCCGCCCGGGACGCGCTGGGCCACAGCGGCGAGACGTACATCTACGTCGAGGGTCAGGACTGGAGCGGCGACCACGTGCTCCTCCGCCCCGACCGGGCCGCCTACCGCGTCGGCGAGACGATGAACCTGGAGATTCTGACCACCGACCGGACGGGTTCGGTTTATCTCGACATCACCCGCGAGGGGCAGACCTTGTCCACTCGCGCCCTGGACGTGACCGATGGCCGGGCGACGGCCGCCGTGGACCTGACCCCCGACCTCTACGGCACGCTGGCCCTCCACGCCTACCGGCCCCGGCTCTCGGGCCACATCGTGCGCGACACGCGGCTGGTCGTCGTCGACGCCGCCGACGAGCTGGCCCTGAACGTGCAGTTCGACCGTAGCACTTATCTGCCCGGCGAGACGGCGGCCCTCCAGATCGACGTCAGCGGCGGCGAAAATGGGGTGCAAACGGCGCTGGGCCTGGCCGTCGTCGACGAGTCGGTCTTTGCCCTGCAAGAGCAGGACCCCGGCTTTGCCAAGCTCTACTTCCTGCTGGAGCAGGAGCTGCTGGAGCCCAAGTTCGACCTGCACGGCCTCTCCTTTCCCGAGCTGCTGCGCGACGCCGACACGGCCGCTGCGCAGGATGCGCAAAACGCGGCAGCCAAAGCCTCGCTGGCCGACGTGCGCGTCTCGGCCTTTAGCCTCAGCGCCAACTCGCGCGACGTCAAGGCCCGCCTGGCCGAGGCGCGCCAGGTCAGCATCTTCCAGGCCCTCAGCACCGCCCTGCTGCCCTTCCTGCTGCTCCTGCCGCTGGGCATCGTCGCCGCCCTGGGCTACAGCCTGTGGCGCGACCGGGTGCTGGGCCGCTCGCTGGCCGTAGGCGTGGGGCTGCCGCTGCTCCTGCTCTGCTGGTTCGTCGCCACCCTCTGGATCGTGCCCCTGCCCGGCGCGCCCTGGGCCGACGACCCGCTGGAAAAACTGGGCTATCTCCTCGGCAAACTCGGCCCGGCCCTGCTCTGCCTGGTCGCCCCGGCCATCCTGGGCGGCCTGGCCGGCGGCGTGGGGCTGGCCGTGCGCGCCCTGCGCAAGCGCGAGCTGCCGCTGGGCCTGGCCCTGCTGCTGCTGGCGGCCTACGGGGTGCTGCTGCCCCTCTTTGCCATCGTCCTGGTCGCGGCCAATCCCGACGAACCGCCGGTGCTGACCCTCGTCGCCTTCGGCCTCACCTACCTGGCCCTGCCGCTGACCTTTGGCGTCCGGGCCGCCGGCTACGGCTTCAAAAAGGAGGGCTGGGCGCTGGCCGCCGCCGCCGGCGTGGCCCTGCTGGCCTTCTTCCTGGTCGCCGGGCCGATCCTGGCCGTGCCCCTCGCCGAGCGGCAGGCCAATAACGTGGGATTGGGCTTTGGCGGCGATCAGGACATCATCGTCGAGGAAGTGATGGTGGAAGCCGAAGCGCCCCGGGGCATGATGCCCCAGCCCACCGCCGCGCCCCTGGCCCCGAGGGAGAAGGCGGACACCACCTCGGGCGCCGGCTCGCAGCAGCAAGAAGCGCCGCTCCTGCGCCAGTTCTTCCCCGAGACGATGTACTGGAATCCCGACGCCGTCACGGACGCGGACGGCCACTGGTCAACCGAGCTGCCCCTGGCCCACACCATCACCACCTGGAGGCTGACGGCGCTGGCGTCGGCCCAGGACGGGCGGCTGGGCTCGACCACGGCGCCCCTGCGCGTCTTTCAGGACTTTTTCGTGGACATCGACCTGCCGCTGGCCCTGACCCAGGGCGACGAGGTGTCGATGCCCGTCGCCGTCTACAACTATCTGGAGACCGGCCAGCGCGTCGAGCTGACGCTGGAACAGCAGGACTGGTTCGAGTCCCTCGGCGAGCCGGTCCAGGCCGTGGACGTGGCGCCCGGCGACGTGACCGTCGTCTACTTTCCCATCAAGGTCACGGCCACCGAGGGCCGCTTCCGGCCGGTCGTCACCGCCATCGGCGAAACGCCTGCCCTGAGCGGAGTCGAAGGGATGAGCGACGCCACGACGCTGCGCCACGACGTGCAGGTGGTGCCCAACGGCAAGCGCTTCGACCAGACCTTCTCCGACCGGCTGACGGGCGACCTGGAACGGACGATCACCATCCCCGCCGAGGCCATCCCCGGCACGGCGCAGATTTTCGTCAAGGTCTACCCCGGCATCCTCAGCCAGGTGGTCGAGGGGCTGGACGCGCTGTTGCGCATGCCCTTCGGCTGCTTCGAGCAGACGAGCAGCACGACCTATCCCAACGTGCTGGTCCTCGACTACCTGAAGAGCACGGGCCAGGCCGCGCCCGAGGTGCAGATGAAGGCCGAGCAGTACATCAACCTCGGCTACCAGCGGCTGACGACCTTTGAGGCACCGGGCGGCGGCTTTAGCCTCTTTGGCAGCCCGCCCGCCGACCGGATGCTGACGGCCTACGGCCTGATGGAGTTCAGCGACATGGCCCGCGTCCATCCCGTGGACGAGGCCCTGATCGACCGCGCCGCGCAGTGGCTGCTGGCCCAGCAGGCGGGCGACGGCAGTTGGGAGAACGACCAGGGCCTGGTCCACGAGTCGTCGTGGAGCAACCTGGAGAACGACCGGCTGCCGGTGACGGCCTACGTGGTCTGGGCGCTGACCGAAGCCGGCTACGAGGACAAGAGCGGCACGGTGGCCGGGCTCGACTATGTGCGCGAGTTCTGGCGCGAGGCCCAGGACCCTTACGCCCTGGCGCTGGTGGCCAACGCCCTGGCCGCCGCCGACCCCGACGGCTCCAGCACCGAGGCCGCCCTGGAGGAGCTGGCCGGGATGGCAACCATAGAGGGAAACCCTTCGACGGGCTCAGGGCAAGGCGGCGCCTACTGGCAAAGCGAAATCGCCACGTTCATGGGCGCCACCGGCGACACCGGCTCCATCGAGACGACGGCCCTGGCCGCCTACGCCTTTCTGCGCGCCGAGCAGCACACGGACCTGGCCAACCAGGCGCTGACCCACCTCATTCAGCAGAAGGACAGCTACGGGACCTGGCACTCGACCCAGGCCACGGTGCTGACGCTGAAGGCGCTGCTGCTCTCGGTGCGCAAGGGCGGCGAGGGCGCCGACGCCACGGTCACGGTCAGCCTCAACGGCGAAGAGACCGACCCCATCCGCGTCACCGAGGAGAATTTCGACGTGGTGCAGATGGTCAGCTTTACGGACAGGCCGGTCCACGGCGAGAATAGGTTGAGGATTAAGGTTGAGGGTGAGGGCAACCCTTCGACGGGCTCAGGGCAAAGTCTCATGTACCAGGTCAGCACTCGCTACTACTTGCCCTGGGACAAGGTGCCGATGCCGGCGGCGGGCGAGTCGCTGGTGGACATCGACGTCGAATACGACCGCATTGAGCTGTCGGTCAACGACACCATCGAGGTCTCGGTCCGCGTCGAGCTGAAAGAGGGCGCGGCGCGGCAGGCCATCGTCGACCTGGGCATCCCGCCCGGCTTTGAGGTACTGAGCGAGGACCTGGCCGACCTGGTGGCCCGTCACTCCGACTTGCCGCCCGACCACGCCGGTCCCAAGTTCAGCCGCTTTGACCTGACCGGGCGGCAGATCATCGTCTACCTGGAGGGCTTGAAGGCCGGGGAGCCGCTGGAGTTCGGCTATCGCATCCGGGCGCGCTATCCCATCAAGGCCCAGACGCCGCCCAGCAGCGCCTACGATTACTACAACCCCGGCGTCAGCGGCGTGTCGGCGCCGGCGGCGATTGAGGTGGTGCCATAGGCACTCCAGATCACGCGAGCCTCCCGCAGGTGTGCGAGCCTCCGGCTCGCCTAGACCCTGCGGGAGGTTTTGCATTCTTGACTTGTGGGTGGATATGGGCTATAATAGCGATTGTAGTACACATGCCAATGAGGAGGCAGCCTATGAAAACGATACAGATGACCATTGACGAGCCCTTGTTGAGCGAGGTCGATCAAGCGGTGCAATCCCTGGAAACATCCCGCTCGGCCTTTATCCGGCAAGCCCTCGAACTCGCATTACGGCACTACCGGATCGCCGAGTTGGAGCGCCAGCACGCGAAAGGGTACGCGCAGCATCCCGTGACATCGGGGGAGTTTGACGTCTGGCAAGACGAACAAGCCTGGGGGGAGCCATGAGACGGGGCGAGGTCCACTGGTACACGTTCAAAGAGCCGGACAAACGCCGCCCGGTGCTCATCCTGACTCGCGACTCGGCCATCGGTTATTTGAACGCGCTCACCGTGGCCCCCATCACCACGACCATCCGCGAGATTCCATCCGAAGTCTACTTGACGCCCGAAGACGGCCTGCTGACCGAGTGCGCAGCGAATATGGATAACATCCAAACGGTTCCCAAGGCCCGGCTGGGTTCCCTCATAACCCTCCTGTCCCGGGAGAGGATGGCAGACGCGAATCAGGCCGTCCGGTTTGCACTGGGTCTGGACCCGCTTGTGTTCTAGGGGCCTCGGCTGACCCTTTCACTTCCATCGCATCCTTATGTCAAAATCTTGACATATAATGCTAAACGTGTTATAATAATGCTGTCTATGTCATGTGTCTGACAGGCTATATCGCGCGTCAAGGAGATTCGGACGAGAACCAGGTTGCTCGTAGCGGACCAGAAAGCCGCTACTTACCATACAAGCCCCCCATTGCCAACCCGGACCCAATTGAAGGCCGTTTTCGGCTGCTCCCACTCACAGGGAGGTACCAGTGAGGGTCGCTCCGAGCCATGGGCATCGACCCTGGCCTGGGAGCGATTGAGGCGCCGTCCAAGTCTAGAGCCTGTCAGGTCAGAAGGAGAATGTGCGGGCAGGACGGGTTTCGTTCCTGCTCCCAGATCTAGAGACCAAAGGGAAAGATGGCTGAACGAAAGACAAAGAAAAAGAACTCAGCAAAACTGTTGGAGGAAGCAACAAAGAGAGGCTACGTCACTATCGACGAGGTCTCGGCTGCTTTGCCCAGGGCCGAGGAAACCCTGGATGAACTCGAGGATCTGTTTGACCGGCTAGAAGAGCGGGGTATCCGCGTCTACGAAGACAAAGACACGGCTCAAGAAATAGAGACAGGAGCCGGGTCGCAGGCCGGTCCAGGCAGGCAACAAGCCCCGTCCGACTCGGACTCGGACCGAATGGCCGAGATTCCTACAGCCGACATCACCGGTCTTTACTTTCACGAGATGGGGCGCGTGCCACTTTTGAGCCGCGACGAAGAGCAGAACCTGGCTCACTTGTGGCAGCGGGCCCGCGAGGCCGAGAAGGAACTGAACACCAACCATCACGACGAACAAGAACGGGCCAAACTGCGCCGCGAGATCAGAGCAGGGCAGGCAGCCCGCGATCACCTGATTATGGCCAACACGCGGCTGGTCATCAGCATTGCCAAGCGGTACCAGGGACAGGGCATGCCCTTCCAGGACCTGATCCAGGAGGGCAACCTGGGGCTGATGAAGGCGGTGGACAAGTTCGATCCCGACCGGGGCTTCAAGTTCAGCACCTACGCCACGTGGTGGATCCGGCAGGCTATCAACCGCGCCATTGCCAATCAGGCGCGGACCATCCGCCTGCCCGTACATATGCGGGATTCGATCCGTAAACTGCGCCGCACCATGCACCGGCTGGAACAGGAGCAAGGTGAGAAGCCGAGTCCCGAAGAGATCGCCGAGGAAATGGGTGAATCGCCGCAAAAGGTGCGCTGGATGATGCGGGTTGCCCGGCGGCCGTTGTCCCTGGAAAAGCCGGTAGGGGAAGATCAGGACAGCGAGTTGGGGGACTTTATCCCGGATCAGGAGACGTCGCCCCTGGCCGAGACGGTCGAGCAAGCGATCCTGCGCTCGACGCTTGAGGAGTTGCTGAGCACGCTCACGCCCCGCGAGGCGCGGATCCTGCGTCTGCGGTTCGGTCTCAAGGACGGCGTCGATTATACCTTGGAAGAGATCGGGGATCGGTTCGGCGTAACCCGCGAGCGAATTCGCCAGATCGAGAAAAAGGCCCTGCAGCGGCTGCGCCATCCACGCCGCAGCCGGCGCTTGAGAAACTTTTTGTCCTAACGTGGACGACCGTAGAGATTTGACGAGCTCCCCACGGCGTAATCACGCTGTGGGGAGTTTTGTTTTCCGCCTACGACCAATCTAAACCTTGGGGTCTATTGACGGCGCTCTGGCCTTCTGTTACAATGGACCCCTACAATGGACCCAATCCTCGTTATAAGAATGGGATCAGGTCCGGATCATTTGAAAAATCAGTCGCCACTCCGAAGGAGGAGACAAGTGAAGAGATCAATATCGATTCTGGCCACGGTTGTGCTTGCCAACATCGCCGTCGCAGCAGTTCTCCTTGCCGGAACCACCCATCCCCATCCAGTCCAAGCCGAATCCCCTGACAGTGCCCCTTTCGTCACGAAAGTCAATCCCGCGAGCGCCCCCAACGACCTGGACACGACCCTCACCATCACCGGCACCGGCTTTGCCGCCGTGCCGACCGTCACCCTGGGCGCGACCGTGCTCGACGACGTGGGCTGGGTCAGCGCCGAGCGGCTGACGGCCACCGTACCCTGGGGCCTCGATCCCGGCACCTACACCCTGACGGTCGAGAATCCGGGCGGCGAGTCGGGGATGCTGCCCAACGCCTTTACAGTCACCCAGGGCATCGGCGTGTGGACCAGCAACGGGCCGTACGGCGGGCACATCAGCCAGATCCGGGTCAATCCCCACGACCCTTCCACCCTCTATGCCATCGCCAACTTGACAGGCTTGCTGGGCAGCAAGGATGGAGCGGCGAGCTGGGAGCCGCTGCTCTTTAATCTGAATCCCCCCGAGCAGGTCTGCGTCGACGCGGGCAACCCCGACGTGGTCTATGCCGGCGGCGGTTCGCCCTGGCGCTCCACTGATGGCGGCGGCACCTGGGAGATGCTCACCGTGCATCCGCCCATCCCGTTCATCGGCCGCAACTACCGCCTGACCGCCGACCCGGTTCAGGCCGGGGTCGTATACGCCGCGGCCAGCAACTCCTCACCGCCCGGCCTGACAGGTGCCATCTTGCGCTCCGACAGCTATGGGGCAGCCGGAAGCTGGATCACCCTGACGCACGGGATCAGCGATACCGATTTCGTCCGGCTGGCCGTCCACCCCACGGCCGGCGACACCCTCTTGGCCGGAACCCAGGGCGGAAACCTCTACTACAGCCTCGACGCCGGAGGAACCTGGACCCATACGGCCCAGATCAACCATCCGGTGCGGGGTATCTTTGTGAATCCCTACGAGCCGCTGGAAGCCTGGGTTGCCGGAGAAGATGCACCCTACCTGTTCAAGAGCATGGACCTGACGACTTGGATCACCGTCGAGGTAGCGCCTGGCAACAACGCCGGGGGGGACGTGGCCTTT
Source organism: uncultured Anaerolineaceae bacterium (assembly GCA_964387775.1). GTDB lineage: Bacteria > Chloroflexota > Anaerolineae > JAAYZQ01 > JAAYZQ01 > CAYLZO01. The sequence continues at coordinate 15,847 of CAYLZO010000031.1, forward strand.
CTCCCGGACACGATCTGGGTCGCTGCCTGGGGGGTCTACACCAGCACCAACGGCGGGGCCAATTGGACCCACCTCGCCGACTCGCCAGGCGCCCTCTCCATCGCCATACATCCCGCCCATCCGTCGGACGTCTATGTCGGGGATTTCACCGACGGCGTATACAAAAGCGCCGACGGCGGGCACATCTGGCAGTTGGCCAGCGAGGGCCTGGCCGGCTTGGAGCCGGTATCAGTCCTCGTCACCCCCGACGATCCCGAAACCGTCTATGCCAAAGTCGATTTCAGCCTGGTCAAAAGCCAGAATGGCGGCCAAAGCTGGCGCTCCCTCGACTTTGGACAGGGGGGCTTTCCCGACCGGACCAAGCTGGCCATCGATCCGTTCCAGCCGGAGCGTCTCTATTTTGGGCACGGATGCCCAGATTCCGTCTGCCTGTGGATCAGCGATGATGGCGGTAAAGATCCGGGAAACTGGATCTCGGTCACGGCCACTCTGCCGCCGTCCTACAGCAGTTGGAACGGCGCCTTCTACACTTTGGCCGCCCATCCGGCGGTGCCCGGCCGCATCCTGGCCGGCGTGGAGGTCTGGCCGCCGGGCCTCAACTTCTGGGATGGCCAGACAGAGGCTCTCCTGTACGGCAGCGATGACTATGGACTCACCTGGGCGCACCTGGGACCGACCCAGCCCATCAGTTGGGTAACCGAGATCGCCTTTGACAGCCAGAACCCAGCCTTGATCTACGCCGCCACCCAAGGCACTGGCCTGTGGCGGAGCAACAATGGCGGGCAGAGTTGGGCGCCCACGCCCAACCCATCGGGATTTGCCGACATGGAGTTTGTGACTGCCCATCCCTATATCACGAACACCGTGTACGTCCATGCCTCAGGGGAGGGCAGCGAGGACAACGGCGGCTTGTTCGTCTCCCACGATGCCGGGGAAACCTGGACGCACTTGACCTGGCAGGCTGCTGTGCAGTTGCTTTTCGCCCCAACCCAGCCGCCCACGCTGCTCACCGGCTGCGGCCTGGGCAACGAATTCGGCGCCGGCGTCTGCCAGAGCCAGGACGACGGGCAAACCTGGGAACAACTCGAAGGCATCTCCTGGCCCACAGCATTGGCCGCCGGTAGCGATGGCCAGCGGGTCATGACCTATATCGGCACGCCGGGAGGGATGGTATCGCCGATGAGCGGCACAGGGACTATGCACCTGGAGGCGGTTGGCGCCCGCGCCAGCGAATACGGCGCGCTGGGCGGCGGCGTCTACCGCTACACGACCGTGCAGCCTGACCACCACGTCTACCTGCCGCTCGTCCTGCGCCAGGCTCCGTAAAAGACGACCGAAACTGGAGAGGATACCCACACTGTGATAAACAAACCATTCGTCGCCCGCGAACAGGAGCTGGCCCACCTGGAGCACTTCCTCGACCGCGCCCGGGCCGGGCAGGGCCAGGTCTGTTTCGCCACCGGCGGCGCCGGCAGCGGCAAGACGGCCCTCGTCCGCGAGTTCATCCGCCGCGCCCAGGCGCAGCACGCCGACCTCGTCGCCGCCGTCGGCCAGAGCGACGCCGAGACCGGCATCGGCGACCCCTACCTGCCCTTCCGCGAGATCCTGGCCCAACTGGCCGGCGACGTGGAGGACCCGGTGGCCAAGGGCACCATCACCACCGAAAACGCCACCCGCCTGCGCCAGTTCCTGCGTGTCTCGCTCCGCGCCCTCGTCGAGGTCGGGCCGGACCTCGTCGGCGTCTTTTTGCCCGGCGCGGGCCTGGCCGCCCAGGTGGGCGCCTTTGCCGCCGAGCGGGCCGGCTGGGTCGAAAAGCTGGAGCGCCTGGTCCACCGCCCGCAGGAACCGGTCGCCCCGGCCAGCACCGGCCTGGAGCAAAACCACATCTTTGAGCAGTACACCAACGTCCTGCGCACCCTGGCCGCCGAGCGGCCCCTGATCCTCGTGCTCGACGACCTGCACTGGGCCGACCTGGCCTCCACCGGCCTGCTCTTCCGCCTGGGACGCCGCATCGGCGACAGCCGCATCCTCATCGTCGGCACCTACCGCCCCGACGAGGTGGCCATCGGCCGTCGCTCGCCCACCACGGGCCAGATCGAGCGCCACCCCCTGGAAAAGGTCTTGGCCGAGTTCAAGCGTTATTTCGGTGAGATCTGGATCGACCTGGCCGACAGCGACCGGGCCGAGGGCCAGCGCTTTGTGGAGGCCCTGCTCGACATCGAGGCTAACAAGCTGAGCAGTGCCTTCCGCCAGGCCCTCTACCGCCACACGGCCGGCAACCCCCTTTTCACCATCGAGCTGCTGCGCGACATGCAGGAGCGGGGCGACATCGTCCGCGATGAGTGGAGGCGCTGGGTCGTCGGCCCCTCCCTCGATTGGAGCCGGCTGCCGGCCCGCGTCGAGGGCGTCATTGAGGAGCGCATCGGCCGGCTGGAGCACGAACTGCGCGAGGCGCTGACCGTGGCCAGCGTCGAAGGCGAGGCCTTCACCGCCGAGGTCGTGGCCCGCCTGCAAGAGGTGGCCGCCCGGGGCCTCATCCGCCGCCTGAGCGGCGAGCTGGACAAGCGGCACCACCTCATCAGCAGCCAGGGCATCCGGCGGCTCGATTCCGGCCAGCGGCTGTCCCTCTACCAGTTCCAGCACAACCTCTTTCAGACCTACCTATACGGCCGCCTGGACGAGATCGAGCGCGCCATTTTTCACGAGGACGTGGGGCTGGTTCTGGAGGAGCTTTACGGCGACGAGACGGACGACATCGTGGTCCAACTGGCCTGGCACTTTGTCGAGGCCGGCATCCCCGAGAAGGCGGTCCCCTACCTGCATCGGGCCGGCGAGCAGGCCGCCGCCCACTACGCCCACGAGGAGGCGGCCGAATACCTCAGCCGCGCCCTCGACCTGGCGCCCTCGTCGGACACGGCCGAGCGTTACGCTCTGCTACGGCTCCGCGAGCAGGTCCACGATGTGCAGGGCGAGCGCGAAGCGCAGCAGCACGACCTGGCCGCCCTCGAAGCGTTGGCCGAGGCCCTGGACGCCGCCGATCCGCTGCCCGCCAAGTCCCGCCGGACGGTGGTGGCCCTTCGCCGGGCAACCCACGCCGAGCTCACCGGCGACTACCAAGCCGCCGAGGCCGCCGCCCAACAGGCCATCGAGCTGGCCCAGGCCGCCGGCGACGTGCCCGGCGAGACCGACGGCTATCTCCACTGGGGCCGGGCGCTCTGGCGGCAGGGCGACTGCGCCGGAGCCGAGCCGCACCTGGAGCGCGCCCTGCACCTGGCCCGCGAGGCGGACCTGCCCCGCGAGGAAGCGAGCTGCCTGCGCAACCTGGGCGTCGTCTCGGCCCGCTGTGGCGAGTTCGGCCAGGCCCACGACTATTTCGAGCAGGCGCTGCACGCCTTCCGCGCCGTCGGCGACCGCCGGGGCGAGAGCGCGGCGGTCAACAGCCTGGGGGCCATCTCCGCCGGGCAGGGGGACTTTGATCAGGCGCGGGATTATTTCGAGCAAGCCCTGGCCGTCTATCGCGAGATCGGCGACCGCTGGGGCGAGGGCGCGGCGCTGGGCAACCTGGGACAGGTCTGCGCCGACCAGGGCCAGCACGCCGACGCCCGGCGCTACCTGGAGGACGCGCTGCGCCTCTGCCGCGAGATCGAGGATCGCGAGGGCGAGGGCGCGGCCCTGACCAACCTGGGCGTCGTCTCCAGCGAGCTGGGCGACCACGGTGCGGCCAAGACCTATTTCGAGCAGGCGGTGGCCCTTCTGCACGAGATCGGCGATCGGCGCGTGGAGGGGTTCGCCCTCGGCGGGCTGGGGCTGGTCCACCTGCGGCTGGGCGATTACGGCCCGGCCGCCGAGTACCTGGCGCAAGGCATCCGCATCCTGCACGACATCGGCGATCCGCAAGGAGAAGCCCTGGTGCTGAGCTACCGGGGCTTGCTCCTCCACCGGCTGGGCGATAACGAGGCCGCCCGCGACACGAGCCGGGAGGCGCTGCGCATCGCTACCGAGACCGGCGACCGGGCGACGCAAGCCTACGCCTTGACCCACCTGGGCCACGCGCTGGCCGAGTTGGGGGCGACGGAGGAGGCGGCCGACGCCTACCGGCAGGCCGTCGAAATCCGGCTGGCGCTGGACCAGGCGAACCTGGCCACCGAGGCCCAAGCCGGCCTGGCCCGCCTGGCCCTCGCCGCCGACCGTGTAAGCCAGGCCCAGGCCCATGCCCAGGCCATACTGGACTACCTGGAGACCGGCACCCTCGACGGCGTGCTGGAGCCCTTCCGCGTCTTCTGCACCTGCGTGCGGGTGCTGCGCGCCGCCCAGGATCGCCGCGCCGAGGCGCTGCTCAACCAGGCCCACCTGCGGCTGCACCGGCAAGCAGCGCGCATCGGCGACGAGGCGCTGAAAAGGACGTTTCTGGCCTCGGAGCACGCTGCGGCACTGCACGAAGTACGACCTCAATACGAATGAACCGTTAGGCGCCAAGGCAATCCATCTTGGTGCAGAAAGGCAAGAGCTGATGAAGTGGCAACGACTTGTTTTATGGACCATCCTGCTGGCCTTGGCGGCCACTGTAACCGCCTTACTCTGGGCAGCCGGTTCGGTACGCGCGGCACAACCCGAGCAGGCCCCGACCCTCACCGAGGTCAGCCCCTCGTCCGCCCCCAACGACCTGGACACGACCCTCACCATCACCGGCACCGGCTTTGCTGCCGTGCCGACCGTCACCCTGGGCGCGACCGTGCTCGACGACGTGGGCTGGATCAGCGCCGGGCGGCTGACGGCCACGGTGCCCTGGGGCCTCGACCCCGGCACCTACACCCTGACGGTCGAGAATCCGGGCGGCGAGTCGGGCATGCTGCCCAACGCCTTTACGGTCACCCAGGGCATCGGCGTGTGGGCCACGGGCGGACCGTACGGTGGCCGGGTGCGACAGGTCGTCGTCCATCCGGTGACGCCCACGACGGTCTACGCCGCCGTAGCAGACGTGGGCCTCTTTGCCAGCTTTGACGCGGCCGAGAGCTGGGCGCTGGCCCTGGCCAACGACTGGCCGACGCGCATCGCCTTTGACGCCCTGGACCCCGACGTCATCTATTATGGCAGCGACAGCAGCCGTGTTGTGCGCAGCCTGGACGGCGGCCAGACCTGGGAGCAGCTCCCCGAGTTTTTCCATTCCCAGAACGGCTGCTACCGGACCTATCCGGCGCCCCATCCCACGGCCGCCGGTGTCATCTACGTCGGCGTGGGCCAATGCGCAGGCATCCCCCTCGCGCCCGGGGAGGGCGGCGTCTACTACTCGACCGACTATGGCGATACCTGGGTGACGCGGACCGTGGGCTTGACCGACACCGACCTCGTGGACCTGGCCTTCCATCCCGGCGATCCGGGCAAGATGGCGGCGACTACCTTCACCGGCAACGTCTTTACCACCGCCGACGGCGCGCTGACCTGGCACTGGGCCGCCGACCTGGACCGGCAGTTGCGGCGCATCTACTTTGACCCCGGCGGCGCCCACGAAGCCTGGATCGTGCCCCACGCCGAGTACCAGCCGCCGGCGGCCCCCTACCTGCTCAAGAGCACCGACCCCGGCCTCAGTACCTGGCTCACGGTCGCGGTGACAGACACACTCGATCCCGGCGGGGGGATCTGGTCGATGACGTTTTTCTCCGACACGATCTGGGCTGCCGGCGAGCGCGGCTACACCAGCGACGACGGGGGGGCCACCTGGACGCCGGTCATGGGCTACGAGGGCTACAATCCGGTACAGGTCCAGTCTTTTGCCCTGCCGCCCGGCGACGGGCAGACGATCTACGTCGGGAGCCAGATGCACGGCGTCGTCAAGAGCACCGATGGTGGAGCCACCTGGCAGGAAATGAACGAAGGGCTGACCGGGCTCCAGATACGCGGCCTGGCCGCGCCTCGCGGCGAGATTGACACGATTTACGTCAACACGTTCGAGCGCGGCATCCTGCGCAGCGACGACGGCGGGCGGGCGTGGCGGGAGCTCGTCTTTTTCCACGGCGGGTCGCCCAAGGGCCAGGTGCTGGCCGCCGACCCCTTTGCCTCCGAGCGCGTCTATTTCGCCGATAGCTGTGACGATCAACCCTGCGTGCAGGTCAGCACCGACCGGGGCGCCACCTGGCAGCCCGTGACCATGACCTTGCCCGTCACCTGGGCCGGCTGGCAAGGCCGGGCGCTGAACGCGGCCCCTCACCCCGGCGTGCCCGGGCGCATCCTGGCCGGCGTCGGCTTTTGCCGCGATACCGCCCACTGCAACACCGGCGACGAGCCGAGCGGCGTCTATGCCAGCGACGACTATGGCCAGAGCTGGTCCTACCTGGGACCCAGCCCGGCCATCAGCGAGGTGCTCATCCTCGCTTACGACGAGATGAATCCCGATCTCGTCTACGCCGGCACGGGGGGCATGGGCCTGTGGCGCTCCACGGACGGTGGCGACTCCTGGGCGGCTGCCGCCATCCCCGGCGTGCTGCCGCCGGTCCACATCGAATCCATCGCGCCCCATCCAGACCTCACCGACACCGTTTACGTCCGGTTGTACAGTTATGCCGCCGGCCCCAATCCCCAGCCCAACCTATTCGTCTCTGACGACGCCGGCGCCACCTGGCAGGAACTGCCGGACGTGGACACCGTGTTTGGCGGAGGCGGAGGCGTGGGCCTGGTCTTTATGCCACCGGCCCCTGACTCGGCGCCTTACACGCTCTACACCGGTTGCGATCCCGGTTTGTGCCAGAGCGCGGATGGAGGGCAGACCTGGACGGAGGCAGCGGGCGCACCTCGGCCCAACGTCAGCACCGCCATGATCGCCAACAGCGACGGCCAGCGGTCGCGGCTCTACGTCGGCACCTCCGGCGGCATCGCGTCGGCTGTGGGGCAGGCGGCCGTTTCGCGGGAGGAAATCCCCGGTCTGGGCTACATCTTTGGCGGTGGCGTGTACCGCTACACGACGACGCCCCCCGAGGGGCACCAGGTGTATCTGCCGCTGGTTGTCAGATAAGGGGCAGAGAGTCCAACACAGACACGAGGCATCCCCGGCGTGCGCACCGTCGTCGAGGATGTCTCGTTGTCGAACGGGCTGTGGCCAGGAGCCCTCAGCGCTTCAAGCCCTGATCCACGTTGACCCCGTAGCGGGCCAGGATCTCTTCGACCTCGGACAGCCTGTCGGCCGGGACCACGGCCAGCGCCCGCTCGCCGGCGGGGAAGGGCCTCAACAACGACTTGAGCTTGGGCTGGCGGCGGAGCTCGGCCAGAGCCCCCCGGTCGCGAAACTCGATCAGCGTCAGGGTCCCGGCCTGGGCGTCGCCATAGTAGCCGCCCCAGGCCTTGATCTGCTCCGGCAGGCCCTCGGGGAACGTGCCCCGGTGGAGTTTACGCAGGTCGGCCAGGATACGCTCCACCTCGGGTTTGCTGCCGCCCGCCCGCCGCACCGACTCGGGGGTCAGGCGCCAGCGGCCGTCGTCAGCAGGCTCGGCCACGCGCTCCAGCCGGCCGCGTAGCTGCAGGCCGGGCACGGCGTGCACCGGCTGGATGGTGCCATCGGCCTCGACGATGACACTGTCGTCGGCGGCCTCCGGCTCCGCCCCGGAGACGGAAGGCAACAGCCCCCGCGCCAGCAGCCCGTCCACGAGCGGCTTCTGCCCGTCCTCGCTCAACAGCGCCACCTCGGGGGCCACCCGGCGGACGATCTGCCCGCCGATCCCCTCGTCCGAGAGCAACTCGGTCAGCAGGTCGGCGTCGGCCGCCTGGAGCAGGTTCACGCCGGAGCGAAAGACGATGCGCTCGTGGTGGGTGCCCCACTCTTGCAGCGAGCGGCGCACGTTCTGCGGCACGTCAGTGCCGGCCGCCTCTTCCAGGAAGCGCAGGATCTCGCCCACGCCCAGCCCCGCCTGCTGCGCCTCGTAGGCCGACTCCCGCGTCAGGCGGTAAGCAAAGGCCCCCCGGTCGGCCTGGGCCCGCTCGGCAAAGAGGTCGAGACAGGCCAGCGTGGCGAAACTCACCGGCCCCAGGGCCATTAGCTCAAAATTCGGCTGGACGATCAGCTTGCCCGTAGCCCGCCGGTCCAGCGAGGCGGCTTGCTCGGTGCCCACCTCGGACAATGCGGTCTCGGCGATGGCGTTCAGGCGAAAGGCCCGTGCTCGCTCGCCGCTGTAGCCCAGGTCCACGAGGCCGATCTGGTGTAGAAAATCGCGCACCGCCTCCTCGACGAAACGTTGCTCCAGTTGGTCAAACTTGCGGCGCAGTTGCTGCACCGGGCCGTAGAACGAGGTGCCGACGTGGCTATAGTACCAGCTCCCCCGGAACTCTTGCAACCGGCCCCGATCGGCAAAGAGAAAGCCGACCTCGTAGACTCGGACCCGCTCCAGCAGGTCCTCGATCTCAAACCAGGCACCGGGCGCCAACGTGCGCAGGACTTCGACGATAGTACTCCGGGCACGTCGATAACGGGCGCCGTACTCGTCAGCTTCCTTCTGCCACGGTTGCGTCCGCCCCAGGCCGATCCAGGCCTGGAGGCACCCCTGCACCTGGCGGCTCAGGGGCTCTTGCCAGAAATTGGGGACGTGGAGGGGGTCCTCGTTCACGAGCCGCAACTCGCCCTGGTGCTTGTGAACCAGGCCGAGTTCCTGCAAGAGCCGGCGCAAGAGGTAGAGCCGGCCCGTCTCATCCTCGCGCCGGGCGTCGTCCAGCAGCGGGTCGGGGGCCAGCAGTGTGGGATTCAGGGCGTTCAGCGAGCGCTTGCCCACCAGGTCGGTCTTGAGCAAGGGAACCTCGTTGCGACGCACAAAGTCCCAATAGAGGTACAGGTCGCGCAGCAATAGCTCGGGGTCACCGGCTTCGACCCGCTCCGGCTGCCACTCGGCCATGCCGGGCGGCAGCGGTTCCGGCTCGGGCAGGTGGCGGCGGATCTCTTTGGGCACAAAGACGACACGGGCCGGATCAAACTGGACCTTGAGCGGCGTGCCACCGGCGCTGGTTGGGGTCCCTCGGCTAAAGACCAGGCCCTGCAAGGTAAGCCGGGCCACGACGTCTTCAAAAATGTTCGAGTTCCGGCGCTTGGGATTGGCGACGTAGCCAGCGGGATACACGCGGAACCGGTAGCGGGGCGCGGGACGCTCGGGCGCAGACGTCACCAGATTGGCCCGAGTCAACTCCCGCTCAAAGTCCTGGGTCAATGCCTCTCCGCCACGCAGCAAGAGTCGGTCGAGTATCTCTCGCTCGCGATCTTTTAGGCGGGCCAGGGCGGCGGCCACCCGCTCCTCGGTGAAGAACTCGGCCTCCATCTTGCGGATGACCTGGGCCTTGCGCAGCCGCTTGCCGCTCTCGGTCGTCACGTCCAGGCCGGCGGCCTCGGCCATCTCCCACAAGGTGTTGGCGTGATAAGATTCCAAGAGCTCTCGAATGTTTTCAGCCACGTCCGTCCCTGTCTGCTCTCTTGGGTGTGTAGCCCGCTCTTTCCAACTCGGCGACGAGGGGCTCCAGCGCCTCGGGCCGGATGACTACCAGCCGGGGCGAGATCTCGGCCACCAGGTGCTCGTCCAGCGAGGTGACGGCCTTCATCTCGGCCAGCGCGTACTCGTCGCCGAACTCGACGACGGTCAGGTCCTGGTAGATACGCACCTGGCCGTAGGCCTGCCACCAGGCGGCCAACTGCTCGCCGATGGCGTCGGGCACCGGTGTGCCCAGAAGCCGCTCCCAATCGGCCAGCAGATCGTCCAGGACGACGCCCTCCTCGAAGGACTCGTAGGCGGCCTGGGCGTCGAGCCGGTAGACGAAACGATGCGGCTCGGTCACTTCCAGGCGGGCCACCTGGTCCAGCAGGCTGTGAGCCTGGGCGCTGACCGCCGAGGGCTCGACGGTGATGGTCAGCTCGCCCGGGCCAACGGCTACCGCCTCGCCGGCTTGCCCGGCCTCCCGTTGGGCCACGGAATGTCGCGGCGCGGGCACGCGGTCGGCCCAATCCCAGTACAAGTCCCCCAGGCCGTGGAGCCGGAAGGCGACCAGGTCCCCGTCGTCGAGCTGTAAATCGGCCAGCCCCAGCCAGTGCAGCGGCCCGGTCAGCATCTCGTGGATCAAGTTGCCCTGGGCCAGGTCCCAGTCGGCGGGGTCGCCTTCGCCCAGCGGACGGTCGCCACGGGCCAGGAACCAGACAGCCTGCGACCGGCCCAAATCCTGGCCATAGGCATAGTAGGGCTCCCAGAATTCCTGGCTAAAGGCGGGCCACGTGGAGCGCATCAAGTTGAAAAAGTCGCCCACGGCCACCCAGCGGTCGTCGGGCACGAGGGCCAGGATTCGCAGGACCAACTGCCGAAAGCCCGCCAGCTCGGAGCGCAGCCGGTGCGATTTGTAGTACCCATAGCGCCAGGGCCGCTTGAGGCTCAACTCCGGCTCGCGGCGCAGCACCTCCCACAGGGCACTCCAGTTGGTCATGGTGGTGTAGGCGTCGAACAGGATGGCGCCCTGCTCCAGCTCGTCCCGCCGGAAAAACTCGGTCTGAACCTCGGGCCAGACGGTGGCCGGGCTGCCGGGCAGGAGCACGCCGGAGGCGACCAGCAGGGCGTAGATGAATTCCAGCCGCGCCTCGCCCCCGGCGATAGGCGCCAGCCGCTCGATGGCCTCGTCGGGCAGGGAACGTTGCTGCGGCGGAACGGTGAGAACCAGCTCTGATCCCCGGCTGAAACGTCCCTGCTGTTTCGCCTCGGCCAGCTCCTCGGGCACGTAATCCCAGTCTTGCAGCTCGGGATGGAAGCGGGCCAGGCGCGGCCGGGGCATCGGCGGCCGCAGCGGAGTGGGCGACTTTTCCAGGAGAAGCACGATCTGATTGGCGGCCCGGGCCAGGTCATAGGGCTCGGCCAGGCGCAGGCCACTGGCCGCAGTGTCGGCCGGGCCGTCGGTAGTCAGCCCCACCAGCAGCGGCGGAAAGTGCCGGGCCAGGACCCAGGGGATGAAATCGTCCTCGCCCGAATACGCCTCGCGGGTATAGCCGGGCAGGGCGAGCCCTCGTTCCCACAGGTGGCGGGTGTAGGTCTGGAACTGCTTGTAGGTTTTCAGCTCGCTCCAATGCCGGGCGACCTGCGCCGTGTGGTCGTCCGAGATAAAGGTGCGGATGCTCATGATGTCCAGGGCGCGCAGCACGGCGGCGTGTTCGTCGTCGAGGCCCGCGACGGCCTGCTCCACGTCGTCGCGGTCGGAGACGTGGTCGGCCACCTGCTGAACGATCTGGGCCTTGCGCGTGCCGCGCAGGGTCCAGTCCCGGTTGCGGCCCATCTCGCGCAGGTCGTTCAGCTTGACCTCCTCCAGCCACTCCTTCAGCGCCTCGCGGTTCTCCTGCTGGCGGGCCTCGAACGGGGTGGTGGCCCAATCGGGCACCTCGTCGGGGCGCCAGGAGGCCGGCGGCTCCAGCGGCTCTACCTCGAGGGAGGGCTGGCCCGACCCGTCCCCGCTCTCGCGCACCTCAAAGGACCCCGGCGAGCGGATCCACTTGAGCAGGACGGCGCCGACGTGCTTGCAATAGCCGGCCCAGTTGTAGGGGCAGGTGCACTGGGCCTGGATGCCGTCCGGGCCCACATCCACCTCGACGTCGTAGAGGCGGGTGCCGGGCACCTCGGCACGCAGGCTCTGGCCCACGCGCACCGGGTTCTGGACACGGCTGACGTACCCTCGCGCCCGTTGCAGGCTGGCAGGTTTCAGCGGCCCGCGCAGGTCCGATTCGCTTAGCGTTTCCAATGTGGGCATGGGCTAGTCTCCACCGGCGACGAGTTGGGGTTGGACCTGCCCGTCGCACGGCTGCGTTTCGACCACCTCGCCGGCCAGGGTCGCCGGCTCATAGTCCTCGACCTCGTCCTCGTAGAGGATGGTGTAGCGATAGCCCTGCTCGGTGAGAAAGAGCTGGCGGTTGGCGCTGAACTCCTGGTCGCGGGTGTCGCGGCTGACCAGGGTGTAAAAGTGAGCCAGCAGGCCGTTTTGCTTAGGGCGCAGGATGCGGCCCAGGCGCTGGGCTTCCTCCTGGCGGCTGCCAAAGGTGCCGCTGATCTGGATCATGACGCTGGCATCGGGCAGGTCGATGGCAAAATTGCCGACCTTGGAGACGATCAAGCGCGTCAGCGAGCCCTGACGGAACGCCTCGTAGAGCTTGCGCCGCTCGTGCACGGCCGTCTGGCCGGTGATGAGCGGGAAATCGTAGCGCTCGGCCACGGCCTGGAGTTGGTCCAGGTACATGCCGATGATGAGCACCTGGTCGTCGGGGTGTTTGGCCAGCAGCTCGTCCAGCACGTCGAATTTCAGCGGATTCTCGGCGGCGACGCGGTATTTCTGCCGGGGCTCGGACACGGCATACTCCATGCGCCGGTCGCGCGGCATGGGGATGCGGATCTCGGTCACCTCGGCGGTGGCGATCCAGCCCTGCTTCTCCAGGTCCTTCCAGGGCACGTCGTACTTTTTGGGGCCGATGAGGGAGAACACGTCGGTCTCGCGGCCGTCCTCGCGGACCAGGGTGGCGGTCAGGCCCAGACGACGGCGGGCCTGCAACTCGGCCGTGATGCGAAAAACAGGCGCGGGCAGCAGGTGCACCTCGTCGTAGATGATCAGCCCCCAATCCCGCTCGTTAAAGAGCTTAAAGTGGGGAAATTGCTCCAACAGCGGCACGCCGGGCTTTTTCGTCCCCCGCTTGCGATAGGTCATGGTCTGGTAGGTCGAGATGGTGATGGGCCGGATCTCTTTGCGGTGGCCCGTGTACTCGCCGATCTCGTCTTCGGTCAGCGTCGTCTTGTCCAGCAGCTCGTCGATCCACTGCCGCACGGCGACGGTGTTGGGCGAGAGGATCAGCGTGTTGCACTGCATCTCGTCCATCACGGCCATGCCGACCATGGTCTTGCCCGCGCCACAGGGCAGCACGACGACGCCCGAGCCGCCGTGGGCCGCGCCGCCAGCGTAAAAGATCTCGGCCGCGTCCTGCTGATAGTCGCGCAGGGCAAAAGGCTTGCCCGCCTCGGTGAAGGGCCGCAGGTGGATCTCCAAGTGCTCGCCATCTACATAGCCGGCCAAGTCCTCGGCCGGGTAGCCGATCTGGACCAGGGCCTGCTTGACGTGGCCCCGGCGGGCGGCCTCCACGATGAGGGTCAGCGGATCAGGCTGCCGCAGGATGTAGGGCAAGAGCTGCTTCTGCCGGGCCAGCTCGGCGATGAGGGCCTCGTCCTCGGAGACGAGGACCAGGCTGCGCCCGGTGGGGATGTCGGGTTCGTCGCGCCAGGTCAGCTTGACGCGGCCATAGCGCGAGATATAGTCCTCGATGTCCACCCGGACGTTGCCGGGCACCGGGTACTTGCTGTAGCGCTCCAGCCCCTCGAGGATGGCCTCGGCCGTCATGCCCGCCGAGGCGGCGTTCCACAGCGACAGGGGCGTGATGCGATAGGTGTGGACGTACTCGGGGCTCTTGTCCAGCTCGGCAAAGCGGGCCAGCACGTCCCGGGCGTCCTGATAAAAGTCGTTATCCACTTCCAGGAGCACGCTCTTGTCCCCCTGGACGATAATTGGGTTTTCTGGATTATACGTCATCTTTTCTCCTTAAGAACTCGACCTACGATCATACCTCAAAAGTCGAGCCAATGCAAATCGGAGTGGCGAGATCGGGAATGATTTTAATCGCCCTACGCCCAAGTGGGACGGGGGCAAAGTTGACGGTAGTGACGACTCAAGCTATACTCTGGGAGAATGACAGACACGATCTTGCACGAAAACGGAGGTCCAAGCCTATGCCAACCTTTGTGCCTCGTCCCAACAGCCTGGTACTCTACAAAACCCGGCCCGCCCGGGTGACGCGTCTCACCGGCAAAAAGCTGGAACTGGCGCTGGAGGATGGCGGGACGCAATCGGTCCGTCCCAAGGACGTGGAGGTCCTCCATCCCGGCCCGCTGGAGAGCCTGGATGACCTGCGGCCCCAGGAGGGCGAGGTCAAGACAGCCTGGGAGCTTTTGGCCGGCACCACGACCCACCTGGCCGAGTTGGCCGAGCTGGCCTACGGTGAGTTCACGCCGGCCACCGCCTGGGCGGCCTGGGAGCTGGTGGCCGACGGCCTCTACTTCGAGGGCACGCCGGAGGCCGTCGTCGCCCGAACGCCGGAGGAGGTGGCCGAGGAGCAGGCCGCCCGCGAGGCCAAGGCCGCAGAAGAACGGGCCTGGGCCGAGTTCCTGGCGCGGGTGCGGCGCGGGAAATTCCTCCCCGAGGACGGCGATTTCCTGCGCGACGTCGAAGACCTGGCCTACGGGCGCACCGACAAGAGCCGCGTGCTGCGCGAGTTGGGCCGCCACGAGAGCCGCGAAAATGCCCACGCCCTCCTGCTCAGGCTGGGCTACTGGGACGCCACGGTCAATCCCTATCCCGTGCGCCTCGACGTACCGACGGAAGCGCCCGAGATGGAGCTACCCGGACTGCCCCCCGACGACCGCCTGGACCTGAGTCACCTGCCGGCCTACGCCATCGACGACGAGGGCAACCGGGAGCCCGACGACGCCATCAGCCTGGACGGCGACCGCCTGTGGGTCCACGTCGCCGACGTGGCCGCCCTGGTGCCGCCTGACAGCCCGGCCGACCTGGAGGCCCGCGCCCGGGGCGCGGCCCTCTACCTGCCCGAGGGCACGGTGCCTATGCTGCCCTGGACCGCCATCGAGCGGCT
>CAYLZO010000032.1:0-30171 GCA_964387775.1 uncultured Anaerolineaceae bacterium
TGGCTGGCCAGGACCAGCTCGATGCGGTCCGCTTGAAAGTGCAATCTGTGGCGCATGGCTCTCTACCCTCCTCCGAGGTTTATTCCTCAACGGCGACCCTCCGCAGCCCACGGGGTGCATGGGGCGTCCGCTCGATTCGCCCCTCTTCTTCTAGAGCGAGGACGTAGTAGTTGACGTGGGACTTGCTGCTGAGCCCCACCGCTTTGCGGATCTCGTCATAGGTCGGAGAATAGCCGTTTTCGTCAACGAACGCTTCCACAAAGGCCAAGATCCGCTCCCGATAGTCTTTTCGCCTCTGCTCCATCTCGATCCCTTCAGACGGCCAATAGAAAAAAAGAACGCACGTTCCATTATACCAGAACATGCGTTCTAAGTCAAGGCCCCAGAGAGGCCGGTTTTCAGTTTTAACGTGGCGTTCAACCCCGGCAAGAGACGGCGATGCGCCGGGCGCTACGCCGGGTCTGTGGCTAGTTCAGTTGACGAATGACGCACACCACCTTGCCCTTGACCTCGACGTCGTCGGCGGGGAAGTACATCGGCCCCATCGTCGGGTTGGCGGGCTGGAGCCGGACCTGGCTGCCCTCCAGGTAGAAGCGCTTGAGCGTCGTCTCTTCCTGGTCCCGCAGCCAAACCGCAGCCAATTCGCCATTTTCCACCGTCTGCTGATGCTGCATGACGACCACGTCGCCGTCGTGGATGAGGGCGTCGATCATCGAATCGCCCTGGACCTCCAGAGCGTAGATGCCCTTGGCGTCCTTGACGATGTCGCGGGTCAGCTCGATGGTGCTGTCGTGCCCAAAGGGCGAGAACTCGGCGTCGGGCACGGGGATGGGCGTGCCGGCGGCGATGCGGCCCAGCAGAGGCACCTGAAGCACTTCGCCGACGCGGCCCGTCAGATCTTCAAGGAGGCGAATGCCCCTCGAGATCTCGGGGTCGCGCTCGATAAAGCCCTTGCGTTCCAGGGCCTCTAGGTTGTACTTGACCACTGAAGTGGAAGAAATGCCCACCCGCTTGCCGATTTCGCGGATGGTGGGCGGAAACTGGTTCTCCTCGATAAACTCCCGGAGGAATTCCAGGATACCTTGCTGCCGCTCTGACAATTCGCGAGCCATGATTGGCCTCCTTTCACCGGGTTTCTCGGTTACTCGATTAGCTCATCTGTTCGATTTGACCCCATTATACACGAACATTCGTTCTTTGTCAAGTCCTGATTTGCGTGGGTTCACAATAAAGTGTGGACGTTTTCAGGCCAACGGCCTTGGCCGAAACTTGAGCCTTTGTGCCAGCCGTGCTACAATACGGCCTGCACCTCACAGTACAGGGAGGGGATTTATGAAAATCCTGGTTACCGGCGGAGCCGGTTTCATCGGCTCCCACGTGGTAGATGCCTACGTAGCGGCGGGCCATCAAGTCATCGCCGTGGACGACCTCAGCCTGGGCAAGCGGGAGCAGGTCCACCCGGCGGCCCGCTTTGTCGAGATGGACGTCAACGATCCAGAAATGGTCGAGTTTTTCAAGGCCGAGCGGCCCGACGTCGTCAACCACCACGCGGCCAACCCCAGCGTGTCGCTGTCCGTGCGGCGGCCCATCTTTGACGCGACACAGAACGTGCTGGGCACGATTAACCTCCTGGAGGCGTCGCGGCAGGCCGGCGTGGGCAAGTTCATCTACATCTCGTCGGGCGGGGCGATGTACGGCAATCCCCGGTACCTGCCCGCCGACGAGGACCATCCCTCGAACCCGATGTCGCCCTACGCCCTGAGCAAGCATACCGGCGAGCGCTACGTGCGCCTCTACGGCGACGAGCACGGCCTCCCCTGGACCAGCCTGCGCTACGCCAACGTCTACGGCCCGTGCCAGGACCCTCACGGCGAGGCGGGCGTCATCGCCATCTTTTGCCAGAATTTGCTCAAAGGCGTGGCGCCCGAGATCCATTGGGACGGCGAGCAGACGCGCGATTTCGTCTACGTCGGCGACTGCGCCCGGGCCAACCTGCTGGCGCTGACCGGCGGCGACGGCCAGGCGTACAACGTCGGCACGGGCGTGGGCACGTCTATCAACGAGCTATTCTCCACCTTGATGCGCGTAGCGGGCCGGGAGATCCAGCCCCGGCGCGGCCCGCGCCGCCCCGGCGACGCCCGCGACTCGTACCTCGATTGCACCAAGATCGCGCGCGACCTGGGCTGGCGGGCCGAGGTCGGTCTGCACGAGGGGCTGGCGCAGGCGTGGGACTGGTTTGAGAAAGCTGGAGGCTGAACAGATCATGAGTCACACAGACTATGACGTGATCGTCGTTGGGGCGGGGCCGGCGGGCATTTTCGCCGCGATAGAACTCACCCGCGCCGGCAATCCCCGCGTGTTGATGCTGGACAAGGGACCCCCGCTGGACAAACGCCGCTGCCCGTCCCGCGAGAAGGGGCGGTGCATGAAGTGCGCCACCTGCGCCCTGGTCACCGGCTGGGGCGGATCGGGCGCCTTTAGCGATGGCAAGCTGACCCTCACCACCCAGGTGGGCGGCCTGCTGGCCGACGTCCGCGGCGAGGCCGAGGCCGAGGCCCTGGTGAAAGAGGTGGACGCCCTCTGGGTCCGTTACGGCGCCGACGGCGAACCCTACAGCGGCGACCTGGACCGCATCGAGGAGGTGGCGCGCCGGGCGGCGCTGGCCGGGCTGCGACTACAACACTATCCCATCCGCCACCTGGGCACCGAGCGCAGCGGCGACATCCTGGGCGCCATGTACCTGGAACTGGTGAACCGGGGCGTCGAGGTGCGGATGCGGACCGACGTGGCCCACGTCCTGACCGACGACGGCACTGTGACCGGCGTGGAGACGAGCAAGGGCGAGGTGCTCACGGCGCCCTACGTCATCGTCGCGCCCGGCCGCGAGGGCGCCGACTGGCTATCCCAACTGGCCCACGAGCTTGAACTCAACCTGAGCATCAACCCGGTGGACATTGGCGTGCGGGTCGAGATGCCGGCCCAGGTCTTTGCGCCGCTGACCGACCTGCTCTACGAGCCCAAGTTCCTCTACTTTTCGTCGTCGTTCGACGACCGGGTGCGCACCTTTTGCGTTTGCCCCTTTGGAGAAGTGGTGACCGAGTGGGCCGGTGACGTGATGACGGTCAACGGTCATTCCTACGCCCAAAAGCGGACCGAAAACAGCAACTTTGCGGTGCTGGTCAGCAAGAACTTTACCGAGCCCTTCCGCGAGCCGATTGCTTACGGGAAACACATCGCCCGGCTGGCCAACCTGCTGTCGGGCGGGATCATGGTCCAGCGCCTGGGCGACCTCAAGGCTGGGCGGCGGACCACCGACCAGCGCCTGGAGCGTTGCATTACCCGGCCCACGTTGAAAGAGGCCACCCCCGGCGACCTGAACCTGGTGCTGCCCTACCGCTACGTGGTCAACATCCTGGAGATGCTCGACGCCCTGGACCAGGTGGCACCGGGCGTCGCCTCGCGGCACACGCTGCTCTACGGCGTCGAGGCCAAGTTCTACTCTTCGCGTCTCCAATTGACCCGCGACCTGGAGACCGGCGTCCACAACCTCTTTGCCGCCGGCGACGGCGCGGGGCTGACGCGGGGCCTGGTCCAGGCCTCGGCTTCGGGCCTGGTCGCTGCCCGAGAGATCCTGCGCCGCTGGCAGGAATAGCTTTTTTTCCCAAGGGAGTGGTTACACGTTGACTGATGGGGGCGGGGTTTCCCCGCCCCCATCAGTCAACCCCTTACCACTACCCTTCCGAGAGGATACTCGACATGCCTTTTCAGTTCCAGAAGCTAGAGATCCCGGGCCTAGTCCTCGTCGAGGCTCAGCAGTTCGGCGACGAGCGCGGCTTTTTCATGGAGGTCTACAAGCGGTCAGAGTTTGCGGCCCACGGCATCCCTGAGACGTTCGTGCAAGCCAACCTCTCTTTCTCCGCACGCGGCGTTTTGCGCGGCCTGCACTACCAGAAGCGGCCCCAGGCCCAGGGCAAGCTGGTCATGGCCCTCACGGGGCAAATCTACGACGTGGCTGTGGACATCCGGCGGGGCTCGCCCACCTACGGCCGGTGGCTGAGCCTGGAGCTTTCGGCCGACAACGGCCGGATGCTCTACGTCCCCGCCGGCCTTGCTCATGGATTCTGCGTGCTCAGCGAGCAGGCCCACGTCCTCTATCAGGTGACGGACGAGTACGCCCGGGAGCTGGACCGGGGCATCGCCTGGAACGATCCCGAGATCGGCATTCGCTGGCCCATCGACGAGCCGATCCTCTCTGTCAAGGACGCCGGCTTGCCGCCCCTGGCCCAGGCCGATAACAACTTCCAAGTGTGAGCGGCGTCCACGTCGAGCGGGCTCACATTCGCCTGCTCGACCCCGACCGGCTGGAAGCCCTGCTCTACTAGGCGACGATCATGTTCTACCGGCTGATCCTGGCCCACCTCGTCGACGATTTCGTCCTCCAGACCCGGAGGATGGTGGCCCGCAAGCGAACGCTGTCCGGCCTGGCCGTCCACCTGGCCGCCGTTGGACTGGCCATGGTGGCCGTGGCCTGGGACTGCCTCGACGTCTGGTGGCCCTGGCTGCTGGTCCTCGTCGCCGCCCACGGCCTGACCGACTGGGCCAAAGTCCGCCTGGAGCCTCACCTCCGTCTGCCGCCCATCCTGCTCTTCCTCGCCGACCAGGGGGTCCACGTGCTGCTCCTCCTCGCCGTGGTGGCCCTGGCCAACCGGCGGGGGTTGGAACAGGCGTTGGGCCAGCCCGACCCTACCTGGTGGATCGCCAGCCTTTATCCTGGTCACCTTTGCCCTGTCCATCGCCCTGCCCCTGTGGCTGGACCCGCCCAGCGTAATGCGCCGGCCGCTGGCAGCCCGCCTGACGCTGATCGTCGCTGCCGCGCTGGCGATGACCCTGGCCTGGCGCGGCCTGCCGCTCCTCATCCCCGTCGTGGGCCTGGGTCTTTACGCCGGGATCGGCCGGCGGCTGGCCCGTCAGCCGGCGACGGCCACCTTTGGCGTCGAATTCTGGAGCGCGGTGGTTTTGGCGGCCAGCCTGGGCTGGGGGCTCGCCTGAGGGCCATCACGACAAAAGGGCGGGACACTTGTCCCGCCCTCGCCGTCTGATTCCGCCGGGCGCCATCCAGGCCCGGGCGATCCTAGATCTGGAACTCACCATCCTTGCTGAATAGCTCGCCGCCCACCCAGACCTCGCCCCCCTGGCGCAGGTCGCAGACCATGTCCCAGTGGATAGCCGACTTGTTCTGGCTGCCCGTCTCGGGATAGCCGGCGCCGAGGGCCATGTGCACCGTCCCGCCGATCTTTTCGTCAAAGAGGGTGTTTTTGGTAAAGCGCTGGATGCCTTCGTTGGTGCCAAAGGCGAACTCGCCCAGGTAACGGGCGCCCTCGTCGACGTCGAGCATGGTCAACAGGAATGCCTCATTCTTGGCTGCCGTGGCCTTGACCGCTTTGCCGTCCTCGAACCAGAGCTGGACGTCCTCCACCTCGCGGCCGCCGGTGCAGGCGGGGTAGGTAAAGCGCACGTGGCCGTTGACGCTGTCCTCGATGGGTCCGGTAAAGATCTCGCCGTCGGGGAAATTCTCGTGTCCGTCGCAGTTCTCCCACGAGCGGCCCTTGATCGATAGGGTCAGGTCGGTGTCCGGGCCGCGGAGGCGCACCTCGTCCTTGT
The DNA here is from genome assembly GCA_964387775.1 of uncultured Anaerolineaceae bacterium. Lineage (GTDB taxonomy): Bacteria > Chloroflexota > Anaerolineae > JAAYZQ01 > JAAYZQ01 > CAYLZO01. Next base: position 5,662 of record CAYLZO010000032.1, read on the forward strand.
CACTCAGCCAATCGATGAGCTTCTGCTGCTCTCGCGAGATGGCCTGCCAGGCGGCCACCGGGTCCGGCTCGTGGACCAGGGCGGCGCCGTAGACGAAATCCTCGAATTCGCGCAGCGACATCTCGGCATCCTGGGCAAAGGCCTGGGTGGGATAGGCGGTGCCCGTCCACTTGAGCTCTTTCTTGGCGGCCCGCTCCAGGAAGCGCTCGCTCAGGGGCCGGCGGGCAGCCGACACGCGCCGCTGCTTGGCCGGGTTCACGTTGGACAATGCCTTGGTATTGGTCGCTGTCCAGATGCCGATACGCACGTCCACGTCCTCCATGAGTTGGCGCAGCACGTCCGGCACGTAGTCGAGTTGTTCGTCACTGGCGTACTTGAAAAAGATCTCGGCCGCCTCGTCCAGGCCGAGATGCAGCCAGGGATGGCCGCCCCGCTCCAACACCCGCTGATACACGGCCAGGATCAGCGGGGCGCCTTCCGGGCTGCCGTGGATCTGCACGAACTCGCCCGGCTGGACGTCTACGGAATAATCCACCAGAATGTGTGCAACACTTTTGACCCGTGCGTCTGCCATCTCTGTCCTCCTTGATGGGAATCCATCGAATTATAGCACCGCCGCACGGCGCCGTCAAACCGGGCCGGGCCGGGCACAGGATCCGCTTTCGCGTCTATCTGCCCAGCGCCCCCCCTCCCCCCTAAAAGGCCATCCGCTTCTTGCGCTTTGCGCCATCTTGAGGTAGAATCGGGCACGATGCAAGACTCAGGGATCTCGTGTGGTCCTGGATGCCGTCCAGGACCCTTTCGACTGCGACTTTCCCCGGCGACGCGGTGGCGAGCAAGGGGGCAACATTGAAGCGAGCGAGCATGACGGGCAACTGGACCCCGCAGCGCGTCGCGCTCGTCGTGGCAGGGTTCATCGTCCTACTCGGCTTTTCTTTGGCCGGGTGCGGCCGCGTCCTCCGGCCGCCGCCGCCCACCCCGGTGGCCCGCAACTCGGCCACGGCGACCGACACACCCCGGCCCACGGCCACCCGCCGGGCGACCTTTACGCCGGTCCCGGCCACCCCGTCGGACACGCCGACACCCACCGTCACCCCGACGCCCATCATCTATGTCATCAAACAGGGCGATACGCTCATTCCCATCGCCCGCCGGTTCGGCGTGACGGTCCAAGAGATCCAGGAGGCCAACGGCATCAGCGATCCCCGCCGCCTGCGCATCGGCCAGGAGATCATCATCCCCCTCAAGGTGGAGCCCGGCCCGACGGTCGTGCCCACGCCCACGCCGGTGGCGCTGCACATCGAGGGGCTGGCCTTTCATCGAACCCCGGTGGACACCCTGTGGTGCCTGGGCGAGGTGGCCAACCTGTCGGGCCGCCCGGCCGAGGAGGTGCAGGTCCAGGTCTCGCTCCACGACGAGCAGGGGCAGTTGCTGGCTTTGGAGGCGGCCTTTGTCCAACTCGACATCCTGGCGGCGGGCGGGCGGGCGCCTTTTGCCGTGCTCTTTGCTGCGCCGCCAGCCAACTTTGCCCAGTACCAGACCCGGGTCCTCAGCGGCGTGCCCAGCACCCACCTGGGGCCACGTTACCCCGAGTTGGAGGTCGTCGAGGATTGGGGCGGCTGGCTGGACGGGACCGAGCAGGACGTTTACCAGGTCCGCGGCGAGGTGCACAACACGGGCGACGCCGACGCCGAGCGGGTTTCCCTCGTCGTCACTCTCTACGACGAGGAGGGGCACGTGGTCGGGGCGCGGACGGTGGCCATTGCCGCCGACGTGTTTCTCTCCGGGGCCGTGGCCCCTTTCGATGTGACCCTGACGCCCCTCGGCCCGGTGGCCCGTTACGACGTGGAGGTGCAGGGCTGGTGGATCGGCTACGAGGTGCCGCTGGCGACGGACACGCCGACGCCCACGCCCCTCCCCTGATGCCGGGCCGGGGACGTATCTTTGGGCCGGAGACGGTGTTTTCGCTGACAGAGTCAGCGGAGGTTTCTAAGGATCATGAGTAGGAAAGATACCGTAGAGGCAAGAGACGGAGACTATTCGCTCGAGATCCGGGGCTGGTACCGGGTGGTGCGGGGGATCATCCTCTTTTTGCTTCACCTCCTCTGCCGGGTCGAAGTGGAGGGCCTGGAGCACATCCCGGACGAGGGGCCTTACTTGTATATCTCCAACCACCTGCATTGGCTCGATCCGCCGGTGTTGATGGCGATCTTTCCCCACCGGGCCTACGTCTTTGCCGCCGAAAAGTGGGAAAAGAACCCGGTCCTCGGCCCGCTTTTCAAGTCCCTCGACTCCATCTTTGTCAGGCGGGGCGAAGTGGACCGCAAGGCGCTGCGCAAGGCCATGGCGGTGCTGGAGGGCGGCGGGATCTTGGGCATGGCCCCTGAAGGGACGCGCAGCTCGACGGGCGCCATGCAGCGAGGACATAGCGGCGCCGCCTATCTGGCCTATCGGGCGGGCGTTCAGCTGCTGCCGGCCGTGGCCACGGGGCAGGAGAAGGTCTTTCCCTCGCTATTGCGCTTGCGGCGGGCGACGGTGCGGGTGGCCTATGGCCCGCCCTTTGCCCCGCCGCTGGCAGACGAGGCGGGGGGCCGGGTGCGCGCCGCCGACATGCACGCCTTCACCGAGGAGATGATGTACCGCCTGGCCGCCCTACTCCCGCCCGAGTATCGCGGTGTCTACGAGGACGTGGCCGAAAAGCGGCCAGACCTGGTTGCACGGTATGCCGCCAGCAAGTAGCCAGATGTGTTTCCTTCCAGAGAAGTGGGGTTCGTAGTAGGCGATTCATCGCCGTCAAGTCGCGCTAAAGCGCGTACTACGAACATCACCCAACTTATCATTGCTCGACGAGGAGTTGAATTGTGGAACGACGCGGATGTGGATTTGGTTGTATCGTGACGATCTTGGGCCTGGCTTTGAGTTGCTTCCTCTTGCCCTACCTGGTGAGCAGCGTCTATTCGGTCGTCAGCGCCGTGCTCCAGGTGCCGGGCACGCCCGACTGGCTCTGGGGCGATTGGCTCAGCTCGGTCCTGGACGTGGATTCCGCCCTGTACATGGTCCTGGCCGAGGGGCCGATCTGCTGCGTGGGCGTCTTTGGCCTACTCACCATCGTCCTGGGCCTGGTGACCATGATCAGCGGCGCCGGCCCGGCCGAGCCGGAGTGGGACGAGGCTGTTCCTTATGCCAACGAATACGAGTACGGCGAGGGCACGTATTATGAGGACGAAGCGACTGACGTGTGGGCGGGGTGAGGTCCGAGCCTCATCTGTGAGATTTCCATTAGCCCTACACCTGGGGGGAAGTGTCTCCACTTTGAGCGCCCTACAAAACAGAACCAAGCGTAGCCCGGCTTCCACTTGCTCAAACAGGTGGGGAGGAACGGGCCCCACACGCTCGGTCAAGAATACTCTGTCCACGGTAATCACCTGGGAGACGTTTGCCACCGAGTCTCGCGGCAAGCCCGTGACTCGACGTGGCTGCGATTGAAATCATCTGATTGTACGACCAAAACTGGCCGGCGATATCCTGGCTCCGAAGCAACCGGCTCAGGCAGCGTAGCCCACCAGATCTCTCCACGCCAAATTACCACGTCTCCCCCACAGAAGTTAGCTGTATGTGGGTCCAAGCTGGGTCCAGTGCCGACGATTCGTCAGCATACACCTGGTGGAAGGGGACCTGGCCCTTGGCCGAGGCAACGTAGATGTCGGCGGCCAGGAGGGGTTCCAGGGCGCTGTAGTCGAAGAGCCGGGTGGCGATTTCGAAGGGGGAGAAGGCCTCGAGGGTCTCCTTGTTCAGGTCCTCCCAGCCCCGGTAGCGGTAAGCCGAGCGATAGCGCGGTTTGGGCGACGGGGGCAGGTCTGGGTCGCGGCGCAAGACGAGGGGGAGTTGCTCTGCGTCGTTGGCATAAACGTGGAAGGCGATCATTCGCGGCTCTCTGGACTTGACAAAATCGGCAAGCCCTTTCACCCAACCCTGATAGTCAGCTGCTCCTCCTTTTGTCAGGCAGGCGTGAGGCTCGCCAGCAACTGCGTGTAGAACCGCAGATTGTGCATCGTCGCCAGGCGCTGGCCCAGCGGGTCATCGACGTCAAAGAGGTGGTGCAGGTAGCCCAGCGAGTAATCCCGGCAGCAGGGGCAGTCGCACGCCTCTGAGAGAGGTCCCCACGCCCGCTTGTGTTTTTCGTCCCGGATGTAGACAAAATCGTAGAAATCGGGTGTCCGAAGGTCCGCCAGGCCGGGGTCCGGCGCGTTCCAGACGTAGAGCCGCCCATGGCGGGCGTCGCGGGTCGGCAGCACGCAGTCGAAAATGCGCCAGCCCAGGCGGTAGCAGGTGACGATGTGCTCCGGGCTGCCCACGCCCAGGGCAAAGCGGGGCAGGGGGTCGGGGAGCAGGCTCGCCGTGTAGGCAAAGATCTCCTCGGCCAGCGCACCCTCCGGGGTGAGGGGCCAGCCGCCAAAGCCAAAGCCGTCGAACCCCAGGGGCAGGAGCTCCTCGGCGCACCGGCGGCGCATCTCCCGGTCGTAGCCGCCCTGGACGACGCCAAAGAGCAGCGGACGAGGCCCATCGCCCCGGTGCCGCACCGCCAGCAGCCGGTCGAACTCGGCGCGGCACCGCTCGGCCCACTGAACCGTGCGCCGCACCGAGGCGGCCACCTCGTCGGCCGAGGCGTCGGGGCTCGGACAGTCGTCCAGGCAGATGACGAGGTCGCTGCCCAGGTCGATCTGGTAGCGGATGCTGCGTTCCGGCGTAAAGAGCACCTTCTTCCCGCCCCGGTCCGCGTCGACGAAGTGGATGCCGCGCTTGGTGACGGTGCCGTACATCGGATTCTCACGGATCATGCTCATGAGCTGGAACCCGCCCGAGTCGGAGGCGATGGGCCGCGGCCAGTCCATGAACTCGTGGATGCCGCCGGCGCTTTTGATCAGGCCCACCCCGGGCCGGCTCGACAGGTGAAAGACGTTCACCACGCAGCCGCGCACGCCGACCGCCTCCAGGTCGCGGCTGTCTACGGTGCGGACCACGCCCCGCGTCGCGTCTGGAAAAAAGACGGGCAGGGACAGCGGGCCGTGGGCCGTTTCGAGCACAGACGGAATCATCACGAAACTCTAAGGGTCTGGGTTCCGGCGATGACCAACGTAAACTCGCCCCGGGGGCTGTCCTGGCGAAAGTGGGCCAGCAGCTCGGCGGCCGTGCTGCGCCGCACTTTCTCGTAGAGCTTGGTCAGCTCACCGGCGGCGGCCATCGGGCGGTCGCCAAAGAGTCCGGCCAGGTCGGCCAGGGTATCGAGCAGGCGATGGGGCGACTCGTAGGCGACCAGGACAAAGGGGCGCTTGACCAGGGGCGCCAGCAGGTCGTGGCGGGCGTTGGCCGTGCGCGGCAGAAAGCCGAGAAAGACGAACCGCTCGGCAGGGAACCCCGCCACCGACAGGGCCGCCGACAGCGCCGCGGGGCCGGGCACCGGCTCGACGCGGACGCCCTGGGCCAGCGCCGCGTTGACCAGCTCGTAGCCAGGATCGGCCAGGCCGGGCATGCCCGCCTCCGAGACGAGGGCCACGTCACCCTCGGCCAGGGCGGCCAGGACGGCGGCCAGGCGCTGTTCTTTTTTGCGCGCGTAGGCGTCGGTGTAGCGCCGCATCGGCGTCGAGATTTCATAGCGGGCCAGCAAGCGCTGGGTGCGCGGCGGATTCTCCGAGGCGACGAGGCCCACCTGGCGCAGCACGCGCAGCGCCCGGGGGCTGATGTCCTCCAGGTTGCCGATGGGTGTGCCGACGATGTACAAAATACCCATGATGCGTAAAGCGTAAAACGTAAAGCGTAGAACATGATGGCTGAACGGCTCACGTTTTACGCTTTACGTTTTACGACAAATGCCAACTCCGTTTCAAAGTTGAGTTGCTCGACGGTCCAGTGGCGCTCGGCGGCCCAGGACAGGAACTGCCCCTCGTAGTGCTCGGCCATGCCCTTGTCGCGCCCGCCCAGGCTCTGGACGGCGTAGCTGACGACGACGAATGATGCCGCCAGCGACTCGACCTGGCGCACCGTGGCGCCCGCCGCCTGGCGCTCCAGCGAGGGGCTCATCTTGAGCAGCAGGGCCACGCTCGGCCCTGAGCCGGTCGAAGGGGCGCCGGCGGGCGGGTCGGCCAGCAGGTCCTGGCAGCGGGCCAGCGACGGCCGGCCGGCCAGGGCCAGGTAGCGGTTGAGAAAGTCGACGCGCTCGACGTCGATGTCGATGGGAGTCAGGCGCGCGTCAGCGGGCAGATCCATCCACGGCAGCGCCAGCGGGTTCAGGCCGCAGCCCAGGTCGAGCACGGCGCCGGGCCGGCGGGTGATCTGCCAGAGGGCGGGATAGAAGCGGTCGAGGATCGGCAGCCGCTCGCGGGTCGAGCTGTGCCGGGCCAGCAATTCGCGGCAGGCGGCCCGGATTTTGGCCTCGCCGCCGGTGGCGTAGGCCGCCGCCAGCCGCTCGTAGGCTGCCGCGTAGTCGATGCCCTCCTCAAAGGCGCTATAGACCTGGTGTAGCCGCCGCTTGGTGGCCTTGACTGCCGCCTTGGTGCTGTCCCGCTTGGCCAGCTCCTGCCGGGCCAGGCGGCGGATGGTGTCCCGGCAGACGGTGCGGTACTTTTTCGACGCGGCGACGGCGGCGACGATTTCGTCCAGATCAGACATCGGCATGTTTGTAGGGCAAGTTTCAAACTTGCCCAACTTATCCTACTGGCGGCCCATCGGGTAGTTGGGCGCCTCTTTGGTGACGATGACGCCGTGGGGGTGGCTCTCGATGAGGCCGGCGTGGCTGATGCGCACGAACTGGGCTTTGGCCCGCAGGTCGGCCAGGCTGGCGGCGCCGACGTAGCCCATGCCCGAGCGCAGGCCGCCCATGAGCTGAAAGACGTACTCGGCCAGCGGCCCCTTGTAGGGCACCTGGCCCTCGATCCCCTCGGGGACGTGCTTGTCGCCTCCGGGGTCCCCGTCACCTGCGATGATGTTATACCGGTCGCGGGCCAGCCCCTTCATGGCGCCCAGCGAGCCCATGCCCCGGTATTCCTTGAAGCGGCGCCCCTCGTAGATAATCAGCTCGCCGGGTGATTCCTCCAGGCCGGCCAGCAGGCCGCCGAGCATGACCGCGTCGGCGCCGGCGGCCAGGGCCTTGGTAATGTCGCCCGAGTACTTGATGCCGCCGTCGGCGATGACGGTCACGCCCTGGCGGTGGGCCTCCTCGGCGCAGGCCTGGATGGCCGTGACCTGGGGCATGCCGGCGCCGGTCACGACGCGCGTGGTGCAGATGGAGCCGGCGCCCACGCCGACCTTGACCACATCGGCGCCGGCGGCGATGAGGTCGCGGGCCCCCTGGGCGGTGACTACGTTGCCGGCCACCAGGACCAGGTCGGGATGCCGGGCCTTGGCCCGCTCGGCGGTGTTCAGCACGCCGGCGGTGTGGCCGTGGGCGGTGTCGATGACGACCAGGTCCAGGCCCTTTTCGGCCAGCGCATCGAGCCGGACCAACGCCTCGTCGCCCACGCCGATGGCCGCGCCACAGATCAGCCGGCCCTGGGCGTCGGTGGCGCGGTGGGGGTAGTCGCGCTTTTTCATAATGTCCTTGACGGTAATGAGCCCCTTGAGCACGCCCGCCTCGTCCACCAGCGGCAGCTTTTCGATGCGGTGCTCCTGAAGGATGGCGACGGCGTCGTCGAGCGTGGTCTCGACCGAGGCGGTCACCAGTTTCTGGGCCGGCGTCATCAACTGGCGGATGGGCAGGCGCATGTCGGTCACAAAGCGGACGTCGCGGTTGGTGAGGATGCCCACCAGCCGGTGGCCGTTCTGGACGATGGGCACGCCCGAGATGTGATACTTGCTCATGATCGCCTCGGCGTCGCCCACGGTGGCGTCGGGCGGCAGGGTGATGGGATCGACGATCATGCCCGACTCGCTGCGCTTGACCTTGTCCACCTCCTCGGCCTGCTGGGTCACGGTCAGGTTGCGGTGCAGCACGCCGACGCCCCCCTCCCGGGCCAGGGCGATGGCCAGCTGGGCCTCGGTCACGGTGTCCATCGCCGCCGAGAGCAGGGGGATGTTGAGATCGACGCCGGGCGCCAGCCGCACGTCCAGGTCCACCTCGGCGGGCAGCACCTCCGAGCGGCCAGGGACCAGGAGCACGTCGTCGAAGGTCAGGGCTTCTTCAGGGAAAGGCTCACTCGTCACACTCTGCCTCCGTGTTGCGTGATGCGTGATGCGTGATGCGTGAAACCAGACACGCATCACGCATCACATTTTAGTAGAGAAACATCGGCTTGCCGAGCATGTCGGCGATCATGGGCCGGTACTGCTCGACGTCGTACATTTCGTCCACGTCTACGCGCTTGATGCCCGAGATGACGCGGTTGAGGGGCACGTGAGTGTACATGCCGTCGCGAAGAGCCACCATGCGGCCCGAGCGTCCGGCAGATACCAGGTCCATCGCCAGCAGGCCGTAGCTGACGGCCACCATCCGGTCCAGCGAGTCGGGCACGCCGCTGCGCATCAGGTAGCCAAGCTGCTGATAGATGATGTTCTCGCCCGTGATCGATTTCAGCTTTTCCCCGGTTACGGCGCCGATGCCGCCCAGCTTTTTGTGGCCGTAGGCGTCCTCGTCGCCATCGTAATGGACCAGGTCGCCGCCGACCTCGCGGGCACCCTCCGAGATGGTCATGATCGCATAGTTGCTGGGGTTGTTGTACTTGTCCTGGACCAGCAAAAGGGCCAATTTCTGGACGTCAAAGGGCACCTCGGAGATGATGGCCCGGTCCACGTCGGCCAGGTAGGCGGAGATGAGGGAGGTCTCGCCCGAGTTGCGGCCAAAGAGCTCGATGACGGCGATCCGCTCGTGGGAGCCGGTCGGCGTGCGGAGGTTGGTGATGAAATCGACGCTGCGGGTCACGGCCGTCGAAAAGCCGATGCAATAGTCTGTGCCATAGACGTCGTTATCCATCGTCTTGGGGATGGCCACGACGGGAAACCCCTCCTGGTGCAAGCGGGCCGCGTAGGAGAGTGTGTCGTCGCCGCCGATGGGCACCAGGGCCTCCAGCTCGAGAAAATCGAGGACCTGGAGCACGTGGGGCGTAAAGTCATAGATCAGCTCTTCGTCGTTTTGTGCTTTGGGCTCCGCCGTGCCTTCCAAAAAATCGGGCACTTCCGGTTCCTTTACGCGCTGCGGATTGGTGCGCGAGGTGTGCAAAAAAGTTCCACCGGTGCGGTCGATGGTCCGCACCGTGCTTTTGGTCAGGTCCATAAAGAGGTTCTTGCGGGCCTGGGGGCTCTCCAGGTTGCAGTGCAAGAGGCCGCCCCAGCCCTGCCGGATGCCGACCGCTTCCCACCCATCGTCGATGGCCTTCTCCACTACGGCCTTAATGGCCGGGTTGAGGCCGGGGACGTCGCCTCCACCGGTCAGGATGCCTAGTTTTTTTGCCATGTTTTCGTCTCCTCCAGGATAGATCTCGAACTCAAGGGACCATAGATGACTGCCCTGCAAAAAGGGCAAGAAGGTACTGTGTGTTGTGTGTGCGCGAAGCGCACACACAACACACAGTACCCCACTGACCTTTTTGCAGTGGATTCATAGATTGAAAGCAAATTGTGGCACACCGCTCACGTCCGTCGTTCGGTGCCCGACGTGAGTATAGCACAGGCCAGAACCGGCGTCAACACCCGATTCCTGGGGGATTCGCCAGCCACCGACAGCCGCTAGGCGTACCGATCTCGGTTCCGCGTCTCCCGCAGACCCTGCACAAAGTAGATAATTCCACCGACGAGCGCGTTGATCCAGATCAGGACGAGGTAGGCCAGGGCCAAAGCCTTGGCTTGCGGCTCCGGCACGCCGACCTGGGTGAAGAGGATAACCGTGATGCCCTCCCGCACCCCCAGCCCGCCGACGGACGGGATCAACAAGCCGGCAGAGATGATGGGCACAAAGAGAAAATAGTGCCACAGGCCCAACTCCAGGCCGACGGCGAGGCCCAGGAGATAGTAGCCGCCGATGAGGATCAGGTTCCAGACCACCGAGGCGGCCGTAGCTTTCAACAAAGCCGCCGGGCCGTAGAGATGGACCGATCCGTACAGATCGCGCAGGATCTTGATCCGGCCCAGCAATCGGGCCAGGCCCAGGCGTTGGCCCGCGGCTTCGATCCAGGTGCGTTGCAAGAGCAGCGCCACGGCGGCGAGGCTCCCGCCAAAGACCACGGCGATGAGCAGCCGCTCGCGGGGCTCGACCAACTCGTAGCCGCCGGCCAGCGCCAGCAGGGCCATGGCAAAGAGGACGAACAAGCCCACGAACCGGTCCACGAGGACGGAGCTGATGGCCGACGCCGCTTTTTGATCGTCGCGGGCCAGCTCATAGATCTTGACCGCGTCGCCGCCGACGCCGGTGGGCAAAAACTGGCTGAAAAAGGCGCCCACAAAGTAGAGGGCGACGAGGCGCCCCCAAGTGGCGGGCACGTCCAAGGCCCAGACCAGGGCACCCCAGCGATAGGCCCGCACCAGGGCACCGCTGACAAAGAGGGCCAGGGCCGTCAAAAAGAGGCCCCAGTTCATGCCCACCAACTCTTGCACCACCTCGTCCAGGTCCACGCCGGTGAGCAGCACGACGGCCAGGCCGACGAGGCTGACGGCAACCTTGAGGACGTTCAGTATGCGATTGCGCGTTATCCTTCGATCCTGCAAGTTTCCCCTAAGCTGCTCATCACCCGGTTTTTCGCGAAAGGGCCAGGTCGTAGGCTCTGAGCAATTGCCGGGCCGTGTTCCGCCAGGAAAAGTGCTCGATGACCCGCTGGCGCAGCCGGGCTCCCAGCGCCCGGCTGGCTTCCGGTTGTTCTAGCAAGTCGGTGATGGCTTGCGCCAGGGCCTCCACATCGCCGGGCGGGGCGTAGACGCCCAGGTGGCCCAGGATCTCGCGGCTGGGCGGCGTGTCAAAGGCGACGGTCGGCAAGGCGCAGGCCATATAGTTGTACAACTTTCCATTCGATTCGGTCTCGGAGAGCTTGGGGCCGACGGCCACGTCGCCCAGGGCCAGGTAGCGGGGCGCCTCTTCGTAATCGATGCGCCCCGGAAATGCCACGTGCTGGCCCACGCCCAACGCCTGGGCTTTTTGCCGATACTCCTCCTCGTCGGGATAGCCCATGACCAAAAAGTAGGCATCAGGCACGCGGGCCACGACGTGCGGGATCGCGGCGAGCAGGTGGTCCACGCCTTGATAGGCGCTCAACACGCCCAGGTACACCACCGCACGGCGATTGGGCGGCACCAGCGAGTGCAGCGCGCCCGCGTCTACGTCGGGCCGAAAGACGTCGGTGTCCACGCCGTCCAGGGCCAGGACGACCTTGGGCACGCGAAAGCGCTCTGCCAGCTCTTGGGCCACGTCGCTGCACGAGGCGATGGCGACCTGGGGCAGCCGGTCGATCCAGCCTTCGTTTCCGGCCCAAAAGCGGTAGAACCAGCCCCGGTCTTGGATGAACTCGTGGGCCTTCAACTCGCCCGACAGGCTGCCTTGGAAGTCGCCGACCACGGGCACGGTTCCATGTGGCGCAGCGCGCACGTCACCGCGAGTGCCCAGCAACTTGCCGACGACCCAGCCGATGGCGGCCCCTTCGTGCAGGTGCCCGTGGAGTACGTCGGGTCGAAAGCGCCGGGCGACGCGCCACGTCTTGAGCAGCAGCAAGAGGTCGATGTAGAGCTTGTGCCACGACGGCCCGGCCGAGAGCTTGTTGTACCAGGGGAGGCGTGGCGTGCGGTGGGCCGTCACCTCGGGCTTGTCGTCGCCCAGGTGGTAGGTGCAGACCTCCACCTCGCAGCCCAGGGCCTGCAAGGCTCGCGCCTCCTCGTAGATGCGGACGTGGCAGCCCCGGTCGGCAAAGAAGGGGGTCGGGGCGATCATCAGGACACGGAGAGAGCAGGTATCGGGAATCGGGAATCGGGAATCGGGTGTTCCCAGGTTCCTGATACCTGATACCCGATTCTGGCTTTCGAGTTCAGCCACGTCCCGGGCCTTGGGATTCAGGAGCGGCACCGCCCAACTCTTCGCGCACGGTGTAGATCGGCTTGCCCTGGCTCTCATAGTAGGTGCGGATGACGAGCTCGGCCAGCAGGCCGGTGGTCACGAGCTGCACGCCGAGCATGGTTAGCAGGATGCCGAGCAAGGTCAGCGGCCGGTTGGCGATGGGTTGGAGCAGGAACAAGCGCACCACGGCCAGGTAGAGCAGGATGCCCATGCCCACCACAAAAGACAGCAAGCCCATGAGGCCGAAAATGTGAATGGGGCGCGTGGAATAGCTCATCAAAAAGCGGACGGCCAGGATGTCCAAAAAGACCTTTAGCGTGCGCGACAGGCCATACTTGGCCTGGCCAAAGCGACGGGCATGGTGGCGCACGGGGATCTCGGTGATGCGTGCGCCGACGGCGTGGGCCAGGGCCGGGATGAAGCGGTGCATTTCGCCGTAAAGCCGCACGTCGGCCAGCACGTCGCGGCGATAGGCCTTGAGCGAGCAGCCATAGTCGTGGATGCGCACGCCCGTGGCCCAGGCAATGAGGCGGTTGGCGACGAGGGAGGGCAGCCGGCGGTCGAGAAAGCGGTCCTTGCGGTCCACGCGCCAGCCGCTGACCACGTCGTAGCCCTCGGCCATCTTGGCCATCAGCGTCGGGATGTCGGACGGGTCGTTTTGCAGGTCGGCGTCGATGGTGATGACTACGTCGCCCCGCGCCCGGTCGAACCCGGCGGAAAAGGCTGCCGTCTGGCCATAGTTGCGCCGAAAGCGGACCACCCGCAGGTGCTCGTCCTGGGCGGCGAGCTGGCGCATGATCTCAAAGCTGCCGTCGCTGCTGCCGTCGTCTACCACGATGATCTCGTACTGGTAGCCGCTGCCGGCCAGCGCCTCAGTGAGACGTTGGTGCAGAAAGGGCAGGCTTTCCTCTTCGTTTAGCACCGGCACGACGACCGAAATATCCAAAAGAGCACCCCGTTCTCAAAAGTTCCCTCCGCTGGGAGCGCCGCCATTATAGCACCAGCAATAAGGGGTGTCAACCGGTGTCAAAACCTTAGCACTATTCGCATTTTGGAAGTGGCTCTCTATTTGGTTTGAGAGGTGCGCAATGTGGGCCAAGAGTCTGGGGCCGCGGTGAGAATTACTGTAGTGGGGATGGCTGGCTTTGACGTTTCGTTGACAATCTGATATAATAGCTGTGTATCTACGCACGGGTGACCGGCGGACGTACTTTGGCAACACGATTGAGGAGCATCAGGCCATGTAGACCAAGGAAACGCCCGGAGAGTCGCCACCCCGGATGTTGGGGAACCATTTTGAGGGCGGGCAACTCTGCGCTTTCGTTGCTGCGCAAATGCTGAGAGTCCTTCCAGGACGCAGCATTGGGCCAATACCAGCAATCTTTGTTGTGCAAATCCGGCTGCCATCCGATGCGTGGGTGGGCAGACCGGGTTTTTTTGGCGTCTACCAAGATTCAGACGATGGAAGGGGGGTGAGGATCTTGGCCCAAGTAACCTTGAAACAGGGAGAATCGCAGGAAAACCTGCTTAAGCGATTTCGTAAAGAGGTTATGAAAGAACGCATCTTGAGTGAAGCACGGCGCAAGCGATGGTACATTTCGCCCAGCGAGATGCGTCGCATTCAGAAACAGCGTGCGATTCGCCGAGCCCGGCGCCGAATGCGGCAACGAGAATCAAGACGAAGAGACTAAGAAGGAATCAAGTAGGAAAAAGTTGTATACGGACCAAAAGGGGGAAGTGTTTTGGCCAAAGAATCAAAAGAGAAAATTGAAGTTCAAGGAACAGTTGTAGATTGCTTGCCTGGGACCCAGTTCAAGGTCAAGCTGGACAACGGTCACGAAGTGCTCGCGTACCTGTCGGGCAAGATGCGTCGCTACTACATCCGTGTGCTGTTGGGCGACCGGGTGGCCGTGGAGTTGTCACCTTATGATCTGACCCGAGGGCGGATCACCTACCGCTACAAGAAGCGGCCTGCCGGCGCGCCCGAGTAATCCACGCCATCCGTCCGGCTGAAATCTGAGAGGGCTGTCATGTACTCTGTCGGGGACAAGGTCGTTCACCCTGGCTACGGGCCGGGGATCGTGAAAGCTGTCGAACGAAGGCAGGTGATTGGGGATGCTAAGGACTATTACATCATCAGGATCCTGACCCAAGATGCAACCTTGATGACGCCCGTAGCCCGGGCCGACGAAATCGGGCTCCGGCCGGCCATCAGCGCGGATTCGGTAGAGCAACTCTTCCAAGCGTTGACCGAACCGCCCGAGAGCCTATCTTCGGACTTTCGGGAGCGCCAGGACGCCATCGAGGAACGCCTGAAGGAAGGCGACGTCTTTGCGGCTGCCGGCGTCATTCGAGACATGACCTGGCATGCTCACATCAACGATTTGACCAAGCGGGACACGCAGCTCTTGCAGCAGGCTGAGGAACGGGTGGGCGGTGAACTGGCCCTCATCCACGGCATCGAGGTCGAAGAAGCCATCGCCCAGTTGCACCAGGTTCTCGCCGAGGTGATCAGCACCGAGGAAGAAGGGGAGAACTAGGGCGCAGGGTCAAGAAGCCTCCGATCTGTGCGAAGGGCAGGCCGGACCGTCGTGACAGCTCGTTCCCAGCAAAGAATCTGTAGTTGCGACAAATGAGCAGAGGTCACTCACTTCTGGGTGAGTGACCTCTTTTTGTTGCCACCGGCCGGGGATCACAACTCCTTCAGTCAGCTACGCCCCGACGCCAGTCCCCAAAACGTCCCAATAGCGCGCCCAGGCCGTAGTAGTAGCCCCCGACGTAGGTCAGGAGTTCGGCACGCCCGTGTTCCACCCGGCCTTGTTCGTCCAGGATCGCCTCGTCCGCCTGGACGGCCAACACCTCTCCCACAAAGAGATCGTGCGTGCCGAGGGTGAGCCGCTGGACGACCCGGCATTCGAGGGCCAGGGGGCACTCGGCCACCAGCGGGGTTTCGACCTTGCGGGCCGGTGCCGGCGTGAGGTCGCAGGCCGCCCACTTGTCCACGTCGCGGCCTGAGACCTGCCCACAGTAGTCCACCACGTCCACCTGGCTGGCGCTGGGCAGGTTGACGACAAACTCGCCAGCCTGGGCGATCAGCGCGTGAGAGAAACGCTCCGGCCGGACCCCGATGCCCACGCAGGGCGGATCGGAACAAAGGGTACCCACCCAGGCCAGGGTGATGATGTTGGGCTGCTCCGGGCCACAGGTCACCAACACGGCCGGAAGGGGATAGAGCGCCGTGGTAGCGGGTTTGACGACTTTCATAAGAGCCTCCTTTTCTTTGCTGGGTCTCACATTCCGCCTCGTCGGGCAAGTTGGGCAAGTTTGAAGCTTGCCCTACGGCGTAGTAGTTGAAATTGGTGTTGCCGGCGTAGAGTGCGCCGTCGGCATCAATGACGGGTGTGGAAAAGATGCCCTTGCCGGTCTGGAAAGACCAGGGGGGGGCGCCCTGGTAGTGGGCGCGGATCGAGCTGCGGCCGGTGTTGCGCCGGTCGCGGCGAAAGGTGGGCCAGGGCGCGTCGGTGTGTGAGTCGGGTGCAGGCATCCGGTTTCCTGAATTCACCGCAGAGGCTTCGGCGTTGAGCTCAGCCGAACGGCACGGAGGACGCAGAGAATTGTTAGTCCCTTCGTGCTCTCCGTGTCTCTGTGGTAGAGATTACTCCGCTTCGAGCAGGGCCACCTCGCCGTTATAGAGCTCGGCGAAGTGCTGGCCGTCGTCGGCCGTGCCGATGCCCGAGCCAAAGTGCATGGGCACGGCGACCTGGGGCTCGATGGTCTGCGCTGCCGCCACGGCCTCCTCGACGGTCATGACGTAGGTGCCGCTGACCGGCAGGAGGGCGACGTCACACTCGACGTCCGCCATCTCGGGGGTGTGATCCGTGTCGCCGGCAAAGTAGAGGCGGGTCTGGCCCACGGTGACGACAAAGCCGACGTGATCGGCCTCCTTGGGGTGAAAGGGCTCGCCGGGCGAGCGGAATTTGTTGACGTTGTAGGCCGGCACCGCCTCGATCTCGACGCCGGCAGCACTCAGGCGCTCGCCCGGCTTGATGGCCCGCGCCCGGCGTAACTTTTTGGAGGCGGCGCCACCGGCGATCACGATTGTTTTCGGGTCTCTGACCTTCTTGACGTCTTTGGGCGAGCAGTGGTCATAGTGCTCGTGGCTGACCAGCACCAGGCCGGCCGCCGGCTGATGGCCGGATAGTTTGTAGGGATCAAAGTAGATTCGGGTCGGCCCATCCAGTCGAAAGCTGTCGTGGCCGAGCCAGTGGAGAGTCTCGATTACCTCGTTTACGCGCATGTCAACCTCCTCCTAGAGCTTCTCTCGCTTGGCGCCGTGCACCAACCAGTATAGCACAAAAGCCACGTTCGTTCAACGGCGGCCCGGTTCGGGAGTAATACAAAGTCCGCGTCACGTGCACAGGAACTGCCTGTGATTGTTCTCCCTGATGGGGTCCTTGGATATGTCGAGTTCTCAGCTATTCGGAGAGGTTTGTCCATAGTGCGCACTTGGCCAGCAGCACGCCTTCTGCAGGGACGCTATCACGGCGCTGAAGCGCTTACTACGAACGATAACTCCTCATCTCTTTCTCAACTGCCACACAATCACGCCGTTCTCCTGGTCGCCCTCGATTTTCCCCTCGATCTCGAGCAGGTCCAGGTGGCCGATCACCTCGGACACGGCCAGGAACGTATCGAGCGGCGATTTGTCGGGAAAGAGCGCCTCGGTGACGTCCCAGGTGGTGCGGGCGCCGTTGCGCAGCGCCGCCAGGACCCGGCCCATCCGCCGCTCGTGGAAGGCCATCCGGCGGCGCACCAGGCCGGCGACGTCGTGGATGACCGGCCCGTGGCTGGGCAGAGCCCGCCGCACGTCCAGGGCCGCCACGCGCCGCAACGATGCGGTATAGAGGGCCAGGCTCCGGGGGCGCTCGCTGTGGCCCGGCGGCGGCGGCTCGACGACGGGGTTGGACGAGATGTCGGCCAACAGGTGGTCGCTGGAGAGGAGGGTGCGGCTCGCCGGCTCGTAGAAGCAGACGAGGCCGGCCGCGTGGCCGGGGGTGTGGAGCACGTGCCACTCACGGCCTGCCAGGCGCAGCGTGTCGCCCTCGTCGAGGGGAACGTCCACGCCGACGGGCCGGGCGAAACGGTTCACCCCCTGCGTGGCCCGATGGATGCGGCCCACGACGTCGTCCGGCACCGCAGCCTGGCGCATCAGGTCGGCGTAGAAGGCGACCCGGCGGCGCCGGTCCGACTCGTAGTCGCTCAAAGCCGGGACGTTCCAGGGGTGGGTCCACACTTCGGCGCCCGAGGCGACCACCAGGTCGGCCGCGAGGCCAAAGTGGTCGGCGTGGGCGTGGGTGACGACGATACGTTCCAGGTCGGCGAGGCGGCAGCCCAGGCGGGCCAGGCCCCTTTCCAGCGCCGCCCGCGTGGACCTGCCCTGGGGGCCGGTGTCCACCAAGGTCAGGGGCTGCCCTGGAGCTTTCGCCAGGTAGACGGTGACCGGTCCCACGGGAAAAGGCGTTGGTAGCTGAATCGCGTGCAGGTATTCGAGCGACGATTCGATGTTCATCTACAGATCTCGGTCCAGCGCCGCCGGTAGCTCGGCCAAGTCGTCCAACACGCGGCCCAGGGGGTGGGCGGCGGTCGCCTCGGCGCACCAGGCGGGGGTGTAGGCCGTGCGCAGCAGGAAGAACGGGATGCCCATCAGCAGCGGCAGCGCGCCGGGCAGCGAAAAGGTGTCGGCCACCACGACCAGCCCGGCGCCCTCCTCGGCGGCCTGGACCAGCGTCCGGTGGTAGACTGGGCGGCGCAGATCTACCCGGCGCTGCCCCGCCACCGGCCAGACCTGGATGTCGCCCAACTTGGGATGGGGGAAGCGAAACGGCCAATCGGGGTCCATCTCGTACTGGCGGGTGTCGCCCAGGACGTCTACCTCGCCGTCAAGGTCGAGCGTGCCCAGCAGGCGCGCCACCTTGTCGCCCAGCGAGTTGGTGAGCACCACGGGCTCATGGTCGGGGTGGGCGAGCAGGGCCGCCAGCACGTTGGGGGCGGCGGGCCGGAAAGCGGGTGGCAGCTCGGCCGTGTGGTGATGAAAGAGGTAGTTGACGCAATCCATCACCGGGTCGTATTCGGCGGCGGGAAAAAAGTCGGCCACGGCCCGGGCATAGCCGGAATTCTCGCCCAGCATGACCTGCATCGTCGTCGTGTTGAGGATAAACGCCCCCTCGTCGCAGTAGGAGGCGACCAGGCCGTTGACCTCCCACCAGTAGCGGTGGGGCGCGGCCAGCAGCCGCGCCCGCGTGGCCTCATAGTCGGCCGCCAGTTTGGGGCGGGGCACGCCGACGATCTCGTCCGTCAGCGTGTCCAGCGACTTTTCGGCCAGCGGCCGGGCTTGGGTCTCTTCGGCCGTCAGCGTGCCGTCGAAATCGAGGATGACTTTCAGCATCGTCTTTCCTCCCTCTCCTCCGTGGGGAGAGGGCCGGGTAAGAGGCAGTCTGCGCTCGAGGACAGCTTTTCCCCTCCCCCACCCCCCAAGGGAGGGGAGTTCTAGGTCAGCCGCTCGCGGGCCTTGGCGCTGAGATAGTCCATGCTCCAGACCATGATCACGATAGCCCAGACAGCCATGCCTGCCGCTGCGTACTGATTCAACCCCACTTGCAGACGGAAGAACTGGCCGATGCCGCCGCCGCCCACAAAGCCGATGACCGTCGACATGCGGATGTTGATGTCCCATTGATAGAGGATAAAGGCCAGGAACTTGGGCACCAATTGGGGGACGATGGCGAAACTCAGGATCTGGGCTTTGTTGGCCCCCGTAGCCGTGATAGCCTCCACCGGCCCGGTGTCGATCTCTTCGATGGTCTCGGAAAAGAGCTTGCCCAGGTTGGGGATGTTGTTCAGGGCCAGGGCCAGTACGCCGGCAAAGGGGCCGATGCCTACCCAGGCGGCACAGATGACGACCAAGATCATTGGCTCTACCGAACGCCACAAGTTGAACAGGGTGCGGAAGGCGAAATAGGCCGCCTGGCCCACAGGATGATTGCCCATGATATTGCGTGCTGCGAAAAAGCTCAGCGGGATGGCAAACAAGGAGCCGACCGTGGTCGCCAGCAAGGCCATGAGCAGGGTGATCAGGGAGAGATCTATGACTTTTTTGAACGGCTCGCTAAACTGTGGCCCACCCACTACTTCTTTCCAAGTGATGACCACCCGGCCCGGTTCGGAACGGCCGTCTTCAGGATCGACTTCCATCAGGGGATGAATCTGCGTCTCCCAGGTCAGGCTTCCGGTGTCGTCGGTAGTACAGCAATCTTTGTCCACCCGCAGGTAGGCGCCATCGGAAAAGGCCCACCGCACTGAGACTTTTTCGTTGGGTGGCAGTTCATGGCCGCGGATGACGAGTCTATCGCCGACCTCCCCGCAGGAAAGGGACAAGTTGACGCGAGGGCCGTTCATCTGGGAGACACCGCCCTTGCCCGAGCCACAGGGTACCGGTAGGGCTGCACTGACACTCTGTTCCTCAGTAGGCCAGGTAAGCATTTCGGGCACGGCAAAGGCGCGCAAAATACGCAATCCCTCCGGCGCGCCCCGGGCGAGATCGACGAAACTGACCCGTGAGACGTTCCACGACCAGACAAAGGCTGCAGCAAAGCCGACTATCAACAGCGCCGTGGTCACTGTGCGGAGGAGGGGATGGGCCCGGCGTGTGGCGGGCGTGCCCCGGATGATGCGCTCCCGCAGCCAGGCCGAGACATAGTCCAGGATAGCTATCACCAAAACGATGGCGATGATGGCTGTAGCCATGGCTCGCAGCTTGTTGAGTCGTACCCACTGGATAACCAGGAACCCCAAGCCGGCATCGCTGATCAGGCCAATGACGGTCGACATGCGGACGTTGATGTCCCAGCGGTAGAGGGTAAAGGACAGAAAGGTGGGCACAATCTGGGGAAATACGGCATAGACCACGACCTGAGGAAAACTCGCGCCCGTGGCGCGAATGGCCTCGATGGGACCGGGATCGATGCTTTCGATAGCCTCCGAATATAGTTTGCCCAGGGCGGCGATAGTGTGTAGCATCAAGGCCAGCATGCCCCCAAAAGGGCCCAGGCCGACCCACACGGCAAAGATGATGGCCCACATCAACGTCTCGATAGATCGCACAATGTTTAGCAGCGCTCGCACTACATAATAGATGCTGCGCGTGACCGGCGTGGCCCACATCAGATTACGGGCGGCCAAGAAGCTGATCGGCAAGGCAAGAATCATGCCCAGCACGGTGGCCATAAAGGCCAGGGCCACCGTCTCGCCGATCTTTTCCAGCACAAGGCGCAGCGTCTCGGTCGATTGTAACGAGCCGTAGGGTTTATGTTGTTCGGCGCGGATGACGTGAGTCTGAGTTTCACCGGGGCCGGGCAATCGGTCGAGGGGCACCGTGCCGCTGGGCACGACGACTGTGGCCCGGAAGCGACCATCCTCGTCAGTGATAAAAGTTTGCGGCTCGCCGTTCACCAGCAATCTTTGAACGTTGCCGATCGGGTTTAGCCACCTCAGTTCGCCCTCAAAGTTGGGAAAAAAGCCCTCGCCCTGGATAATGATCGATTCACCCACGTCGGCGCAGGGTTCACTGAGCACTAGGCGGGGGTCGGTAGTCGGCGACTTGTCCGGCTTGGGTAGGGGATCGATGCAGGGCACCTGAATCGGTGTGGAGCCGACGATGTCTTCAGTAGGATATTCGAGCAGCTCGGGCTGGGTCAGGGCCCGGAGGTATGGCTGCATGTTGGGCCAGTCGATGATCAACCGGCCCAGATCGACCTCGGTGGCCACGTAAGCCAGGCTGTAGACGATGAACACCGCGATCAGGATCGGTATGCGCGGGCGTCCTTCCCGGTCTACTGCCAGGCGGTATGTGTCCCAGGCGCCCCACAGCCAGATAAAGGCCAGGGGGGCCAACAGGGTGAGGGTCCCCTGCCAGGCGATCAAGGCACCCAGGATGACGACAGCGGCCAGGAAGCCAATGCCCCGGCCCCGGTGTCCCAAGAGGAACTGTCCGCTGCCGGGCACCACCAGCGACAGAAGGGCCGGCAGCAAGGTCGGCCTATCGGACCGGGCGGGAGGCGTCTGCAAAGAACGACCAGGATTGTTCTGGCTCATGGCGTAATGCTCCGCCTAATTCTGCGTGCTGCCGACGGTGACCATCTCGGCCTCTTCACCGTACACCTCTTTGAACCGTTCGCGGGTCAATTCCGAGGGCAGGCCATCAAAGACCAATTCGCCGTCTTTGAGGCCAATGACCCGGTTAGCATACCGATGTACCAAATCTAGAAAGTGCAAGCTACAGAGGACGGTGATGCCGTCCTGCTGATTCAGCAATTCCAGGTATTGGAGGATAGAGTGGGCCAGCACCGGGTCGAGGCTGGCCACCGGCTCGTCGGCCAGCATCAGACGTGGCTCCTGCATCAGCGCCCGGGCAATGCCCACCCGCTGCTGCTGCCCGCCGGAGAGTTGGTCGGCGCGGTTATCGGCTTTTTCGGAAATGCCCACGCGCTCTAGGGCAGCTAGGGCTCGCTGCCGGTCCTCGGCCGAAAAGCGGTGAAAGAGACTGGTCCAAGGGTTGGCATACCCCAGCCGACCCGACAACACATTGATCATGACACTGCTGCGCTTGACCAGGTTAAATTGCTGGAAAATCATGCCGATCTGGCGGCGGATGCGGCGCAGCTCCTTGCCCTGGGCGGCGGTGATATCGATTGCCTGTCCTGAACCGGTGGCAGGCTCGTCCCAGAGGACGCGTCCTTCGGTCGGATCGATGAGACGGTTGATGCAGCGTAGCAGCGTGGACTTGCCCGATCCTGACAGGCCGATAATGGTCAGAAATTCGCCTTCTGTGACCTCAAAACTGACGTTCTTGAGGGCCTGGGTCCCATCTGGGAAGACTTTGCTGAGATTCTCCACTCGAAGCAAGCGACTCCTCCTCTTCCAAATCCGATAGGTACGAGGCGAAACAGAGATCTCGTCTCGAAGGCTGTCTGGTCTCTTCAGACCAAAAGAAAGGGAGAGAGGGCGTCCTCTCTCCCTTTTTGGTTGTCCGAATACTACTTGGCCAGTTCCTCGATGTCCATGCCGGCCCTGCTCAGGTCAGCGCGGAAACCATCGTAGAACGAGTCATCCGCCTTGACCAGGGCGTCGATGGAGTAAAGGTTGTTCAACGCCTCTTTGCCCTCTTCGCTCGCCGAGATTTCCAGCAGGGCGTTGATGATCTGGTCCCGCACTTCGGGATCCAAGTCCTTGATGAAGGAGACGCTGTCGTTGGGGATGTCGGTGGTGGTAGCCAGGACGACGACCTGTTCCTTCACATCGGGGAAATCTTCCTCGATAGAGCTGCGGGCATCGGCATAGGATACGCCCACATCACAGTCGCCGTTGTAGACGGCTGTGATCGAGTTGTTGTGGGAGCCGGTCTCGATGGTTTGAGCAAAGTCGGCATCAGGATCGATGCCATTGGCCTTGAGCATGATGCGGGGGATGATGTAGCCCGAAGTCGAGTTGGGATCCACCCAGCACATCACCTTGCCCTTGATGTCTTCGAGCTCGGTGATCCCACTGTCGGCCCGCACGTTGAATTGGCCGGTGTAGGTCGTCGAGCCAAAGCGCTCGGTTACCAAGCCCACGTCCACGCCGTACTTTTCGTTGGCCAGGACATAGTTGAACGTGTTAAGCCAACCGATGTGGGCCTTGCCTGCCCCCATGGCCTCGCGGACGGCGGCAAAGTCGGTGCCCACGTTAGCTTCGATGACCAGTCCAGTCTTTTCTTCGATCATCTCGGCGATCTGGTCGCCGCTGGCGATGATCTCCTGCGTGTCACCTGAGGGTACAAAGGACATGATGATGGGGTTGTCCTTGGTGCCCAGCTTGGGCTCGCCACAACCCGCCAGTACGAGGGCCAGCAGGCTCAACAACATGAACGTCGTCAGAAAAGTGTTCTTTTTCATTTCTATCTTCTCCTTTTGATTGTGAAATGGAAGGGATTCAACGGTCGTGGATCTCACGTCACTCTCCTAGATGGGCCTCACCTCCTTTTTTGCAAAAGACCCAAGGGTCGAGATTCTGAACACGAGATTATCATACCTCAAGACCCACATCTTGGCAAATCTTGACGGCCTGGCTTCAGAGTTCTCATTCCACCCTTCTGTTCTGAGATTCAGAGGTTACTCCCCCTTGTGGACCAGGGGCAGGTAGACGTGGTAGAGGTCCGACGCCACCGTCACCGCCTCGGTCAGCGTGGCAGTGCCGCACGGCCCGGTGACGGTCAGCGCCACGAGATAGTCGCCGCCAGCGGTGTAGGTGTGGGTCACCACCGGCCCGGCTCCAACCCCGCCATCGCCAAAATCCCACGAGTAGGCCAAGGGCGGGTCCCCCTGGGCTGTGCCGTAAAAGTCCACCACCTGACCCGGAGAGGGCGTGGTGGGAATCCAAGTCAAATTGACGCCGTGCACCGGATCGCAGGCACAGCCGCCGAACCAGTCGACGATCCGGCCCAGCACTTGCTCACCGTTGGCCGCATCGGCGTTGTAGACGGGCACCCACGACGTGCCGAAAAAGACGGTCCGCCAGCTCTCGCCGTCCTTGTCGACGTCGAGGCTGTTGCCGCCGCCGGCGCTGCTCTGGAAGGCCACCGAAGCCCCGGCCCCGGCGCTCACGACGTCGCCATAGTCGGCAAAGCCGGCGGGATAGCTCAAGGGATAGGGGCCCAGGCCCCCACCGATGGCGTCGCCGCTTACGCCATACTTGTTCGTGGCGTCGCCCGCGTCGGGGATGAAGGATTCGATCCCCAAATAGTCCTGGCCGAAAGAAGTGAGACCAAAGTCGTAGAGGTAGTCCTGGCTGGAGAGAAAGAGCTGGCCCCCGCCTTTGAGATAGGCGGCCAGCTCCGCTTCGTCGGCGCCGTTGGGACCGGCCTCGCCGCCCCCACCCCACTGATCGCCCGAAAACCAGATGACGATGGGATGGCGCTCCATCTCGGCCCGCTTGGGGCCGTCGGCACCCCCGCCGCCGACGTCAAAGACTTCGTAGGGGTGGCCCAAGGTATCCAATGCTGAGGTGTAGTAGGGCCGTACGTCGGGGTCATTGTCGTCGTCGTCCACGAGGAGGATGCAGGCCACCGCCTTGACAGTAAATGACCAGGCGGCGGAAAAAGCACCCTCTCCGCAGGCGTTAGTGGCCCGCACCCGCCAGTAGTAGGTGCTGGCCGGCTCGAACGGCCCGGCGACCCGGTACGTGGGGCTGGTGAGGCCGCTCACGTCGATGAGCGGCGAGGCAAAGGTAGGTTCGTCGTCCACCTGCAAATGGTAGGACGTGGCTCCGGGCAGGGCGCTCCATTCAAATACGACGTCCGCGCGCGGCACGTCTATCGCGCCGTTGGGCGGCTGGAGGGGACCCGGCGCCGAGGGCAGAGCTGTGCTCAGCCACAGGTCTACGCTGGCCGTGTGGAC
>CAYLZO010000033.1:0-30020 GCA_964387775.1 uncultured Anaerolineaceae bacterium
ATTCCCGTCGGCGAGGGCATGGTCGGCTGGAGCATCGCCCACGCCGAATGGCGCGTGGCTGCAGAGGTCGGGGCCGACGCCGTCCGCCTGGCCACGCCCGAGCTGCCCGAGACCCGCTCTGAGGCGGCGCTGCCCCTTCGCTCGCGGAACCGCGTGCTGGGGGCATTGACCGTGCAGGACACACACCCCGGCGCCTTTGACGAGAGCTCGCTCCTCGTCTTGCAGACCATGGCCGATCAGGTGGCCGTGGCCCTGGACAACGCCCACCTCTTTGCCGAGACCGAGCGCGCGCTCCAGGCAGAGCGGCAGGCCTACGGCGAGATGAGCCACGAGGCCTGGCTGCAGATGATTCGCGCCCGGCCCGATTGGGGCTATCGCAGCGACCTACTGGGTGTCACGCCGGCCGAGGGCGACTGGCAGCCGTGGATGGACCAGGCCCTGACCCAGGGACGCACCGTGGTCACCCGCCACGACGGGATGGCAGCCGTGGCGGTCCCCCTCCGCGTGCGCGAGCAATTGGTCGGCGCCCTCGATTTCACCAAGGCGGGGGAGAATGCGACCTGGACGGAGGAAGAGATCGAGTTGCTCGAAACGTGGACGGAGCAGTTGAGCGTGGCCCTGGAAAGCGCGCAGCTCTACGAAGATACGCGGCGCCGTGCCGCCCAGGACCGGCTCCTGGGAAAAGTCGCCGCCCGCATCCGCGAATCACTGGACCTGGAGACGATTCTCAAGACGACGGCCGCAGAAGCTCGCGAGGCGTTGGGCCTGCCCGAAGTCGTGGTCCGGCTGGCACCCAGGCCATCGGGTGGGGACGGGGATGGACGCAAACGGGCAGGGGACGGCGATGGGAGCGGAGGCAGCCATGTCTCAAGAACGTAGGGAGGGAATGCCGGTGCAGCCACCTGGCCAAGACGGAGGGCAGTTCGACGTGAACCCAGAGCCCATCGGCGAGCCGGACCGCCCGTCGCCCGCTGCAGACGGGGGCGAACGCACGCGAAACACCCAGAGGCTCCTGGGGGTCCTGGCCGTTGCCTCGATCATCACCATCGTCTTTGACGTGGTCTTGTCCATCCAGGAGGGCATCTGGCAACCGCTGGTGGCCGTAGGCTGCGTCGGGGCGGCCCTGCTCCTCATCCCCGTCGCCGGCCGCCTGGTGCGTCGAGGCGAGCTGGAATCGGCGGGCTATCTCGTCCTATTTGGCATTACGTTCGTCTTGCTGGGCAACGAGCTGATCCTGTTGGGCGCAACGCCCTACCTGGCCGTGGGGGGCATCCTGCTCCTCACCCTGGCCGGTTACATCTCCTTGCCGGAGAGCAAGGGCGTGTGGCTGGTGGCTTTGCTCGTCCTTGGGGGCGGTATGTTGCTCATCAACTATCTCGAACCCCTGCCCCGCTACGCGGTGGCGTCGCAGGGGGCCGTCAGCATCTTTGTCCCAATGATGGTGGCCTTTCTGGTGCTCGGCGCCCTGTGGCAGGTGGCCCACACCTTCCGCGTCGGCACCATCCGCGCCCGGCTGATCCTCATGTTCGTGGCCATCGCCCTGGTGCCCACGATGATCATCCTCTTCAGCTCCCTTTACGGAGGCGTGTCTTCCGGTCGGCGCCGGACCCAGGAACAGCTTCACTCGATAGCCGTATTGAAAGCCTCCGAGGTCGAGTCGTGGACCGAGTCCTTGCAGCTCGGCCTGGCCTTTGCCTTGGCCGACGACGAGGCGCAGTGGCGTGCCACGCTCCTGCTGCGCCGGCAGGAGGCGTCCGACTCGGCGATGGGTTATGGCGTCAAGAACCACTTTGACCAGGTGATCGAAGAGGTTGGCGTCTTTGAAACACTCTTTCTCATGGACCCCGAGGGCAAGGTGCTTTTGTCCACCAACCCCTCAGAAGAAGGCCGGCTCTACGGAGACCAGGAATTCTTCCAAGAGGGATCCCAGGGGGCGTACGTGCAGCCCCCCGCTTTTTCGGTGTCGCTGGGCAAGATGGCGGTGGTGGCTGCCCGGCCGGTGGTCGATTTCGACGGCAATCGGGTGGGGGTCCTGGCCGGCCTCGCCGATCTCGATGCCCTGGAGCGGATCATGACCCGCGAGGTGGGGCTGGGAGAGACGACCGAGACGTACCTGGTCGGCGCCGACCACGTGCTCCTGACCCCCAACCGTTTTGGCGAGACGGGGATCTATGTCCGGACGCCCGGCGCCGAGCGGGCCATTCAGGGGGTCAGTAGCGGCACAGGCTTGTACCTTAACTATCGGGGCAGACCGGTGATCGCTTCGTACCACTGGCTGCCCAAGTTGAAGGTTGCTTTGCTGGCCGAGCAGGAACAGGCGGAGGCATTTCAGGCCACTTATCTGATGCTGGGCCTGATCGGCGGCCTGGGTCTGTTGAGTGTGATCCTGGCCGTGGGGGCGGCGCTCCTCACAGCCCGAGGCATTGCCGATCCCCTGGATCACCTTGCCAAGACGGCGACGAGTATCGCGAGCGGGGACCTCGACCAAAAGCTGGCCGTGGAGCGGCAGGACGAGATCGGCGCCGTGGCCCGGGCGTTCAACAGCATGACGGCCCAGTTGCGGAGTCTCATCTTGAGCCTGGAGCAGCGGGTCGCCGACCGCACCCGCGAGCTGGAGCGGCGCTCGGCCTACCTGGAGGCGGGGGCCGAGGTGGGCCGCGCCGCCGTCTCCATCCTCGATCCAGAGGCGCTGATGCAGCAGACGGTGGAGCGGATCTGTGCCCAGTTTGGCTTCTACTACGTGGCCCTCTTTTTGGTCGAGGGCGAGGGCGGTTGGGCCGTGTTGCACGCCAACGCCGGCCAAACGGAGCGCCCCTTGCCCAAGCTGGGCCAGCGGCTCCGGGTGGGCGGTGGCTCGATGATCGGTTGGAGCATCGCCAACCGCGAGGCTCGCGTCGCCCTGGAAGCCAGCGAGGACACCATCCGCATGGAGCAGCCGGAGCTGCCCGAGACCCGCTCGGAGGCAGCGATCCCGCTCCACTCGCGCGGTGAGGTCATCGGGGCCATCAGCGTGCAACACACCGAGCCGGGCGCATTCGACCAGGACATGGTCGTCGTCTTGCAGACGATGGCCGACCAGGTGGCGGCGGCCCTCGACAACGCCCGCCTCTTTGCCGAGCGGGAGGCGGCCCTGGAAAGCGCCCAGCGGGCCTATGGCGAGATGAGCCGTGAGGCGTGGCTTCAATTGCTCCAGACCCAGCCCCATCTCGGATATCGCAGCGACGAGCGGGGCGTCGCCCAGGCCGGCGACCTGTGGCGGCCCGAGATGAGAGAAGCCCTGGAACAGGGGCAGACCGTCCGCAGCAATGGCCTGGGACCCGGTGACCGGCGAACCCTGGCGGTGCCCATCAAGGTGCGCGGCGAGACCGTCGGCGTGTTGGACACCTACAAGCCGGCCGAGGCCGGGGATTGGACCGAGGAGGAGGTGGCCCTGTTGGAGGCGATTGCCGGCCAGTTGGACTCGGCGTTGGAGAGCGCCCGGCTCTACCAGGACACCCAGCGCCGGGCCGCCCGCGAGCAGGCCATCCGCCGGGTAACAGAGCAGATGCGCCGTGCCGTGGACGTAGAGGCCATCTTGCAGAACACCGTGACCGAACTGGCCAGGGCCATGGGCGCCCCGCGAGCCTACGTCCGGCTGGGCACCGAGGCCGAGTTCCGGGCCGGCCCCGGGGCCGAGCCGGCCCCCGAAGGCGAGGGAGGGCCGCCCGCCCGCGAGACCGGCCCGGGGGAGGCAGGTTCCTGACGATGAGTGCCACGATTGCCATCAGCAATCAAAAGGGTGGGGTGGCGAAAACCACGACCTGCCTGTCGCTGGGCGCGGCACTGGCCGAGATGGGCCACAGCGTCCTGCTGGTAGACCTGGACCCCCAGGCCAATCTGACCATCTCGTTGGGGCTGGAGCCAAAACAACTGCGGCGCACGATCTTGGACACGCTGATGGGCACGAGCTCGCTGGTGGGGGTCAGCCAGGAGACCGACCTCCTGGGGCTCGACATCGCGCCGGCCAACTACGAATTGGCCCTGGCCGACAAGGTCCTCTACGAGGTATCCGGTTACCAATTTCGGCTCAGGAAAGCCATCGCCGCCCTCTACGAGGGGCTTTACCGGTACGTGCTGCTCGATTGTCCGCCGTCGCTGGCGCCGCTGACCCTCAGCGCCCTGACGGCGGCCGACCTGGTCATCATCCCCGTCCAGTGCGAGCTCTACGCCGCGCACTCGCTGGGGCGGATGATCCGGCTGGCGCGCCAGCTGCGCGAGGAGTACAATCCCAACCTCGACTACCGGGTGCTGGTGACGATGTACGACATGCGGAACAAGATCAGTCGCATGATCCTGGAGCAGATGCGGAATGGAACGGACCGGCTCTTGTTCGAAACCATCATCCAGATCGATACCAAGCTGCGAGAGAGCCCGGCTTATGGCCGGCCCATCACCGTCTATGCCGCCGAATCCCGGGGCGCCGAGCAGTACCGGGCCCTGGCCCGGGAGCTGCGGAGCCCCGAGGTCACGCGGCTGCTCCAGAGGCAGGAAACTGAAATGAGCGAGAGCAACCATGGCTGACGACGAACTGAAAGATCTGTTGGCGGGCCTTTTCTCCGAGCTGCCCGTGGAAAAAGTCCTGGACGAGGAGGACGTGGCGCCAGAAAGCCCCGACTCTCTGGCAAAGCTACAGCGACACGCCCTCTACCTGCGCACGGCTTCGCAGATTTCCAGCGTGGCTTCTTCCGTCCTGGACCTGGGCGAGCTTTTGCCCCAGGCGGTCGATCTTGTCCGCGACGAGTTCGGATTTTACTACGTGGGCATCTTTTTGGTGGACGAGGCGATGGACTGGGCCGTGCTCCAGGCCGGCACCGGGGATGCGGGCCGGCAGATGGTGGCAGACGGCCACCGGCTCCGGGTGGGCGACGACTCGATGGTCGGCTGGTGCGTGGCCCATCGCCAGGCGCGGATTGCCCTCGACGTGGGCCAAGAGGCCGTGCGCTTTGACAACCCGCTCCTGCCCGATACCCGCTCAGAGATGGCCCTGCCCCTCGTCAGCCGGGGACACGTCATCGGCGCGATGACGATCCAATCGACCGCGCCAAACGCCTTCAGCCAGGAGGACGTCACCATCCTCCAGACGATGGCCGACCAACTGGCCAACGCCGTCGAAAACGCCCGCCTCCTCCAGGAGCGCCAGCGGCGCGTCACCGAGTGGGCCATCGTCAGCGAGATCGGCCGGGCGGCCGCCTCCGCGCCGGGGCTGGAGGATCTGCTGGAGACGGTCCACGAGCGGGTGAGTCGCCTCTCTGACACGACAAACTTTTACGTGGCCTCTTACGCCGAGGGCAGCGACGAGTGGACCCTGCTCCTGGACATCGAACACGGCGAGCGCCTGCCGCCGGCGACCCACAAGCTGGGAGCCGGGTTGACGGGGCACATCATCCGCAACCGGCGCCCCCTCTTGCTGCGCAACCGAAAGGCTTCTGCCGACTTTCACAATGCAGAGGGGATCGCCGTGTTGGGCGAGCCGGCCAAATCGTGGATGGGCGTGCCCCTGATTGCGGCCGACGAGGTGGTCGGCGTGATGGCCATCCAGAGCTACGAGCGCGAAAACGTCTACGACGAACAAGATCTGTCGCTCTTTTCCACCATCGCCGCCCAGGTGGCCAGCGCCCTCGATAGCCTGCGGCTGATCGAAGAGACCCGCCGCCGGGCCGCAGAGTTTGAGATCCTGCACCAGGTCTCGCTGGAACTGACCCAGAAGCAGCAGGACCTCGGTAGGGTCTTGGAGACCATCACCGAGCGGGTGATGGACCAGCTCGAAAGCGACGGGGGCGGGGTGTGGCTCTGGCGCGAGGAAGACCAGGAGCTAGAACTGGTCCTCACCTACCAGGTGGGCGACGTCGATTTCACCGGACGGCGGCTCAAATCCGGGGAAGGGTTGACCGGGCGGGCGTTTGCCGAGGGCCAGATCCAGGTGGTGGATCACTACCCGACCTGGAACCGCCAATCGGCCACCTTTGAGGATGCCCCCTTTGTTTCGGGCATGGCGGTGCCCATGATCTGGCAGACAGAGATCGTCGGCGCCCTGGTCGTGACCCGGAGTGAAGCAGACCATCCCTATACAGACGCTGACAAAGGCTTGGGCGAACTCTTGGCTGCCCAGGCCGCAGCCGTCATCCAGAATGCCCGCCTCTTTGAAGAGACGCAGCGGCGTCTGGAGGAGCTGACCATGCTCTCCAGCGTCAGCCAGACGTTGGCCAGTGCCCCGTTGCAGCCGGAAGAGATCGCAGACGTCATTGTCCATCAGTTCGTTGAGGTGATGGGGGTCCGGGAGGCTTCTGTCTCACTGCCGGACCCCCAGCAAAAAGACATGATGCGCGTCATCGTCGATCTGTACGTGGACGACGGTGAACTTTGGCATCGGGACGCAGCGCAAGAAGCCTTTCACCTCTCTGAGTATCCGGCGACCGCTCGCGCTATGGCCGAGCGCCAATCCTTTGTGGTACAGCTCAGCGATCCAGACGCGGACCCGGCCGAAGCGGCCTACATGCGCAAATATGGAACTCGAACCTTGGCCGTCATCCCCATGATCGTCAAGGGCGAGGCCATCGGCATCATCGAGCTGGAGACGCGGGAGGAGGAACGCCGGTTCAGCCCAACAGAACTCGATCTGGCCATGACACTGGCCAACCAGGCTGGGGTGGCTTTGGAAAATGCGCGCCTGTTCGAGGAAGTCCAGGCTCACGCCCGCCGCGAGCAGATCTTGCGCGAGATCACGGCTCGGGTCCGCGGTTCCATCGACCCAGATACCATCATGCGGGCGGCCGTGCGGGAGGTGGGCACAGCCCTGGGACGGCCGGCGTTTATCCAAATCGGCGAGCCCGGGCAGCGAGAGCGGACCTCCAGCGGAGCAGCGGATGGGGGCAACGGCTCCGGCAGCAGTGAGGCGACCGCCCAGACCCAGGACCAAGCTATCGAGGGAGGCGAGTAGGATGGACCGACTCGCAGCAGAGATTCAGGACAACCTAGACGCACTCGTTGGGGAATACGACCGGCGACTGGTCGAGATTCCGAGATACGCCGCAATGCCCGCCGAGACGAGGCAAAGGGCCATTCGAGGCGCCCTGAAGAGGGTCGCTGCGGCGCTGGAAGCCCAAGATCCGCGCCGGTTCGTCGAGTTCATAGAGGCGGTGGCGGTCGAGCGGGCGACCCAGGGCTTTGAGATCGAGACCGTACAGCGAGCCGTGGCCCTGATGGGCGAGATCGTTGGACCGCTGCTCTCTACCGTCGAGGAGGGCAACTTTTTCTGGCAGGCCATGCTCCAGACGCAAGCTTCGCTTTCGAGCCTGGCAATAGACCAATCCCAGGCAGCTCGAGACCGATTCCGTCGCATGGCCGAGACCAGCCGGGATGGGGTGACCATCATCGAGGCCGGCCAGGTCGTTTATGTCAACAACCGGCTCTGCGAGATCGTCGGGTATCCTCGCGACCAGCTCGTGCACATGAACAGCCTCGATTTCGCCGCCCCAGAGGAAAAAGAACGGCTAACACAGATCATCCACGAGGTCCGCCAAAAGGGACAGCCCCTCGAAGAGATCGAGTTCTGGGCGGTCCGGCCTGATGGCTCCCGGTGCTACCTCCGCAACCGCTACGCCCTCCTCCGCGAAGGGGACGAAATCGTGGGCCGGCTAGTGTTCACCACCGACCTGACCGAGCGCAGGCGGGCGGAAGAGGCGCTGCGGGAGAGTGAGGCGTTGTTCCGCTCGGTGGTCCAGAACGCCCAGGCCGGCATTTTCATCGTGGACGACACCTACAAGTTTATCTATACCAACGACGAGTTGTTGCGCATTGTCGGCTATCCCCGTGAGGACGTGATCGGCGAGAGCTTTATGAAGTTTCTCGACGACGAGAGCAAAGCCCTGGTTGCCGATCGCTACGTGCGCCGCCAGCGAGGCGAAGACGTTCCTTCGCGCTACGAGTTTAACGTGGTGCGCAAAGACGGCGAGAAGCGGCGGGTCGAGATCAGCTCTACGGCCATCCGGGATGCGAAGGGCAGAGTGCGGACCCTGGCCCAATTGCTGGACGTCACGGAACGCAGACAAGCAGAAGCGCAAAGGGAGGCCGCCCTCGAAGAACTGCGAGAGCAGCAGGCGTTCCTCCGGCAGGTCTTGGACCTCAATCCGAACCTGATTTTTGTCAAGGACAAGGAAAGCCGCTTTGTGCTGGCCAACCAAGCCCTCGCCGAGGTCTATGGCACGACCCCTGAGGACATTATCGGCAAGAGCGACGTCGATTTTACCGATCCAGACCAGGCCCAGCAGTTCCACCTGGACGATCTGGCCGTCATGGATTCTCTGGAGGAACGGGTTATCCCAGACCGGCCCCTGACCGACGCCGAAGGGAACCTCCGCTGGGTTCAGGCCATCAAGCGACCCCTGGTCGACGAGGATGGCGTCGCCCGGCACGTTCTGGGGGTGTCCACCGACATCACCGAGCGCAAGCAGTTGGAGGAGCAGATCCGAGATCTCTTGAGGCGCCGGGGGCAGCAGATGCGGACCTCGACCGAGATCGCCCAAGAGATCGCCGCCGCCCCGGCCCTGGGCGAACTCTTTGATCGGGTGGTGACGCTCATCAAAGAGCGCTTTGGCTACTATCACGCCCAGCTCTTCCGCTACGAGCCGGCGGTGGACGCCGTGGCCTTGGTGGCCGGCTATGGCCAGGCGGGGCAGGCGCTGCAGGAGGAAGGACACCAATTGACGATGGGCCGCGGCGTGGTCGGCACGGCAGCGGCCACCGGCCAGCCCATGTTGGCGACCGACGTGCGACAGGACCCGGACTGGGTGCCCAACCCCCACCTGCCCGAGACCCGGGGCGAGCTGGCCGTGCCCATCAAGTGGCGCGACCAGGTGCTGGGCATTCTCGACGTGCAGAGCGAGCGGGCCGGCGCACTCACCGAAGACGACCAGATCCTCCTGGAAGGACTGTGCGGCCAGATCGCCATCGCCATCGAGTCTACGCGCTTGCAGCAAGAGATGGAAGAGAGCCTGCACGAGTTGGAGCGCCTCTATCGGGCCGTGAGCCGCGAAGGGTGGGCGTCCTTCCAGCGCGAGGAGCGGGCAACGGGGTACCTCTTTGACCAGCGGGACGTGGTCCGGCAGGACGATCCCTGGGTGCCCGGCGCGGACCTGGAAGAAGGGGCGTCTGTTTCGCCGCGTCCGGAGAGCACGCCGGTCGTCGTAGCACCGCTCGCGGTGCGGGGTGAGGTCTTTGGGGCACTCGGGGTCCAGGGCGATCCAGAGCACCCCCTCTCGGACGAAGAACTTGACCTCCTGGAGGCGATCTCTGAGCAGGTGGCCCAGGCGCTGGAGAGCGCCCGCCTGTTTGACGAGGAGCAGCGGGCCCGCCAGCTATTGGGCCTGCGCGTCAACGAACTGGACTGCCTCAACGACATTGGCCGGGTCATTGACGAGACGCCATCGGTCTCTGACTTTCTCCAGTGGCTGGGGAAGCGGTTGCCGCAGGCCATGCAGTATCCCGAGCTGTGCCTGGTCGCCATCGACTTCGAGGGCAGGATCTATGGCGATGCCTCCGCCCTCTCCTCCCCCTACCAGATGGTCCAGGGGCTGCACGTCGGCGGGGAAGCGACGGGCAAGGTGTGCATCGCCTACACCGAGGCGCGAGAATTCCTCGACGAGGAGAGTGCCCTGCTGGGCGACGTCGCCCGGCGCGTGAGTGGCTACGTAGAAAATCGGCGCCTGCTCCAAGAGGTGCAGAGGCGTGCCGAGCGAGAGCGCCTGGCCCGGACCATCACCGACCGGGTGCGGCGCGGCGTGGACCGGGAAGCCATCATGCGTATTGCGGTGCGAGATCTGGGCGACATGTTGGGCGCTTCCAAGACCGTCGTCCGGCTGGGCACGCGGGAGCAATTGCTGGGCGAGGGCGATGGCCCCCCTTCTAGGGCAGGGAATGAAACGGTTTGATGCGACTTCCGTGTCTTTTTATCCGTGAAATCCGTGGAATCGGTGTCCGAAATGGATCTGTCAGTCAGACAGAGGAGGAAGAGAAAGCATGGCATACGAAGTAGAGATTCTTGACGGCGGGATTCTGCGCGTGGCCTTTACCGGACACATCGAGGCTGAAGACATGGCGGGCTATTCCCGGGCCTACGAAGAGATGCGAGACACAGCCCAGGACGTGGACAAGATCCACTTTTTAGTAGACGTGTCTGAGGCAGGAAAAGGCTCTGCGGCTGCCCGCCGGGCCATGACCGAGTGGTTCCGGGCGCCCGATCCCCAGGCCGGCAAGACGGCCATCGTGGGCGCCAACCGCTACATGCGGGTGCTCACCAGTTTTGTCATCAAGGCCACCGGCAAGAAAGACATGCGCCTCTTTGATTCGGCGGAAGATGCTTTGGTCTGGTTGAGGGGCAGCGACTGAGCGACGAAATAGGTCCAGGTGAGAGGTTAGCATGAGTGAGCTTTCCTTCAAAGAATACAAAAGGCTGGTGGAGCAGCAGAGCCAGGCGCTCTTGGAGGCGATGCAGTCGGTAGCCCTGGGCGACCTGGAGACCAAAGTCGAAATCCCGGAAGGGATCGACATCCTCGCTGACTTGGCCGTCGGCATCGAGATCATGGTCGACGACCTGCGGGCCATGATGGCCGAGCAGGTGCGGGCCGACCTGGTGAAAGAGCAGAGCCGGGCTTTGCTGGACGCCGTCCAGTCGGTGGCCATCGGCAACCTGGACATCGAGGTCGACGTCCCGGAGGGCATCGAGGTCCTCTCCGAGCTGGCCATCGGCGTGGAGATGATGATCGACGACCTGCGCGAGATGCTGGCCGGACAGGAGCGGGCCAGGGCCGAGATCGAGACCAGCCGGCAACAGTTGGAAGCAGCCCTTCAAGAGGTGCTGGCCGTCCAGCGTCGCCACCTGCGCGAAGAGTGGCGCGAGTATGCCGCTGAAGAGACCGCCTCCGGCTACTATCGGGCTGACGGCGACGAGGGGCCGACGGGGGAGGCCTGGCTGCCGCCGATGGGTGCGGCCGTGGAAGAGGCCAGGCCGGTGGCCGGGCCAGACGGCGATGTAGAAGCGGCGCTGGCGATACCCATCAAGCTCTACGACGAGGTCATCG
Organism: uncultured Anaerolineaceae bacterium; assembly: GCA_964387775.1. Classification (GTDB taxonomy): domain Bacteria; phylum Chloroflexota; class Anaerolineae; order JAAYZQ01; family JAAYZQ01; genus CAYLZO01. The sequence continues at coordinate 11,115 of CAYLZO010000033.1, forward strand.
GCGTGATCGGCTTCAGCCGCGAGGAGGCGGCGGGCTGGGACCAGGAAGAGATCGATACCGTGCAGGCCATCGTCGAGCAGATGGGTTGGGCGCTGGAGAGCCAGCGACTCTTTGACGAGGAGCAGCAGGCCCGCGGCCTGTTGAGCATGCGCGTCAACGAGCTAGACTGTCTCAACGACATCGGCCGCAAGATCGACGAAACGCCACCGGTCCCGGAACTGTTGGACTGGATCGTCGGTCGCATCCCGGCGGCGATGCAACATCCCGACCTGTGCCGCGTCGCCATCGAGCTCGAGGGCCGCCTCTATGGCGCCGCCGAGGCCCGGGAGCTGCCAAAGCAGATGGTGCAGAGCCTGTACGTGGGTGGACAGCCGGTGGGCCGCATCCACATCGCCTACACCGAGCCTCACGATTTCCTGGACGAGGAGAGCGCCCTGCTGGGCGACATTGCCCGGCGGATCGGCGGTTACGTCGAGAACCAGCGCCTTTTTGCCGAGACGCAGGCCCGGGCCGAAGAGCTGGCCGTCTTGAACGAGCTGGCCCGGGCGCTGGCCGCCCAACTCGACGTGGATCAAGTGCTGGACCAGATCTATCGGGGCATCTCCCGCCTGTTGGACGCCACCAATTGCTTCGTCGGCCTGTACGACCCCAAGACAGAGACCATCACCTTTCCGTTGAACGTCAGCGAGTCGGTGCTTGAGAAAGAGATCGTGTCCATGTCGCCCGACGAGGGGCTCACGGGTTATATCTTCCGCACTCGCGAGAGCGTGCTCATTCGAGACGACGTGTCGGCCTGGCTGCGAGAGCACGGCATCGAACAGGTCGGCGAGACCGCCGCATCCTGGCTGGGCGTCCCGCTGCTGATCGGCGACGAGGTGCTGGGGGTGATGGCCGTCCAGAGCTTTACCGTCGCCGACCTCTACGACGAGCACGACCGCGAGCTGATGACGGCCATCGCCAGCCAGGCGGCCGTCGCCATCCAAAATGCCCGCCTCTTTGAAGAGACCCAGAAGGCCCTAGAGGAGACGGCCATGCTCTTCCGGGTGGCCCAGGGTCTGGCCCGGGCCGAAACTCAGCAGGAGATGTTCGAGTTGGTCCTGACCGAGTATCTGCAGGTTTTGGGTCTGCCCCAGGGTGGGGTCATGACCGTGGACAGGGATGGCGACCAGGCCACGCTGCACGCCCTGGTCCAAGAGGGCCAATTGGTCGAGGCCGGTATGCGCCTGCCGGTTGCGGACAACCCGCCGACGCTGCGAGCGCTCGAGAACCAAGAGCCGGTCGTCATCCGCGACGCCCTGGACGATCCACTCACCGCCTCGACCCCCGACCTGGTCGAGCAACTGGGCTATCGTTCCCTGTTGCTGGTGCCCATCATCGTGCGGGGCGAGGCGATCGGCCTGCTCGGCGCCGACTCGGTGGACGAGATCCACGAGTTTAGCGAGCGCGAGATCAACCTGGTGCGGGCCGTGGCCGATCAGCTCGGCATTGCCCTGGAGAACCAACGGCTGCTCGAAGAGACCCAGGCGGCCCTGGACGAGACCGAGGCCCTCTATCGCGTGGCGCGCTCTGTGTCGGCGTTCGAAAGCTTGCCCGATACCCTCCAGGCCATCGTGGACAGCGTCGCCAAAGCCCTACCGGCCGACCGGGTCGCCTTGTACACCTTGGACTTTGATGCGGAACGGGTGATCCACCTTGTCAAAGGGGGTCCCGAGGCCGACAAGATCAACGAGGTCGCCTACGATGAACTCTGGGAGGGGCTCACCGGCTGGGTTCTGCGGGAGCAAAAGCCGGCCCTTTCGCCCAAGGGGGCACCTGACGAGCGCGAGGACGCCGAGGCGCAGAAGCGACGGGCCAAGCAGGGCAGCGGCTCCATCATCGTCGTGCCCATGCAATACCGGGGGCGGACCTTGGGTACCCTGACGGCCATCAATCGCCTGGACGACCCGGATTTTACCAGCCGAGACGTGGACCTGATGATGGCCATGACCAACCAGGCGTCGGCGGCCCTGGAAAACGTCAGGCTCTTTGAGGAGACGCGCCGCCGCGCCGAAGAGCAGGCCATCCTCAACGAGATCGGCCAGGCGCTCATCGCCAGCCAAGACGTGGCTGGCGTTTGGGTCGAGGCATACCACGGGGTCACCCGCCTCCTGGACACGGATAGCTGCTATTTTACGTTCTACGATTCAGAGCAGGACGAGCTGCACCTGGCCCTGCAAGTCATCGAGGGCCAGATGGACCGGCCGGGCACCCTGCGCCCTGGGGGTCGCGGCGGATTGACCGACTATCTGATCGAAACCAAGCGTCCCCTGCTCCTGCCTGACCGGCCGCTGGAGCGCATCCAGGAACTGGATATCGCCGAAATCCCGCTCCAGGAGGACAGAATCTCCCAGTCCTGGCTGGGCGTGCCCATGATGCTCGGCGACCGGGTGGTGGGGACCATCGTAGCCTTGAACTACAAGGTGCCCCACGCTTACGACGAGCGCAGCCAGGCGGTGCTCGTGGCCCTGGCGAACCAGACGGCCATCGCCCTGGACAACGTCCGCTTGCTGGAACAGACCCGCACGGCCCTGGCCGAGGTGGAAGCCACCCACCGGAACTACCTGCAACGCGCCTGGCAAGACCATCTGCGCCAACGCGAGATGCTGGACCGGAGCAGCTTTCTCTACGACCGGTCCCGGCTCGAAGAAGCGCAGGGTTGGTCGGCAGACGCGGAGCTGTGGCGGCCAGAGATCGAACGGGCCGTCCAGGAGGGCCGATCTGCCGTGAGCAACAGCGACGATGGCGATGGCGAGCGCGCCGGCCTGGCCATTCCCATCCGGGTGCGCGGTCAAACCATTGGCGTCCTGGGGGTAGAGGTGCCGGCGGGTAACCGTCGCTGGACCGAGGAAGATCAGGCCCTGCTCGAAGCGGTCGGCGACCAGCTCGGCCAGACCCTGGAGACGGCCCGGCTCTTTTCCGACACCCAGCGCCGCGCCGAGCGCGAGCGCCTCATCGGCGAGATCACGGCCAAGATCCGCGCCTCGACCGACATGCGCGACATCTTGGAGACGGCGGCCACCGAATTGGGCCAGGCCCTCGGCACGTCGCGGGCGTTGATCCGCATTGGCACCGAGGACTTTGAATCGAAGCGACAGGGAGGAAGGGAGTAAAAGGTGTTCAACTCGAAGGAAACGCGACATTCTCTCCATTCGTTGATGCGGATCGGGTTGGTGGGCCTCAGCCTGCTGGCTCTCTTGCCCACCCTCGGCGCTTGTGATCTGGGGCAGACGGCGCCGGATACGGTGCGCATCGGGGCCGTCTATCCGCTCAGTGGGAATCTGACTGAAACCGGGGCCGACATCCGGCAGGGCATCGAGCTGGCCGCTGAAATCATCAACAACGAGTATGACCTGGACCTGCCGCTGGCCCGGTCGGCCGGCCTGAAGGGACTGGCAGGAGCCGAGGTCCAGGTTGTCTTTGCCGACCACGAAGGCGATCCCGATCGGGGAGCGGCTGAGGCGCGCCGTCTCTTGGAAGAGGAGGGCGTGATTGCGCTCCTGGGTTCCTACAACAGCAGCGTGACCTCACAAGCCAGCCAGGCGGCCGAGGCGGCGGGCGTGCCTTTTTTGAATCCGGAATCTACATCGCCCATTCTCACCGAGCGCGGCTTCCAATGGTTCTTTCGCACCACCGGGGGCGATGGAATATTCGTCCGCAACTTTTTTGACTTTCTCGCGGACCTGGAGGTGGAGCGAGGGATCAGCCCCGATTCGGTGGCTATCGTCTACGAGAACAGTTTATTCGGCACGGGGGTGGGCCAATTGGAGGTAGAACTGGCCCAGCAGGCGGGCTTGCGCGTGGCCGCCGAGGTGGCCTACTCGACCCAGGCGACCGACGTCGCCGACGAGGTGGCCGAGATCATGACCGGCGATCCGCCGGTGTTGATGCAGACGTCCTACGCCAACGACGCCATCCTGTTCATGCAGACCTACAAAGCGATGGGCTATCGGCCCCAGGCCATCCTGGCTATGAACGCGGGCTTTATCAGCCCGGCTTTCGTCGAGACGCTGGGGGATGACGCCAACTATGTCTTGAGTCGCGAGGTGTGGGCCCTGGACCTGGGCGAAGCCAAGCCCTTGATCGCCGAGGTCAATGACCTCTACCGGCAGAAATATGGCGCCAACTTGACCGGGAACTCGGCGCGGGCCTTTACGGGCCTCATCGTCCTGGCCGAGGCCATCAATCGGGCGGGCAGCACCGAGCCCGCCGCCATCCGCGAATCCCTGTTGGGAACTGACATCCCGGCGGAGCAACTGATCATGCCCTGGGACGGCGTGCGCTTTGATCCAGATACGGGGCAGAACACCCTGGCCCGGGGCATCATTGTGCAGATCCAGGATCAGGCGTACTACACGGTCTGGCCCTGGGATCTGGCCAGCCAAGACCTGGTGTGGCCGATGCCCGGCTGGGGCGAGGAGTAGGGTATGGGGGAAAGTGACATGAAGCGACCCAAAAGGGGCAGCCTAGCCCGGCGGCTGACGTGGGCCTTTGCCTCGATTGCAGGCGCGCTGCTGCTGGTGGTCGGCCTGGTGCTCACGGCGGTCAGCTACAATGCCCAAGTCAGACAGGTGGTGGCCCGCCAGCAAAAGACGGCCGGTGAGGCCGCCCTGGTCACGGCCGGCTACTTGACGCAGGCCCAGAACACCTTGACCCTCCATGGCCGGATCGGCACCTTCAAATCGCTCCTTCTGCGCAGCCTGGAGGTGCAAGAGCAAGAGTTGCGCTCTATTCTCAGCAGTTACGAGGGCCTCTTTGAAGAGTTGGTCTTGCTGGATGAAAACGGCAACGAGGTCTCTCGGGTCTCGCGTTATCACACCTTCTTGCCCGAGGAGCTCGGCGCTCAAGCAGATTCGCCTGCATTCCAACAGGCCGTTCAGGGCCAGATGTACGTGGCCGACCAGATCAAAATCTCGCCCTACAGCTCGCTGCCCGTCATCGTCATGGCTGTGCCGGTGCGCGGGGGCGGGATCTCTGGCGTCCTGCAAGCCAGTGTGAACGTCAAGGGCATGTGGGACGCCATGGCCGACGTCGAAGTGGGGCGGACGGGTTATGCCTATTTGGTCAACCGCGACACCGGCCAGCTCATTGCCCACTCGGACCTCTCCCGCTACTTCCGTTTCGAGGCACAGACCCTGGAAGACGTGCCCATCGTGCGGCAGTTGATGGCCGGCCGGGCCGACCTCGATCCTCAATATCAGGGCCTGGAGGGCGAGCGCGTCATCGGCGCGGCGGCGCCCCTGCCGGACACGGCCTGGGACCTCATCGTCGAATTGCCCACCGACGAGGCTCTGGCCGACGTCCGAAATCAGATCTATCTCTTGGGCCTGCTGGTGGTGGTCGGGGCGCTGGTGGCCGGCAGCCTGGGGCTGGTCATCCCCCGGCGCATCGTCCGCCCGCTGCTGGCCCTTCAGGAGGGCGTCCGCGAGTTCAGCGCCGGCCGCCTCGACCACGTCGTCGAGGTCCGAACCGGCGACGAGATCCAGGACCTGGCCGAATCGTTCAACCAGATGGCCCAGAACTTGCGGACTTCGCGGGCCGAATTGGAGCGCTGGACGCAGGAGCTGGAGGGCCGGGTGGAGGCACGCACGCGCGAGCTGGCCGAGACCACCGAACAGATGCGCCGGCGCGCAGTGCAGCTTCAGGCCAGCGGGGAGGTGGCCCACGCCATCGCCTCGGTCCGCGACCTGGACGAGCTGCTCACCGACGTGACCCGGCTCATCAGCGAGCGCTTTGGCTGGTACCACGTAGGCATCTTTTTGGTGGACGACCAGGGCGAGTACGCCGTCCTCCACGCGGCCAACAGCCGGGGCGGCCGGCGGATGCTGGAGCGGGGCCACAGGCTCCAGGTCGGCCAGGTGGGCATCGTCGGCAGCGTTACCGGCTCGGGTGAGCCCCGCATCGCCCTCGACGTGGGCGAGGACGCGGTTTACTTTGACAATCCCGACCTGCCCGAGACCCGCTCCGAGATGGCCCTGCCGCTGATGGTCGGCGACCGGGTCATCGGCGCCCTCGACGTGCAGAGCCGGGAGGCGGCCGCCTACGACGAGGAAGACGTGCTGATCTTGAGCAACCTGGCCGACCAGGTGGCCGTCGCCATCGAGAATGCCCGTCTCTTTGAGCAGACCCAACGAGCTTTGGAGGAAGTGCAAAAGCTCCACCGCCAGTACGTGACCCGCGAATGGACCGGCGTGACCGAGCGGGAGCAGGACCTGGTCTACGAATACAGAAGGGCAGGGCTGCCCCCTCTGGCGGACCTGGTGCCGCCTGAAATGGAATTGGCCTTGAGCCAGCGGGACGTCGTGGCTCTCTCGGACCTGGCCGAATTGGACGGGGACAATGGGCACGGCGATGGCACGGCGCGGGCGGCGCTGGCCGCGCCCATCAAACTGCGCGACGAGGTCATCGGCGTGCTCGACCTCCAGGAGGCCGATGCCCCCCGCCAGTGGACCGACGACGAGGTAGCCCTGGTGCGGGCCATCAGCGACCAGGTGGCCCTGGCCCTCGAAAACGCCCGCCTGCTGGAAGCCGAGCAGCAGCAGCGGCAGGCGGCCGAGGCGCTGCGCGAGGCGGCCATCGTGCTCAGCAGCACGCTTGAATTTGACCAACTGATGCAGACCATCCTGGACCAGATCGCCCGGGTTATCCCCAGCGACGCGCGCAACCTGATGCTGGTGGAGGGCGACCAAGTCCAGGTCGTGAACAGCATGGGCTACGAACGCTTTGGCGCCCAGGAGCTCTTGCACGACCTGCGCCTGCCCATCGACCAGATGGTGACGATCCGCCAGATGAAAGAGACCGGCCGGCCGGTGGTGATTTCCGACACGGTCGGCTATCCCGGCTGGTCCGTCCTGCCGGAGTTGGGCTGGCTACGCTCCTACGTCGGCGCGCCCATCATCGCCCGGGGCGAGTTGGTGGGCCTCTTGAACGTGGACAGCGCCACGGCCGGCTTTTTCCAGGAGGAGCACGCCGACCAGTTAGCGGCCTTTGCGGCCCAGGCGTCCATCGCCATCGAAAATACCCAGCTCGTCGAGGAGACGAGCCGCCGCGCCGAGCAGTTGGCGACGTTGAACCGCATCGGCCTGGCCATCACCTCGGCCCTGGATCTCAACGAGGTGCTCAACGCCCTCTACGAGCGCATCCGGGCCATCCTGCACATGCGCACCTTTTACGTGGCCCTCTACGACGAGTCGAGCGGCCTGGTCGAGTTCCCCTTGTTCGTCGAAGGGAACCAAGCAGTAGACGTTGAGCCGCGCAACGTTCGGGAGCAGCCCGGTCTCACCGGCCACATCATCGAGACCCGCGAACCCCACTACATTCCCGACACCGATTCCGAGGCTGAAGAAGACGCCCAACTCAACATCGTCATTGGCGAGGAGCATACCCGCTCCTTCTTGGGCGTGCCTTTGATGGCCCGCGGCGAGGTGCTGGGCGTGCTCTCGGTGCAGAGCGCCGAGCCGAACGCCTACAGCGAGGCCGAGCTGGAGCTGCTGACGACCATCGCCACCCAGGCCTCTATCGCCATCCAGAACGCCCGGGCCTACGAGCGCCTGGTCGAAACCGCCGAGGAGCTGCGCGAGATCGACCGCCTGAAGACCCAGTTCCTGGCCAACATGTCCCACGAACTGCGTACGCCGCTCAACTCCATCATCGGCTTCTCGCGCGTCATGCTCAAGGGCATCGACGGGCCACTCACCGACCTCCAGGAGGCCGACCTGAACTCGATCTATAACAGCGGGCAGCACCTCCTGGGCCTGATCAACAGCATCCTCGACATGTCCAAGATCGAGGCCGGCAAGATGGACCTCTCCTTCGCAGAACTGGACCTGGATAGCACCTTTAGGGGGGTGCTCTCTACGACCCGAGCCTTGGTCAAGGACGAGCCCATCGAACTGCGCACCGAGATCCCCAAAGACCTGCCCACGGTCTGGGCCGACTCGCAGCGGGTGCGCCAGGTGCTCCTCAACCTGATGTCCAACGCGGCCAAGTTCACCAACGAGGGCCACATCACCCTGCGGGCCGAGGTCGGCGACGAGCACGTGACGATCAGCGTCGAGGATAGCGGCGTCGGCATCGAGCCGGAGGCGCAGGAGCGGCTCTTTATCGCCTTCCAGCAGGTGGACGGCTCGACGACGCGTCGCGCTCAGGGCACGGGCCTGGGTCTGGCCATCAGCCGCAGCTTTGTGGAGCTAATGGGCGGCGAGATCTGGGTCGAGAGCGCGCCCGGCGAGGGGTCTACCTTCTCCTTCACGCTACCCATCTATCAGGTCATGCGCGAGCGGGAAGAGCGCGAAACCGGCATCGAGCTCGATCCCCACAAAAAGGCGATCCTGGCCGTGGACGACGACGCCGGGGTCATCTCGCTCTTGAAACGATACGTGGAGAACGAGGGCTACCAGGTCATCGGCGTGATGCAGTCGCCCCACGCCCTGGATACGGCGCGGCGCCTGGCGCCCGACCTGGCGGCCATCACCCTCGACGTGGTGATGCCCAACATGGACGGCTGGCAGGTGCTCCGGGCGCTGAAACAGGACCCGAACACCAAAAACATCCCCGTCATCCTGTGCAGCATCGTGGAGGGGCTGGATCAGGGGTTGCGCCTGGGGGCCGACGCCTGCCTGCGCAAGCCAGTGACCCGAGACGAGGTGCTCGACACCCTGCGCAAGCTGGAGCGCGTGGCATAGAGGGAGTTTGGACCTTTCATGGCGAAACAGATCTGGACCGAATGCGCAGATTGTGATTTTCGGGAGCCGTTGGGGCGCCCCTTGCTGAATTGCCCGGCCTGCGGCGGCGACTGGCTCGACGCCCGGTACGACTATGAGACCCTGCGAGACGCCCTGCCGGACCTCCTGGCCCAACGCGCCTTTACCATGTGGCGTTACTGGGATCTCTTGCCCCTGCGCGAGCCAGCCAACGTCCTGACCATGGGCGAGGGCGGCACACCGCTGCTCCGTGCCACCAATTTGGGGATGATGCTCGGGCGGCCGAATATCTTTGTCAAGGACGAGCGCCAGGGGCCCACAGGTTCGTTCAAGGACCGGCAGGCGTCTCTCGCCATCTCGTTCATGAAGGAGCAGGGCATCACCGAGGCGGTGGTGGCCTCCACCGGCAACGTGGCCATCTCTTACTCGGCCTACTCGGCCCACGCCGGCATCAAGCTGTGGGCCTTTGTGACCAGCAGCGTGCCGGCCGACAAGATGCGCGAGGTGGCGCTCTACGGCTCGGAGGTCATCAAGGTCACCGGCACCTACGACCAGACGAAGAATGTCGCCGCCGATTTTGCCGAGCGCAAGGGCCTGCACCTGGACCGGGGCCTCAAGAGCTTTGCAGCCAAGGAGAGCATGAAGACGGTCGGCTTTGAGATTGCCGAGCAGTTGGGATTGATATTGGACATTGGATACTCGCCCCAGGAGCCAATATCCAATACCCAATATCCCAGGTTCCGAGCGCCCGACTGGTACGTGCAAGCCGTGAGCGGCGGTCTCGGGCCGGTTGGCGTCTGGAAGGGCTTCCAGGAGCTCTACGAGATGGGTTTCGTGGACCGCATGCCCAAGCTGGCCTGCGTTCAGGCCGCCGGCTGCGCGCCAATGGTCCACTCCTTCGAGAAAGGGCTGGAAGAGGCAGAGCCGGTCACCAACCCCCAGACCCTCATCACCACGGTCGCCACCGGCTACCCGGGGTTGGCCTATAAATTCCTGCGCCGGGTGATCCTGGAGCACGGCGGGAGCTTTGAGGCCGTCAGCGACGACGAGGCCTTTCGGGCGATGCACGTCATGGCCAAGATGGATGGCCTGTCGATGGAGCCGGCCGCCGGGCTGGCTTTCGCCGGCCTGTTCAACATGGTCAGCTCGGGCCTGGTCAAGCCCGACGACGTGGTGGTCGTCAACTGCTCGGGCCACACCTTCCCCGTCGAAAAGCACCTGCTGGGCGACGCCTGGGCGCGGAGCCTCGACGCCACGGGGGCCGAGCGGGCCGAGGCCACCGAGGAGGGGCTGCTGACGTCTATCGACCGTCTCGATACGCGGGTGCAGCGCATCGCCATCATCGAGGACGACCCCGATGCGCGGCGGCTGTTGCGGCGGGTCTTGCAGGCCCGGGGCGAGTACCAGGTCGTCGAAGCCGAGGGCGGGCGCGAGGGCATCGAGCTGGTCCGCCAGTATCGGCCCGACCTGGTGCTGCTCGACCTGATGATGCCCGACATCGACGGCTTTGAGGTGATGGAAACCCTCCGCGCCGACCCGGACCTGTCCGACACGCGCATCATCGTCATCACGGCCAAGACGCTGACGGGCAGCGAGCGCCGCCGCCTGAGCGGCCAGATCGAGACGCTGCTGCAAAAGGGCTCGTTTCTGGATGACGATCTGCTGGAGGAGATCCTGGAAACGCTGAAGTGATGCGTGATGCGTAAAGCGTATTGCGTAAAATTCGAACGATTACGCAATACGCAATACGTTTTACGCTTTCTCTTCGGGAAAGAGGCTGTACCACCACGACTCCTCGTCGGCGATCTGCAAGCTGGTGTCGCGGCTGATCAGCAGAACGCTCACAACAAAAAGCACCGCGCCAGCCCACTGCTGGATCGTAAAGCTTTCGTCAAAGAAGATAAAGGCCACGATCACGGCCACCAGCAATTCGGCCAGGCCCAGCAGCGAGGTCTGGATCCCCCCCAGGCGGCCCAACCCGGCAAAGACCAGGAGCCGGGCCAGGGCAGTGGGAAAGAGGGCGTGGAGAAGGATGGCCGTCCAGCCAGAGGCCGAAACCGACTCGGCGGGCGGACCCTGGGTCAACTGCGCCACCCCAACCACGAGGGCCATCGTCGTCAGCCCGTACAAGGTCACCGCCCGCGAGTCCACGTCGGCCAGGGTCCATTGCCCCAACACCAGGTGCCAGCCGTAGAGCGCCCCAGCCCCCAACATCAGCGTGACCCCCAACGGGTCGAGCAGACCCGTCCCCTGCCAGGTGAGCAGAAACACGCTCAACAGGGCCAACCCCAGGCGGACGACGGCCAGCCGCGAGACCGGGTGGCCGGCCGCCGAGAGAAAGATAAAGACCCAGAAGGGATACATCGAGTAGAGGAGGTGGGCCAGCGAGGCGTCGACCCGGGCCAGCCCGTTGTAGTACAGCAGCGAGCCGATCCCGTTGGCGACGCCCATGCCGACACAGCCGATCAGGTTTCGCCAGCCGATCTGGACGTAGCGCCGCCAGAAGAAGGCGTAAAAGAGCCACAGCAGGCCAGCAGCGAGGGCCGTCCGCAAAAAGACCAAGGTCATTGGTGCCACACCGGCCTGGTAGGCCAGTTTGCCGAAAATGGGGGCGAGGCCAGCAAAGAGGGTGGAGAGCAACGTGGCGGCGATGCCCCCCTGGCTACGCCCCGTGTCGCGGTTCATAAATCTCGCCTATTCCCTCGCCCATTTGACTTTCACCGGATTCTCTCAAGCCTTTCGTCTGGAGGAATTGGTCTACCTTTTGCAAGACTTTTTCCTCGGTCAGACCATCGGTGGGCAGGTACAGGTCGCAGTGGGCGCGGGCGTGGCGCAGTCGATGATGTTGCTCGTCCAGGTAGGTCTGGTCCCAGCCGAACCCGCTGCGTCCCCGGCGCCGGGCTTCGGCCAGCGTGACGTCCAGGTAGATGAGCACGTCGGGCGGATTCAGGCGCCGCCACATGTCGGGCACGAAGGAATGATCCTGCGCCGCCGAGCGAGCGTCGTAGCCCAGTTGGCGGAGGCTGGCCACCAGCACGCTCTTGCCCGAGGCACAAGGCCCTACCACCTTGACGCGCGCGGACGGCCGGGATGCCATCTCCGCACCCCTACTTGCGCCGGTTCATACGGCTCAGGCGGTTCAGCACGTCCAACGAGGCGAACACGACGATCTGGTCGCCGGCTTGCAGGCTGGTTTCTGCCTTCGGATGGAGGTCCATCTCGCCATCCCGGCAGTGGAGGATCACCGAGAAATCGAGCTCGCGCTCCAGCACGCCCACCTGCCGGCCCACCAGCGCCGAGGCCGCGCCCACCTTGATCTCACTCACGTTGAGCAACTCGTCGTTCACATAGAAGGCGTGGGTGATGTCCGAGCGGGTGGCGGCTGCGGCAAAGGCCGGCGCCGACAGGGCCGAGGTGCTGAACGCGGTGTGGATGTCGAATCCCCGGGCGATCTTTTGGGCCATGTCGTGGTCGAACATGCGCAGCACCACGCGGATCTCGGGCTGGACCTCGCGGGCCAGGAGGGCGATCTCCAGGTTGGTCAGGTCATTCTGGGTGCACGTGATCAGCGCGCTGGCCCGCCCGATTCCGGCCTGATTCTGGACCTCCAGGTGGGCCGCATTGCCAAAAATGACGGGCACCTTCCAGTCCATCACCTGGCGGACGTGTTCGCTCTCGGGGTCCAGCTCGATGGCGACGACCTCTTCGCCGAAATCGAGCAGCCGCTGGATCGTGCGGAAGCCCAGGCGCCCGACCCCGGCGACGACGACGTGGTCTCGATAGGTTGACGCGATTGCCACTTGCCACTCCTCCTCTCTGGCCGACTTGTTGAAGAGCATGACGCCAAAGTTGATCACGCCCTGGGCGATGAGCCCCAGGCCGATCATGGGCATGACAAAGAAAAAGGCCTGCAAGTACCATTGTTGGGGAAAGGGGATGCTCTCCCCGAAAAAGATCATCGCAAAGATGGCGTACACCGATTCTACGTAGCTCAGGCCCTGGACCTCGGCGTGGGTGTAGAGCAGGTCGAATACCAGCCCGCCAAACAAGACACAGGTCACGAATAGGCTCAGCGGGATAGAGAACTGGCCAAAGAGGACGCGGGCATCGCGCCACTGGGCCAGCAGATACCGCTTCCAGGCGAGACGCTTGGGCTTCATGGCTGCTCAGATGGGAAAACGTACCGACATGCGCCGCACGCCGTCGGGCCGTTCCTGGGCGACGACGGAAAACACGACGACGCTAATGTCGTCACTGGGACGGCCTTGGTCCAGCTCCACGGCCCGGCCCAGCAGCCCGTCGGCCAGCATCCGGGCGCAGTTCTGGCCGTCGCACCGGCCGCTCTGCTCGCGCACGAATTCGACGGCGTCCAAGTCCTGCCCGTAGCGCTGCCCGGCCGAGAGGATGCCATCGGTAAAGACGACGATCTGAAGCCCGGGCCGGATTGGCAGCTCGGTGATGACCGGGCGGGTGCTGCGATGGACGCCGATGGGCCGGCTCGGAGCGTCTAACAATTGCACTCTGTTCTCCTCGCCGTGGAGGACGATGACGGGACAGTGGCTGTTGCGCGAGATCACGATGGTCCGGGTGCCCAGGTCGACCGAGACGATGTTGAGCGTGGCCAAGACCTGCCCGCCGCGCATGGTGCGCAGATAGTCGTGGGCGGCGCGGGCTGTGGCCCCATCACGCACCCCGTCGGCCAGCAGCGACACGGCCTTGCGGGTCACGATGTTACTGATGGCCTTGGCCGACTTGCCGCTGCGCTGGCCGTCCACGAGCACCATCGACAGCCCGCCGTGGGGCCGCTCGATGACCTCGACGGTGTCGCCGCTCTCGCTGACGGCGTATTTGGCCACCTTGGCGACGGCGACTTGTAGCTCCAAGTCTGCGAATAACTCCATCGTTGTTGCCCGCTCCGCGTTTGTTGCTGCCATTATACCCTACCTGGGGCCAGGTGGCAAGGTCGCTGGCCGAGGATTGGGCAATCCTCTGTTGTGTTCCGCTCCATTTCAGTTGACCATCCTTGCCGTCTTTGTTATACTTACGCGGGCGGTGATGGAAAAGTGGTTGACCCTGGAGGGGACCCTCTGGTGCCAATCCTCATTTCACCACTACCCGGATGCGCAACTATTCGCGCTTGCCGGTGTTCTATTGAACGAGACCGGCAGGCGCCAGAGAGGATACCTTGGCGCAAGATTCTTTGGACGAGAAAACGCTGGTCGAGCAGGCCAAAACCGATCCGGAAGCCTTCGGTCTCCTGTACGAGCAGTACGTTGACAAAATCTATAACTATGTCTACTATCGCACGAGCAACCGGCACGACGCCGAAGACCTCACGGCCAAGGTCTTTATCCAGGCTCTGAAGCACATCCCGCGCTACGAAGATCGAGGGGCGCCCTTTTCTTCGTGGCTGTACCGGATCGCCCATAACCTGGTGGCGAACTGGCACCGTGACCGCAGCCGCCGCAAGATTATCTCGCTGGACCGGCTGGTAGCGGTGGCCCAGCAGCGAGGAGACGGCCCGTTTCAGCACACGGCCAAGAGTGAGCAGCGTGAGATGCTGTTGGACGCCCTCCACGACTTGCCCGCGGATCGCCAGCAATTATTGATCCTCAAGTTCGTGGAGCGATTGCCCAACCGCCAGATCGGCGACATCATGGGCCGGACCGAGGGGGCGATCAAGTCCCTGTATCACCGTACGTTGGTGGCCCTGCGCCAAGACCTGGTAGACAAGCTCTCCTGAGTTTCATCATAGGCAAGACCGACAGACGAGGATGGGTGGATGATCAGAATTGCGACCGATTCGGCCTGTGACCTGCCGGCCGAGCTCTACAAAAAACACGACATTGCCGTGGTGCCCATCAATATCCAGTTTGGCACCGAGACCTACGAGGACGGCGTGACCATCGACCGGCCGGCGTTCTTTCGCAAGATCGAAGAGCTGGGCGTCCTGCCCTCCACGTCGCAGCCTTCGGCGGGCCAGTTCGAGACTTACTACAACCGCCTGGCCGACGAGGGCGCAACCGACGTCATCTCCATCCACGTCACGGCCAAGCTGAGCGGCACCTACCAGTCGGCCGAGCTGGCCAAAGAGATGGTGGCCGACCGGGTGCGGGTCCATCCCTTCGACAGCGCCTGCGGCTCGGCGGGACAGGGCTTTATGGCCGTGGAAGCGGCCCGCATGGCCGAGGCCGGCAGGGGCGTGGATGAGATCCTATCGCGCCTGATGACCATACGGCCCCGGGTCAACATCGTCCTGGTCCTTAAGGATCTGCGTTTCGCGCAGATGAGCGGCCGCGTGGGCCGGCTCCAGAGCAGCCTGGCCTCTCTGCTCAACATCAAGCCCCTCGTCCTCCTGGAGAATGGCGAGATCGACGTAACCGAGAAGGTCCGGACCCAGAGCAAAGCGTTGGAGCGGATGATCGAGATCGTCGCCGACCGGGTGGGGGTTTCGATGCCGGTTAACCTGGCGGTCGTCCACGCCGAGGCAGCCGAGGAGGGACGCGACTTGTTGGAAGAAGCCAGGGGCTTGTTCAATTGTCAGGAGACCTTTCTTTGCAATCTGACGACTACGTTGGTAGTGCACTTTGGCCCGGGGACCCTGGGCCTGGTCGCCTACCGCCTTTAGTGGGCCTTCGGGCCAACTCGGCAACGGCGCCGGGAGGAGCAACCCATGAAAAAGAAAGAGATTATCGAAATTCTGGCAGAGCACGTCGACCAACTGAATCGATCCCATGGACCGCCGCAGCCGGCGCGCGCCCGCCACGAGCGGGTCCAGGCCCTGCTGGACCTGGCCGAGCAGCTCCACGGCATCCTCGTGCCGGTCGCCCCGGACCCCGACTTTCGGCGACGGCTCCACGGCGAGCTGATCCTGGAAGCCCAGAGCCGGGAGGAGGTGCCCGAGCCCAGCCTGTTTGAACAACACCGGAAGGGCATCCTCATCGGGGCGGCCATCGGCTCGGTGGCCTCGGTGGTCGGCGTCATCGTCGCCTTTCTGTGGCGCCAGCGGCAGGGACGGGCCACCCACGTCGCCACCGGCTGACCGTTTCCCAGCAGACGCCGGCCTTCCAGTTCTGATGGAAGGCTAATTTTTGGCGTGATTTTTTGGAATTTTGGGGATCGAGACCTACGATCCCAGTAGCAGATCCTGCAAAGGTTGGCAGGGCAATCAGTTCTCACAAGGAGGTATCGGAGCGTATGACCAAGTATGCGAGGATCACGGGCTGGGGCAAGTACGTGCCCGAACGGGTCTTGACCAACTTTGACCTGGAAAAGATGGTGGACACCAGCGACGAATGGATCCGCACCCGGACCGGCATCCGCGAGCGACGGATCGCCGCCCCGGGGGAGACCTGCTCGACCATGTCGGTGGCTGCGGCACAGCGGGCCCTGGAGGTGGCCCGCCTCTCGGCGTCGGACCTGGACCTGATCGTCGTCGCCACCTCGTCGCCCGACTACTTTGTGCCTGCCGTGGCCAGCATGGTCCAGGACCAACTGGGGGCCGGCAAGGCGGCCGCCTTCAGTCTGGTGGCCGGCTGCACCGGCTGGGTCTATGCCCTGGTGACGGCCAGCCAATTCATCCAGACCGGCGCCTATCGCAACGCGTTGGTCCTCGGCACCGAGCATCTGTCCATCGGCGTAGACTGGACCGACCGCAACACCTGCGTCCTCTTTGGTGACGGCTCGGGAGCCGTGGTGCTGGAGGCCAGCGACCAGCCCACGGGCTTGCTCAGTTTTGAGCTGGGCTCCGACGGCTCGGACTATGACGCGCTCATCCTGCCCGGCTGTGCGGGAGCCAACCCGGCCAGCCACGAGGTGATCAACCAGCGGCTCCACTACCTGCGCATGGACGGCCGCCGCGTCTTCAAGTTCGCCACCCGCGTCATGGCCGACTCGGTGGCCAACGTCGTCGCCAAAGCCGGCCTGACGCCCGACGACGTGGACTTGGTGGTGCCCCACCAGGCCAACGACCGCATCATCGAGCTGGCCCGCCGCCGGCTGCGGATGCCCCCGGAAAAGATCGTGGTCAACATCGACCGCTACGGAAACACCTCGGCGGCCTCGATCCCGCTGGCGCTGGTGGAGGCGGTGGAAGAGGGCCGGGTCAAGTCGGGCGATCACCTGGTCTTTGTCGGCTTTGGCGCCGGGCTGACCTGGGCCGCGGCCGCCTTTCACTGGGAGCCCCAGGAGCCGGCGGCCATCCCCGTGCTCGACTGGCCGGTGCGTGAGCGGCTGACCGAGCCGGTGGACAAGGTCCGCACGGCGCTGTGGAGCGCCCGCGTGAGTCTGACGACCCGGGCCGAGTCGCTTCTGCTGCCCCTCTACACCTTTGCCGAGGGCTATCGCAAGCGCCGCAAGAAAAAGTAGACCCGCAGGGAAGAGTAAACCCGCATGCGCTCGCCCGCCATGCCAGAGGCCCTCTCCCAGAGTTTGGGAGAGGGCCTCGTTTTTCGTTGAATCGGGTTGTGTGCCTACCAGCGGTCTCGGCGGCGTTCCTCCCGGCGGCGGTGCCGGACTTCGTCCTCCGGCTGGAGCACGATGCTCAGGATGAAACTGACAATGCTGATGACCAGGGCGCCCCAGAAAGCCGGCCAGAAGCCGTCTACCACAAAACCCACGTCGAACTGGACGCCGATCCAGGACGACAGCCAGAGCAATAGCCCATTGATGACCAGGGTAAAGAGACCCAGGGTCAAGATAATGAGCGGGCAGGTCAGCAGCTTGAGCAGTGGCCGGAGCAGGGCGTTGACCAGCCCAAAGATGAGGGCCATGACGGCCACCGTCATCCAGGCCGGCTCGCCGACGATGGTGATGCCCGGCACCAGGTAGGCCGCTGCCGCCAGCGCCACGGCGTTGATGAACCAACTGATGAGTAATCTCAAGATCTCCCTCCTCTCTCCGCGGTGCTTCTCCGTCTTTTGTTCTACGGCATCATACCACAGGTCCGCTGGAACGTCAATTAGCCCTGGCTGATGACGCTCACCCCGTCCAGCACGAGGGCCGGGCTGTGCACCAGGCCATAGATCCACTCGGGCTCGCTGCCGACGGCCAGCAGGTGGTCGGCCAGCAGCTCGTAGACGTTGCCGGCGATCATCGTATTCTTGACCCGGCCCACGATCTCGCCCCGGTGCAGCAAAAATCCCAGCGCGACGTTGTTCGAGAACTCGCCGGCGATGACGTTGCCCTGGCCCAGGCCGATCACGTCCTCGACCAGCAAAGCCCGGTCCAGGTCGCCCACGATCTCGTCCAGGCGCCGCTCGCCCGGCGGCACGATCCAGGTGGACGGCGTCGTCTCGGGCGGGATCTCAAAGCCCCTGTCCAGCAGCCCCGAATACTTGTAGCCGCTGCCCGTGGGACGGGTCCGGGCCTGGGCCGCCGTCTTGAGATCGTACAAAAAGTTGCAGACGATCCCGCCCTCGATCAAGGCCTTTTTCTCGGTCGGCGTGCCCTCGTCGTCGTAGGGCGCCGAGCGGGGGGCAAAGTCCAGCCGGCCATCGTCCACCAGAGCAAAGCGCTCGTCGAACACCGGCTGGTCCAGGCGCTCGCTCAGCGGCGAGGTGCCCAGGTACGCATGGCGGCCGTTCAGCCCGATGCGCAGCGGCAGGAGCAGGGGCAAGGTGCCCATGCCCTTGAAGACGACGGGCATGACCTGGGACTCGATCCCGGCGATGGTTTCTGCCCGCTCGAAACGCTCCACGACGCGCTCGGCCAGCGCCAGGCCGTCCACGCCCTCGCAGCGGCGCGACTGGGCCGCGTCGCTGACGATGAGGATGTCGCCCTCCCGCGTGCGGGTCACAGAGACGATGATGCTCAACGAGGAGCGCCGGTCGCGGACCGCCAGGCCACTCGTGTTCAAGAGCGAGACCTCTTTGACGCTGCGCTCGAGGCTGATGTCCACGTGCAGCGTTGGATCGTAGTCTTTGACTCTGGCTACGATCTTGTCACCCTCGGCGATGAGCGCCTCCGCGTCCAAGGCCTCCACCCCGGGGTCGAAGCAGCAGACCTCGGGCGCCGGCTGGCAGGCCGGAAAGTGCAGGCGAACCTCGTCGCCAAAGCGGGCCGCCTGCCGGGCGTTGGCCACGAGGGTCGTGCGGTCGGCCAGGTCGGTCGTCGTCGAGAAGCCGAGGCGGCCATCCTGGATGACGCGCAGCGCCCGCCCGGCGGTCTC
>CAYLZO010000034.1:0-29818 GCA_964387775.1 uncultured Anaerolineaceae bacterium
ACAACTCCTGCCAGTCAGGAGATGGTAATGGTAGATGGGAGCAACTGCACCCATACGAAATGCGCATCACGTGGAGAAAATGTCAGAGGTCCTGGTCGCAACCGTCGAGCGCATCACCTATTATAACGAGGAGAACGGCTACACCGTGGCCCAGGTCACACCCGAAGGCCGGACGTACACGGTCACGGTCGTCGGCTCGCTGCTGGACGTCAGCCCTGGCGAGAACCTGCGCCTCCACGGCCAGTGGACGAGCCATCCCCGCTACGGCCGCCAGTTTCAGGTCGAGCGCTACACCACAGTTTTGCCCGCCACCGCCGCCGGCATCGAAAAGTACCTCGGTTCGGGGCTAATCAAGGGCATCGGCCCGGTGATGGCCCGCCGCATCGTGCGCCGTTTCAAGCTCGACACGCTGCGCATCATCGAGGAGGAGCCGGGGCGCCTGCGCGAGGTGCTGGGCATCGGCAAAAAGCGGGTGGCCAGCATCGAGCGGGCCTGGGAGGAGCAAAAGGCCATCAAGGAGGTGATGATTTTCCTCCAGGGCCACAACGTCAGCACCTCGCACGCGGTCAAGATCTACAAGACCTACGGCGACGCCGCCATCGACGTGGTGCGCAGCGACCCCTACCGCCTGGCCCGCGACATCCACGGCATCGGCTTTTTGACCGCCGACAAGATCGCGCGCGAGCTAGGCCTGGCCCACGACAGCCCCCAGCGGGTCCAGGCCGGCATCTCGTACACGCTCAGCCAGATGGCCGACGACGGCCACGTCTATGCCCCCCAGGGCGAGCTGATCCACGAGAGCACGCGCATCCTCGACGTGCCCGCCAACCTCGTCGCCGAGGGCATCGACACCCTGGCCGCCGAGGAACAAGTCCGCGTCGAGTACCCGCTCCCCAATCCTTCGACTCCGCTCAGGACAGGTCCCCGATACCCCGATGGCCCAGTGCTGC
Source organism: uncultured Anaerolineaceae bacterium (assembly GCA_964387775.1). Taxonomy (GTDB): domain Bacteria; phylum Chloroflexota; class Anaerolineae; order JAAYZQ01; family JAAYZQ01; genus CAYLZO01. The sequence goes on from CAYLZO010000034.1 coordinate 951, forward strand.
GCGAAGAGCGAGCCGTCTATCTCCCCCCCTTTTTCTACGGCGAAGTCGGCGTCGCCAACCGGCTAAAGACGCTGCTCCACGTGGAAAAGAGCCGCCTGGCTTTCTATCGCGACGCCGACCTGGAAGGCGTCTTTGACCACCTGGCCGAGCGAGCAGCGGATGGAGTAGCCCTCAACGAGGGCCAGCGGGCCGGGGTGCGCGCCGCGCTGACCCACAAGGTCGCCGTGCTCACCGGCGGGCCGGGCACGGGCAAGACGACGGCCCTGCGGACCGTCATCCGCCTGCTGGCGGCCAAGGGCTATCGCTACGCCCTGGCCGCGCCCACGGGCCGGGCGGCCAAGCGCCTAGCCGAAGCCACCGGCCGCGAGGCCAAGACCATCCACCGCCTGCTGGAGTTCAAGCCGCAGAAGGGCTTTACCTTCCAGCGCCACGAGGAGAACCCGCTGGAAGCCGACATGGTCATCGTCGACGAGGCGTCGATGCTCGACCTGCTGCTGACCAACAATCTATTGAAGGCGGTCCACCCCGAAAGCCACCTGTTGCTGGTGGGCGACGTGGACCAACTGCCCAGCGTCGGCGCGGGCAATGTGCTCAACGACGTCATCGAGTCGGGCGTGGCAGCCGTGGTGCGCCTGACCGAGATTTTCCGCCAGGCCGAGGGCAGTTTCATCGTGGTCAACGCCCACCGCATCAACCAGGGGCAGATGCCGCTCCTTCCCCGGGACGCCACCGACTTTTTTCTCTTTCCCGCCGAGGACGCCGAGCGGGCCGCCGACCTGGTGGTGGACGTCGTTCAGAACCGCATCCCGCGCAAATTCAGCTTCGATCCCCTGGACGACGTGCAGGTGCTTTCGCCGTTGCATCGCGGCGCGGCGGGCGTGGGCGAGTTGAACCGGCGCTTGCAGGCCGCGCTGAATCCCCCGGCGCCGAGCAAGCCCGAGTACCGCCGGGGCGGCAGCGTCTACCGCCTGGGCGACCGGGTGATGCAGATCCGCAACAATTACGACAAGGAGGTGTTCAACGGCGACATGGGCCGCATCGCGGCCCTCGACCCGGTGAACCAGGCGCTGGCGGTGCGCATCGACGGAGAGTTGGTCGACTACGAGTTCTCCGAGCTGGACGAGCTGGTCCACGCCTACGCCGTCAGCGTGCACAAGAGCCAGGGCAGCGAGTACCGGGCTGTGGTCGCGCCGGTGCTGACGGCCCATTACGTCATGCTCCAGCGCAACCTGCTCTACACGGCGGTGACGCGGGCCAAAGAGCTGGTCGTGCTGGTCGGCCAGCGGCGGGCGGTGGCGATTGCCGTGCGCAACAACAAAATCGGGGACCGCCACACCGCGCTCGACGCGCGGTTGCGGGAGTAGGACCAAGCCCTCAATGCTCCCCCGTCAGCGGCACAAAGAGCACGCCGGTCACGTTCCGCTTTTTGACCTGCTCGCCCTCTTTGGTAATTTGCCACAGGGTCTGGTAGCCGCCCGGCGGGCCGACGGGGATGACGAGTTGGCCGCCGTCCTCAAGCTGCTGCACCAACGGCTGGGGGATGTGGTCCGGCGCGGCGGTGACGATGATCGCGTCGTAGGGGGCGTGTTCCTCCCAGCCAAAGTAGCCGTCGGCATTGCGGACGTGGACGTTGTCGTAGCCCAGGCGCGCCAGCCGCGCCGCGGCCTCGGTCGCCAGCGGCTCGACGATCTCGACGGTATAGACTTCGGCGACGATCTCGCCCAGGATGGCCGCCTGGTAGCCGGAGCCGGTGCCGATCTCCAGCACGCGGTCGGTGGTCTTGAGCTTGAGCAGTTCGGTCATCAGCGCCACGATGTAGGGCTGGGAGATGGTCTGGCCGTGGCCGATGGGCAGGGGGTGGTCGGCGTAGGCTTGCGACTGGTACTGCTTGGGCACGAACTCGTGGCGGGGCACGCGCTCCATCGCCTCCAACACGTCTCGATCCGTTACGCCCCGCTGCCGGATCTGGTACTCCACCATGTCCATTCTTTCCTCCAGCCGCTCGTCGCGCGTCGTATCGACCGTGAGGGCGGGGCTGGTCTCCGCGCCAGCGGCGGGCTCGGTGGGGGCTGGCGGTCCATCGCCAGGACGCACCAGCAGCACATACGCCATAACGAGCGCCGCGACGAGGAGGAGGAGCCCTCCCGCCGCCGCCAAAATCGTCAGTCTCCGGCTGTCCTGCTTTCCGGTCACACCGCTATCCTCCGCACCCGGCCCCGTGTCGTCGTCCAGGGCTATTGTATCACGTTCTGACGGCAATTTCAAGCTTGTTGCGCCAAGCTTTGCCCTCAAAAACGGTTTGCTTTTTCGCCCCAGATGGCGTATAATGAGCCCGACCATCAGGGACAGTAAGGAGTGAGCGATGACCGTAGTAGAACTCGAAAGAGAAGTAGTTGAACTTCAGGAACGCGTGGCATGGCTGGAGCGTGCCGTGGGACGGCCTGGGGCGCAGCCGACGTCTGCCGGCATCCAGGTGGAAAAACCATCGAGCGGGCGGGAGCTCATCGCCCTGCTCAAGCAAAGGGGCGTGATCCGGGACCCGCTGCCCGAGGAAGAAGCATTGGCGGAAGAATGGCGGCGCCTGCCGGAGGCGGAAAAGCAGGCGCACATTGAGTACATGCGATCCCTGGAACTGGAGCCGTCGCTGAGCCAAATCATCATCGAGAACCGGCGATGAACAGTTACCATTTGGATCCCAGCGCCCTCGTCAAGTACTACGTCTCGGAGCCAGGCAGCACTTGGGTGGTCAGGCTCGTGGACAATCATCAGCCAGAAGAGGGGGACGCACCGGAGACGCTATTCGTGGGCGAAGTAGGCATCCCGGAAGTGGCAGCCGCTCTGTCAATCCTGGCCCGCGTGGGCAAGATTCCCAAGGCAGAGCAGAAGCGGGCCTATCGACGCTTTCTGGCCGATACAGGCACTCGATTCGAGGTGGTTGCAATGGCCTCTGCGGACTATTACGTCGCCGCCGACCTGACCCAGCGGCACCCGCTCAAAGCCTACGACGCGATGCAGTTGGCCGTGGCGCTGCGCCAGCAGCGGATTCTGTCCGAGTTCGACCTATCGCTGACTTTCGTCAGCGGCGACCGGACCTTGCTCCAGGCCGCCGGGGCAGAGGGCCTGGTCACAGACGACCCCTTTGACCACGTCGTGCCGGAAGACACGGCTATAGCGTCTCGATCCGCGCCCGGATCTGGGCCAACGAGGCGCTGAGCTCGCCCAACTCGCCCTCGACCCGGCTGAGTTTCTGCTGCTCGGCGCGGACAAAGCGCGTGTAGGGCGCAATCGCCTCGCGGAGGCGGCGCAGGCTGCGCTCCAGCTCTTGCTCGAATTCGGCCGTCATGGCCGCCATGAGCCGCTGGCGCAGATCCTCCAGCTTGTCGCTGAGGTCCTGCTTGGCCCGGCGCCGCTTGGCGGGGATGATGAGCAGGCCGACGACGGCCAGCGCCCCCGCCGACAGCACGCCGGTGAAATCGAGCAGCGCGCCGTGGAGGACGGCCAGCAACACGGCGCCCAGCCCCACCGCGCCGACCTGCACCAGGGCCGTGCCCGCCACCGCGTCGCGCACGCCCTGGGCCAGTTGGCGGGCCTCGGCCTCGCGGTCGTAGGTCCGCACCACCTCCTTGGCCGCCCGCCCCACCGAGTCGAGCAACTGCCGGCGGTTGTATTCGAAGGGGCCGCCGACCTGGCCGATAATGGCCTCCTCCCCTCGACGGGCTCGGGACGCGGCCCGGTCGCGGATCTTGGCCCGGTGGCGCTCCAGGTACTCGAGCGTCGCCTGCCACTGGCGCAGGTCCTTCTCCACCAGCCAGTCGATGAGGGCCTGGACCTCGCGCTCGATCTCGTAGGGCGTATCGGCCACCACCTGCCGCTCGAATTCGCCCTGGATGCGCTGGGTGTTGACCAGGTCAAAGACGCGGCCCAGGCGCAGCGTCTCGTCGAAATAGAGCATGCCCCGGTTGTTCATGGCCAGCAGCACCTTCTCGACGTCGGCCAGGCGATAGTGAAAGTCGCGCTGCATGTCGCTGCGATAGATTTCGAGCTGGTTCTCGATGTTTTCGATGGCTTTCAAGTCCTCGGCCAGGAGCCCCAGGCGCTCGCGGGCCACGTTCAGGTAGGCCGTCGCCAGCCGCTCGCCCACGCCCAGCGGATTCTGGAGCTTGAGCTGCACCCGGCTCTTTTCGTCCAGGGTCTTGAGGATGTAGGTCTCGACGGCGTCAAAGCGGCTGGCCTGCCGCAGGGCTCTGCGCTCGCCCCGGGTCTCGGCCAGCTTGGAGCGCAGCGCCAGCCGGGCCGAGATGGCGAAAATCTCCGGGGTGAAGCCGAGCAGGGCCAGGGCATTCTGCCGGATGAACTCGATGACCTGGGCCACCTCGTCGTCTTCCAGCAGGTCGATCTTGTTGAGGAGGATGACCACTTTTTTGCCCCATTCACGGATGCGCGCCATGAACGCCCGCTCGCTCTCGGTAAAGGGCCGGTCGGCGGATGTGACAAAGATCACCAGGTCGCTGCGGGGCACGAATTCCTGGGTCAGCCGCTCGTGGCGGCGGATAATGGCGTTGGTGCCCGGCGTGTCGACGATGTTGATCTCGCGCAGGAACTCGGCGGGGTAGGTGAGGGCCAGCACACCCTCCTCGGCTACCTCCCGGTCCGAGACCTCGCCGTAGTGCAGGAGGTGGATCTGGGCCGTGGTCGGCGTCACGCCCTCGGGCAGAAAGCGCTCGCCCAGCAGGGCGTTGATGAACGCCGACTTGCCGCTGTTGAACTCGCCGACGATGACCAGCAGAAAAAGCTCGTCGAGCTGGCGCAGCGACTTCTGGAGCGTCTTTTGGTCCTCGGGCGTGACCTCAAAGCCGGCCAGGGCCAGTTGCAGGCGCTCCAGGGCCTCTTTTTCGTCTTTCAGGATCGACGCTTGTTTGCGGTTCAGGATGGTTCTGAGCACGGCTACCCTCTTTGTTTGTCGAACGGTTTCCCATCGGTCGGGGAGTAGATATCTTCTTCCGGGTCATCTAGGAATCTGAACACAGGATTCCGGGCTGCCGCTCGCAGCCAGTCGGCTTCATCCCATTCGTCACGGTCGACTGTCCCGCCAATTTTTGCGCAAACGGCTTCATTTGCCGCCATCCCTCACCTCCACAGCCACATCAGCCGCGGCCGCCGCTCGTCGAGGCGCAGGCCGGCCTCCTCGGCCAGGCGCACCGCCTCGGCGTACTCTTCGCTGCTGACCGGCCGGTCCAGGGGCGCCAAGCCCCGGGCGCGGTAGGCGGGCCGGTACTGGGCCATCACGTTGATATACGTCTCCGGCGAGATTTCGTCGCGCAGAAAGCGGACGATCTCGGCCGTGCCCGCCAGCCCCTCGGGCAGGACCAGGTGGCGGACCAGCAATCCCCGTTGAGCCACGCCCCGCTCGTCCATCGTCAGGTCGCCCACCTGGCGGTGCATCTCCTGGACCGCTGCCCGGTTGACGGCCGGATAGTCCCCCACCTTGGAGAAACGCCGGGCCACGTCGGCGTCGGCGTATTTCATGTCAGGCATGTAAATGTCCACCACGCCGTCGAGCAGCCGCAGCGTGGCCAGCGAGTCGTAGCCGCCGGTGTTGTAGACCAGCGGCAGGCGCAGCCCTGCCTCGGCGGCGATGCGCAGCGCCACCAGGATCTGGGGCACGACGTGGCTGGGCGAGACAAAGTTGACGTTGTGGCAGCCCTGGTCTTGGAGGCTGAGCATCATCCGCGCCAGCTCCTCGGGCTCGACCTCGCGGCCCTGGCCGCCCTGGCTGATGTCGTAATTCTGGCAGAACTGGCAGCGCAGGTTGCACCACGTGAAAAAGATCGTCCCCGAGCCGCCAGGTCCTGCCGAGGACACGCCGACCAGCGGATCTTCCTCGCCAAAGTGGGGGCCGTAGCTGGAGACCAGCGCCCGGTCGCCGGTGTGGCAGCCGGCCTTTTCGGCGCTGAGGCGGCGGTTGACGCCGCATTCCCGCGCGCAGATGTCGCACGCCTCCAGCCGCGCCAACGCCAGCTCTGCCCGCCGCTGCAGCTCCCCCGAGCGTAGCAACTCAAGATACGATGGCTCAAACGATTTATCCATACCTGATACCCGATTCCCCGATTCCCGATTCCCAACTACCAACTCACCGGCACCATCTGCACCCGCCAGCTCCGATCTCGGTACTTGAGGTGTTTCTGCCGCTGGCCGTACTCGTACAACTGCCGTGTCACGTCCACGTCCTGCTGGCAATAGTCGAGGATTTCCTGCATGCGGCCCTCCCGGTACCAGCGCACGGCCTGAAGCCCGTCGGCCGACTTGCTCGTGCCCAGCGTCGCCCCCGCCAGGTTGTCGAGGCTGACGCGAAAGCCCAGCCGCTTGTGGACGTGGTTCAGCATGTCCACGGTGGGCAGGCGGTCGAGCCGCTCGTCGGTGTAGGCCCGCAGCACCTCGTAGTCGAAGCGCAGCACGTTAAAGCCCACCACCAGGTCGGCGGCCTGGAGCTCGGCCACCAGGTCGGCCACCGTCTCCTCGGTATAGTGGCGGAAGGTCCGGTCGGCCGAGGAATAGGTCACCGCCGCCGACAGGCCCAGCTTGCGGATATTGCGCCGGCCACCCACCTCGTCAAAGCTGCGCTGGGTCTCGACGTCAAAAAACACGATATTCATGCAAAAACTCCAATCTATGAACTGCCCTGCATCAGTCGTTCAAATCCAGCTTGCTCAAAATGGTGATCGGACGTGAACGCCTGGCTCACAGCCTGTTCTTTCATCACCACAAAGCTCAAACAGTCGGTCAGCCCCCAATCTTTGTCAGGGCGCGCCAGAAACAGCGTCCAACCGCGTCGCCACAGATCCGTGTCGATATGGATGACTGTGGCTAAGCCTATCGCTACTGAGTTCTGTACGGCTTCGATCATCTGCCGAGCGACGGGCCGCCAGCCAGCTTTGCTGAAGGTATTCGCCACTTCAGTGAGCACAGCGCTCGTAGTAAGCACGTGTGCCTTGCCCTGGGCCAGCTCCTCGCTTACCAATACCGCCTCGTCGTGCAACTGATCGTCGGCGTTACCGAGAGCTACGAAAGCTGCTGTATCCCAGAAAACGGTCTCAGGCATCACGCTTGTCCAGGCCATACAAGTAATGGTCGTGCTGATGCGCCAAGTCTGAGATGCCTGTCTTCACTGCGGCAGAGTGAATCCCGTAAAGAGGGGCCATTGATCCATCAGCAACCTGCGTCGGTGACGGCGCTGGATGCCTCAATGACTCCACAAAGTGCAGCACTTTGGGCAGTTGATCATCCGGCAAAGTCTGAAGTGCGTCATAGATTTGTTCTCTCGTCGTTTCGCGTACGCCCATTTTCCTCAACCTCATTTCCAGAGTGTACCCAATTCTATCACGAACGGCCCCCCGGCGCAAGCTTTGACGAACGCCCCCCTTTAGGTTATACTGTAGGCCGGTTCTGACAGCCGGATGGGAGGTGAAACCGCGTGGCAAAACAGAGCAAGCTGGAAAAAAAGCGGGCCAAGCAAAAGCGAAAGGAGCGAAAACGAGCCATGAAAGCCGAACGTCGCAAGCACCGCCGCAAGGCGCAGGCCGTCTTGACCATGGACCAGATCGCCGAGCAACTCCGTGCCCTGGCCGCCCAGGTCGAAGAAGGGACCTTTGTCCTAGGCGACAAGGAGCTGGAGCTGCCGGACCACGCCGACTTTGAGATCAGCTATCAGCTCAAAAAGAAGGGTGGGCACGAGATCGAAGTCGAGATCGAATGGGGCAAGGCGACCGACGCGCCGCTCTTGTCAACGGACTAGACCTTCTGCCGCCTCCCGGAGGTTGCTGACCTTCGGGAGGCTTACGCGCTAGATCGCCATGGCTATCTCATTGAAAAAGTTGGTGGCCGCCCTGCCGCGGGCCAAGGTGCGGGGCGACACCGGCGTTCCGATCCAAGCCATCACCCCCGATTCCCGCCGGGTGACACCCGGCAGCCTCTTTGTCGCCTATCAAGGCGTAGCCGTCGACGGCCATGACTTTATCCCCCAGGCCATCGACAACGGGGCGGCGGCCGTCGTCGCCGAAAAAAAGATCCGCCGGCTGCCGGTCCCCCTCGTCGTCGTGCCCGACGGCCGCGAGGCGCTGGCCTACCTCTCGGCGGCCTGGCACGGCTACCCGGCGCGGGAGCTGACCGTCGTCGGCGTGACCGGCACCGACGGCAAGACGACGACGTGCAACCTGCTGCACAGCATCCTGGCCACCGCCGGGCGCCGCGCCGGCCTGGTCACCACCGTCAACGCCGTCATCGGCGAGCGGGTGCTGGACACCGGCCTGCACACCACCACCCCCGACGCCCCCGACGTGCAGCGCTACCTGGCCGAGATGGTCCAGACCGGTCTGGAGATCGCGGTCCTGGAGGCCACCTCCGAGGGCCTGGCCCAGCAGCGCGCCACCGCCTGCGATTTCGACGTGGCGGTCGTCACCAACGTGACCCACGAGCACCTTTACTTCCACGGCAGCCTGAAGGCGTATCAGAAGGCCAAGGCCCTGCTTTTTGAGCACCTGGCCGCCGGCCATCGCAAGCCGGGCGTGCCCAAGGTGGCTGTGCTCAACGCCGACGACGACTCGTACCGTTATCTGCACCGCATCCCGGCCGACCGGCAGCTCACGTACTCGATTGAGGGCGCCCACCAAGGTGGGATCGCCGACGTCGTCGCCTCGGGTATCCGCCGCTCGCCGGCCGACACACGCTTTGTGGTTCGACTTGGCTCACCACAGGCCGTCCAGTCGCCCCTGGTCGATTTTGAGCTGCGCACAACCCTCGTCGGTGATTACAACGTGTCCAACATCCTGGCCGCGACGGCGGCGGCGCTGGCGCTGGACGTGCCCGTGCCCGCCATCCAGCAGGGGGTGTGGGACGTGCAGGGCATCGTCGGGCGCATGGAGCGGCTGGACGAGGGTCAGGCCTTCACCGCCATCGTCGATTTTGCCCACACGCCCAACGCCCTGGAGCGGGCGCTGGAGACGGCGAGCACCCTGACCGAGGGCCGGGTGATCGCCGTATTCGGCTGCGCCGGCGAGCGCGACGTGAAAAAGCGGGCGTGGATGGGCGAGATCAGCGCCCGCCTGGCCGACGTGACGGTCATGACCGCCGAGGACCCCCGCCGCGAGCCGCTGGACGCCATTCTCGACGAGATGGCACGCGGCGCAGAGGGGGCCGGTGCCGTCCTGGGCGAGACCTACTACCGCGTGCCCGACCGGGGCGAGGCCATCCAGTTCGCCGTGGACCTGGCCCGGCCCGGCGACCTGGTCATCACCCTGGGCAAGGGCCACGAGCAATCGATGTGCTACGGCACCGTCGAAACACCCTGGAGCGAGCACGAGGCGCTGCGGGCGGCGTTGCGGCGAGTGGTCAGTGGTTAGTGGTCAGTGGGCAGTGGGCAGTGGGCAGTGAGCAGTGGACAGAAAAGCCTTGAGGCAATTCCCCGCTGACCACTATCCACTATCCACTGACCACTATCCACTCGAAACCAAAATGGAGCAAAGCATGAACCTGCTAACCGTGCTGTTGGCCCTATCGCCCGTGATCGTCATCCTGCTGCTGCTGACCCTGGGCCGGACCGCCGCCGACACGGCGGGCCTCATCGGCTGGGTCTTTACCCTGCTCGTCGCCTGGCTCTATTTCCAGACGCCCCTGGGCATTGCCCTCCAGGCCAGCCTGGCGGGCGTCGTCGCCTCCCTGCCCATCGCGCTGGTGGTGGCGACCTCGATCTTGCAGGTGACGGTCATGATCGAGACCGGGGCCATCGCCCGGGTGGTGGCCCTCGTCAAGACCGTGGCCCCCGGCGACCGGGTAGTGCAGATCATGCTCATCAACGTGGGCTTTGGCACGTTGCTGACGGCCCTGGGCGCCGTGCCGGTCTCGATCCTGCCGCCCATCATGCTCGCCCTGGGCTACTCGTCCTTCGCCGCCATCGCCCTGCCTGCCATTGGCTACGACGCGCTGACGACCTACGCCCTGCTGGGCATCCCCGTCGTCGTCTTTGCCGGATTCGTCGAGCTGCCCGTGAACGAGGCGGGCGGCTATTTCTCCCGCTTTATGCCCGTCATCAGCACCTGCATCGCCCTGGGCATGTTGTGGCTCATCGGCCGCTGGAAGCTGATGTGGCAGGGGCTGGTGCCGGCCCTGCTCGCCGGCCTGACCGCCGGCCTGGTGTGCATCGCCATGACGGCCGCCAACCTGGTGACGCTGACCGGCATCGCCGCCGGGCTGGCCGTCATCGCCGTCATGATCGTCTACCTCGCCGTCCGGGGCAAGCCGCTGCGCGACCGGGAGAGCCTGACCGAGGCGGATCGCGCCGCCGAGCGGCGGCTGTCGCTGGGGGCGGCCGTCTCACCCTGGCTCCTCCTGACCGTCTTTGCCCTGCTGGTCAACGCGCCCTTCCTGCCCTTCTTCGACCGGACCTTTGTCGAGCTGGCCATGCCGGTCGAGATCATCCCCGGTGCGCCGGAGAAGGTGCGCCTCTTCTGGCAAGCTTACTTTTGGATCCTGGTCAGCACGCTGCTGGCGCTGCCCTTCCTCAAGCCGACGCGGGCGCAGCTCGTCACTTCGTGGCGCAAGTGGCTACGGCGGGCGCCCCGGCCGGTGCTGGCCGCGGCGGTATTTTTCGCCATCGCCTACGTCATCAACCACTCGGGCAAGGGGGCCGACTGGCAACTGGTCGAGCCGGCCCGCAACATGGTCTACGTGCTCGCGACGGCCTCGGCTTCGGCCTTTGGCGGGCTCTATCCCCTCGTCGCCCCCTTCCTGGGGCTGCTGGGCGGTTTTGTCAGCGGCTCCGAGACCTCGTCCATCGCCATGCTGACCGCCCTCCACGTGCAGACGGCCGAGCGCATCGCGGCCAACGGGCTGCTGGTGGCGGCCTCCAGCGGCATCGGCGGGGGGCTGGCCAGCGTCATCTCGCCGGCCAAGTTGCAGAACGCCTCGGCCGCCATCGACCGCATCGGCGAGGAGGCGCACGTCATCCGCAGCACCTTTGTGATCGCGCTGGTCATCACCGCCGTGTGCGCGTTGATGGCGCTGATCTGGGCGTTCTCGTGACAAGTTGCCGCAAGCCGTAAGTTGTGTTATACTATCGGCGTACAGCTTGTATCATGAGGCTATCGAATGCATCGGTCCCCGGCTATCATCATCATACCCAAGAAAGCCCTTTCTCAGAACGCGAGGGGAAGACCAAAGTATCAAGATGCACTGGCAGAAGACGCTCGCAAGGCCGGGGTTCCGTTGTTGGTCAGTACACGCCTGTACAGCAAAATCTACTACTTTCATCGCGGCAAGAGGGGCGTCGATGCCGACAATCTGAGCAAACCGATTTTGGATGCGCTCCGTGGAACTGCGTATCGGGATGATTCTCAGGTTGTACAGAGAACAGCGGCCAAGATTGCCCTCGACGTAGATACCTACAAATTGATTCAAGGGGGGATAGATCCAGATCTCTATCAGAGACTAACTGATTTGATAATTGACGAGGTGGATGTGTTATACATTGAGGTCGGTGAATTGGAGAGATTTCGTCTGAGTTTGGGAGTTGCCTGGACGGGGAGGCTCCATGAAGGTACTTTCAGAACCTTTAGTCCAGTATCTGGAAGAATCCAAGCTAGAAGAATTGCAACGCGAGTGGGAGGAAAAGGGCTACCAAGTCTCGCGCGAGGGAACTGTCGGCGGTCTTCGAGCAGATTTGGTGGCCAAGCGCAACGGCGAGACGGTCGTCTTTGAGGTCAAGACAGCAAGCTCGCTGGCCCAATCTCGAGACGCAATTAGCCAGTTGGCTCGAGTTGCTGCCGAACAGCCCAATACAACGTTTCATCTGGTTGTTGCCAATCCTCCCAGGCAAAAGACCATTGAGATCGAGAATCTGCCCGACATCCTCTTGGACGCTCTGAAGGACAAGCTGCCCAGTGAATTGGACGGACTTGCTCCCAATCCCTTCCCCGAATCTCTTCCTTCCATCGATTCGGTCAACGATACCGAGATCTCTGATATACGAATCCGTTCTCAGAGGATCCAAGTGCTGGGGGATGGCATTGTCCGAGTTTCGTGGCGCTATCCTACTGACAGCGTGAAGGGATTGGAAGGAAAAGGGGATCTATTGATAGCTGTGGACACTTTCCTTTTCGAGTTTGACGTGCTCCTCGACCACAGTCTGGCACTTCAAGCGGTCAACTGCCTCAAAGTCGATACGTCTCTTTCTTAAGCAGGCTTGGCGTTCTTCCATTCCTGCAACGAGCCCAGCAACACCATGAGTGCAGTTGACCCCTCCCCAGTGGCTCTGCAACTGGAGGGAGAGTATGAAACTCGACTACAAAAAGACCTTGCTGCCTGGCTTTGGCTTCCCCCCTGGGCGCCAGCTTTATAGTGGGAACCGGTTTCAAGAAACATTTGGATGGCTCAGGCACACTCGATCTTGTCATCCTCGTGCGGTACCTCGATAAGAAATCTTGCCATGGCTTCACATCTCCTTCTCTCTTGGCGTTTGTGGGCGGAAGGCCAGCTAGCTTGCGAGATCGGTGGCTCCCCCCCCAAGAATGGTAAAGACTTCGGAAGTCTCCGGCTGGGCATTTTCGTCAATAAATAAACTGAAACGGGCTAGAATCTCGCGCGTTTTTCCAGTGCAAGACTTCCGAAGTCTGATGTCCAAAGTCCAAGTACGAAAACACGATCCGAAATCACCTCGATCACGACCGGGTCATCATCCACGATCCTCAACCTCTGCCCATGATCCAGCACTATGAGAAAAAGGGGCCCTGGATCTGGCGCTGCCACCTGGATCTGACAGACTCCAACGAAGAGCTTTGGGCCTACCTGACCCCCTTTATCGAACGCTATGACGCCGTGATTCTGAGCCTGGAAGAATACGCTCAAGCCCTTGATGCGCCCCAGGTGTTCTTTATGCCTGCGATCAACCCCTTTTCCATTTCACTACCGGACACTTTTTCTGCCAGGTGCTTCAGAATCGCGGAGCTGCAGAAAAACACGGATTGGACTCGTTGAATTGGACCACATAGTTCATCTGCTTCGGAAAAATCCGCGAGTTTCTGTTGATCCGCGGCTCTTCTGCCCGGCGACCATAAAAGTGTCCGGTAGTGATTTTTCCATCAAAAATAAGGAGCTCAGTCCAGAAGAGATCCAGGAACGCCTGGACTATTACGACATCCCAACCGATCTGCCGTTAGTGGCGCAAATCTCGAGGTTCGATCCCTGGAAAGACCCAAAGGGCGTCATCGAAGCTTTCAAGATTGCCAGCGCCCACGCAGCGCTGCTGCCCCTCTACTGGCCCACGTCGAACGCGACCCAGACCGAGACGTCGGGCATGTAGCTCTCCCTGGAGGCATTTGAAGAGCTCAAGACCACGCGCCAGACCCGCTGGAGCGCGGACGTTTTGACCCGGTTCACCAACCTGCCTTGTTCGGCCTTGCGCCAGATCGAAGAGTCGGCCCAAGAGCAAGACCTCTACCTGACGGCAGACCCCGACTTTGTCGACTTTGAGACAAAAGTTGACGGAGAGCAGGTGCGCTTCCAGGCTATCCGAGCCTACGACGACTTTGGCAACGAATACGTCATCCTGGATCGGCTTGAGAACCCCCGGATCGTCAAATTCCGTTTCAACGTGGTCTCGACGGGAGCCACCGGCATCGACGCCGGGATCTGGACGCTGATCAAAGCCGTCTTTTCCGGCTACGAAGTGGTCGAAATCCGCCATCCAAACCTCTAGTCAGCGATTTCGATGTGATCCAAAGCAAAGGTCACTTCGAGGGGGACGATCATGCCTTCGTGGCCACAGTTGGGGCAAACTGGGTCCTCGCTCTGAAAGCGGAGGCCGCAGCAGTTCCAGCAGATGAAGCGGCTGGGGGCTGGAAAGGTGATCACCTCTGCCGTCTCGGCCAACGTGCCAGCACTCAAACCCTCGACTAGATCTCGGAGCACCCGCTCTGTTTCTGAAGAACGACTGAACAACTCCAGATGTAGCGCCGTGATCCGATGGGCACCCCGCGAGCGAGCTTCGGCCAGGGCTTGCTCCAACATCGCTCGGACCTCTTCACGGTCAGGAATCACAGACGCCCCTCTTTCACTCCCGTAGGTGCCCGGCGTAAGGACCTTCCTACTCCTCGACCTTTTCGACGACCAAAGTAAAATTCGCAGCCAGGGCAGCGATGGCGGCCTAGGGATAAACCTGCACCCACTCACCATCCTGCACCTGGTAGATATAGATCCGTTGATTCTGCAAATCGCCATCGGCGTCGTAGGCCAACTCGCCCATCGGCGTCTCGATGGCCGGGAGGTTGCGGATGGCGTCGGCCACCTGGTCGGCGTCGAGGGAGCCGGCCTCCTCCGCGCCCTCGGCCAGGACCTCCATGGCGCTAAAGCCGTTGATGCTGTAGGTGTCGGGGTTGCGGTATTCGACGGCCTGGTACTCTTTGATCCAGGTCTCGTCCACGGCCGCTTCGGGACGGGGCCCAAAGGCCGAGACGTAGATGCCCTCGGCCGCGGTGCCCGCCTCGTCGATGGTCGCCGCCAAAAAGGCCCCGTCGCTGGCCAGGAAGGGGAGGTCGATGCCGGCTTCCACCAGGTCGAGCCGCAGGTAGGGCGCCTCGACCTCGTAGCCGCCGTAGAATATCGCGTCGGGGTTGGCCGCTGCGATCTGGGGGACCTCGGCCTCGAAGGTCGCCTGTTCCACGCCAACTTGAAGGTTCACGACCACCTCGGCGCCCAGGGCCTGCAACTCCTCAGAGATCAACCGGCCCAGGCCGATGCCGTAGGGATCGTCGTTGTGGACGACGGCCACGCGCCGGGCACCCAGCGTGTTCACCAGGAACTCGGCGTCGACGCGCGCCTGGGCGGTGTCGTTAGCGTTGACCCGGAAAAAGTTATCGTAGCCTTTCTGGGTCAAGCTCACCTCGCTGGCCGTCGGCGTGACGACGACGAGGGACAGATTTTCATAGATCTCCATGGCCGCCAGCGTCTGCCCGCTGTTCAGGTGGCCGATGACGCCCAGCACGCGCTTGCCCTGGGCCAGGGCCGCCTCGATCTCGGCCGCGATGTCCACCGCCACGTCCGAATCGGATTCGTCGTCCATGCCGACGACCGTCACCTCGTAGCCCAGCACGCCCCCGCTGCGATTGATCTTTTCGGCCGCCAGGCGCGCCCCGCCCAGCACCGTCTGGCCGGCGTTGGCCTGAAAGCCCGACAGCGGCGCGGCGACGTAGACGATGGCCTCGCCCTTGGTCGGCTCGGGTGGGCCGCCACAGGCGCTCAGGAGCAACAAGCTGCACAGGGCAAGCACCAAGACGAAAAGTTTTGAACGCTTTCTCATTCTCTTCACCTCATCCGTATCCTAACCCGGCCAGAGCCGGAACCAAAAGGGCAAAACGCCGTCCACAAAATCTTTGCTCAATGTGTCAGGATTTCATGGGTTAGGCCCTATCAACGTCACCGGGGCTAATTCCCCATAGTTCCTTTCTGCTTCGTTTGTCCAGAGGCGTTCAACGCCACCACCTCGGCGGAACTCAAACCCAGGCCCAGGAAATCGGTCCGCGATTGATACACCTCGTCCATGGTCGTGACCACGTCCTGCAGGGCCTGGACCTGGTGGGCGATGTCCTGCTCCAGGCGCTGGGCCCGCCCCGAGCTCACGTCCCGCGAGCCGAGGAGCATCATCTGCGAATAAACCGTGCCCATGGCCGTGATCGTGCTCTCCAGTTGGAACTGGGCGCGCTCCATGACGTTCTGGAGCTTGCGCAGGTTGTCGCGCTGGATCTGGCGCTGGGCGATGGCCTGGCTGATCTGGCGCTTGACGGCGTCGTCGTCTTCAAGGGCCAGCCGCTTCTTCAGGCTCTCGATGGCGGGCTCGACCGTCTGCAGGTCCTGGCGGATCATCGGATCGGACTGGTAATCGTCCAGGCGCTTGGCCAGGCGAAAGACGTTCTGCATCCAGTCGGTGATGCCCCGGCTGACGTCGGTCATGTGGTCGCGCAGGATGCCCTCGCGGCTCGTCTGGATGACCTCGTCGATGCGGTTCCGATACTCCAGGGCCTTTTCCACGCGGTTGCGCAGCGCCTTGTTCTGGATTTCCTTCGGCTTGAATTTTTCCCGGAACATCTCGGCTACGGCCTTGGCCCGGAACTCGGGATCCTTGACGCTGCTCCAGACCAGGCCCACCTCGCCCAGGGCGCCCAGGACCAGCCAGAACCACCACTGGAACACGCCAAAGAGGGCCGGAATCACCCCGGCCAGGGTCAGGAAGGCCAGGCTGGCCGTCAGGGCGATGATGACCGCGCTCTCCCAGCGGTAGACCGAGCGGGTCAAGATCGCCCGGCCGGCCCGCTGTTCGAGTTCTTGTTGAAAGCTGCGTTGTGCCATCTATCTAATACCGCTATCCGTCAAAGTTGCCGGGACGGGCTTTAAGCCATCGCTACTTCAACTGTTTGCCATGTTGGCGCTGGTGCAACTCTCTTCACCTCGCGCCCCACCTTGTACAGAAACTCGGGTGCCAGGTCCGCCCCGTTCGGCCATTCGATGGTATTGGTGTTAGGATTCACTGCAACCTGCCGGAACAGCGACTGGTCCTTTAGCGGTTCAAAGACCTCTCCATACAACTCTTCTTTCAGATCTACCTCTTTCACGACTCCGTTGTTAAACGTCAATCTCAGCCTATAATCCCCCAGGTATGTCACCTTGGTTACGTGCAAAAACATAAACCCTCCTACTCCAACGGCGGTATTGGCTTCAACGGCTGCTGTGCCTCCGCCCGTTCCCAATTTGCCATCAACTCGTCCTGATACCGCTCAGACCACTCGAACAACATCCGCAAGGCTCGTTTCGACATTTTTCCCGTCACAACGCCGGTTTGAATCTCAATGGTAACCTCTTGATCTTGATAATTGGCGTGAAAATGAGGCGGAGGATGGTCTCTGTAGTTCATAAAGACGACGATCCCATAGAACCTACTGATTTCCGGCATAACTCCGATCCCCTGCTGACTCGAGTCAACTAAAAGTACGTGGACAGGATCTTGTACAGCTCCCGGATCGTCTCCAGATCGCCCTGGCGCACCTGGCCGCCGCTCGGCTCGGCGATGGCCTCCAGCGTGGCGTAATCGGCGTCGTCGCCGTAGGCGATGCAAAAGACGACCACCGGCACCTCGGCGTCGGACTCGAGGTCGCGCACCAAGCTGCGCAGGCTGGTGCGCGAGTTGTTCTCCTGGCCGTCGGTCATGACCACGATGGCGTTGATCCGCTCCGTGTCGCCCAGCTCGACCAGGCGTCGATGCGCCTCGGCGACGCCGTCCAGTAACGCCGTATCCCCCTCGGCCACCAGGCCCTCCACCGCCGATTCGAGGGTGGCCCGGTTGCTGCCCAGCTCGTCCAGGTAGACCAGCGTCTCGACGCCGGTGGAGAACTCGATGAGCCCCACCCGCTCCAGGTCGCCCCGGATCTGGTCGAGAAAGATGCGCAGCGCCTCCTTGGCCTGGTCCAGCTTTTCGCCGCGCATCGAGCCCGACGTGTCGACCACCAGGTAGACGTTGGTGTGGCGCTTGGTGTACCACCACACCTCGCGGACGACCTTGACCACACTGGCGTTGGGCACCTGCAGCGCCGTCTTGGGCTCGTCGGGGTTCACGCCATTTTCGGCCGTCAGCGGCGAGTCGGGACCGTCCAGCGGGATCGACAGGTCGGCGGGACGGTAGCCGTGGCGCAGCATGAGCTGTTGGGCCTCGGGCGAGAGTAGGTAGTCGCGGAATTCGGCAAAGACCTGGCGGTGATAGGTCGTCAGGGCGTCGATCTCTAGCAGGGCCAGGGGATGGTCCTCCCACAGCGCCCCCTCAGCGGGATAGACGGCCACCAGCCGCTCCTGCTCATCCCGGTAGGTGTTGAAAAAGACGACCATCTGCTCCTGGACCACAAAGGCGTCGAGAAAGTCGCGCCCCTCGGCCAGCGCCTGCTCGATGATGGCCGGCTCGTCCCCTTCGCCGTAGTAGCGCACCGTCTTTTCCAGGGCAGCCACGTAATCGAGCGTGGCCTGGTCCTGCACGTCCTCGATGGTCAGCCCCCGCGTCTTGCCCGCCCCGGCGTAGAATTCGGCCAGGGTGGCCAGCAGGCCGCTGGCCGAGCTGGTGGAGGGATGACTCCAGGCGAAATCGGGGTCGCTTTGGGCCCGGGCCAGGAGATCTTGCCAGCCGATGGGTTGGTCAGGCCAGCCCATCTCGCGGGCCAGGCTCTCCCACATGGCAATGACCACCGGGCTGACGCCGTAGCGCATCGTCTCGCCCACGACGACGACCTCCAGGTCGCCAACCTGGTCGCTCCACTCCTCGTCCAACTGGCCCAGCCACACCGACGAATCCGGCGTCATGGCCTGGAAGGAATTCTCGCCGGCCAGCACGGCGTTGACCATCGTCTCCGGATCGAGCTGGATGCCCTCCACCTGCATCCGCTCGCCGTCCGGGGTCTCCAGTCGCTGGTCGTTAAAGCCCTCGACCAGCGTCTTGAAGACCAGTTCCTTCTCCGGCGAATAGGCCACTACCAGGGCCGTCTTGGCCGACGGCCCGACCCTCGGGTCGTCGCCGTCAAAGAGCCGGCTCAACAGGGCATAGGTGCCACAGCAGAGCGCGATC
This sequence comes from uncultured Anaerolineaceae bacterium, assembly GCA_964387775.1. GTDB lineage: Bacteria > Chloroflexota > Anaerolineae > JAAYZQ01 > JAAYZQ01 > CAYLZO01. Next base: position 19,594 of record CAYLZO010000034.1, read on the forward strand.
ATCATAAAGAGGCCGCCCACGAGCAGGAACAGCACCAGTCTCACATTTTTTGACGAGGAACGACGTGTCGTGCGTCTACTCATTTCTATCTCCCACTACCGGCCCGCCACGTTCAGATCGAACCAGCGCAATAGGGCCTGCAGCACGTCCCGGTCGGGCGAGCGCATGGCCGTCGTGCGGGGCACCACGCCCACCACGCCCTGGCCCGCCCATTGGTCAAAGAGGCTGCCTTCACCCATCACCGGCACCTCGGGATTGGCCGGCCGCAGGCCGTAGGCCAGCGCCTGGCGCTGCACGTCGGCCGTCAGCAAGTATTTTTCAAACTCGAGCGCGGCGTTCTTTTCCAGCGCCGTGGTCTCGGCGCCCATCCAGACGGTGAAGGGAAAGTCAAACCAGGTCACGTACTCGGGATAGACGATGCGCAGCGGGTCGGCCCAGCGGGTCTGGATGCCCTGCATGTTGACCAGCAGGTCGCTCTCCAGCAGTTGGCCGGCGTCGCCCGTGGTGTAACCAAAGAGGGCGAGGTCGGCCACGGTATACGTCCCACCCGACAGGTCGCTCATCGAGCTCATGATCTCGCCCAGCCACGCCTGGAACTCGGGGTTGGTCACGTCCTCGACGCCGATGTTGGTCCTGTCATAATACTCGCCGGCCGCGGCCACCATCGCCGCCAAGCCACTGATGTTTTTGCGCGGATTGGAGATGGCCAGCTTAAAGTAGCCCCAGTCGGGCTCACCGCCCAGCTCGGCCCAGCCGCCGGGGGCCATGGCCGCGTCGTGGATGGCATCCCACGAGATCTCGCCGTAGCGGGCCTCCAGTACCTCGGCCCGGCTCTCATAGATGCCCCAGGTCAACAGGGAGATGACCAGGGGCTTGGCCCGGTACTCGCCGTCGGTGAGAAAGACGTCGCGGCCCAGGCGCTCCTTGTAAGCAGCGTTGACCAGCTCGACCAGGTAGCGGCTGTCGGGGATCCAGGCCGTGGGCAGCGGATCGAACTCGTCTCGCTCGTAGCGTCCCTTGGCCGTCAGGCCATCCATCGGCGTGATGGTCACGCGGATGGGCCGCCCCTCCAGGGTGTGCTTCTCGTCGTTGAACTGGTGCGCCGCCTCCTGCACCCAGTCGGCAACGGGCAGGGCCACGACCACGTGCACTTCCAGCGGACCTTCGCCCTCCACCGGCTCGATGAGGCCCGGATCGGAGCCGTCGCTTAGCTGGCTCCAGATGATGCCGGCGACGACGATCACGACCGCCAGGCCGATAATGGCGAAAAAGATGATGCGTGTTCGATTCATCCCGCTACTCCCTAGTTGTTCGTATTATAACGGATTCTGCGCATTAAGAAACACAAATTCTTCAAAATCTTTCGTGTTCACAGTATAGAGCCCGGAAATGCCATGATCTTTCAAGGTGGCCACCAAGGCCACGTCAAACACCTTCTTTCGTGTCGTGACGGTCTTGAGCAAGTCGAGCAACGTATCCAGTTGCGTCGATTGATGGTAGAGAATGGTCACTCCAGTATCCAGATAATCCTGAACAATCTGAATGGCATCGGGCAATGGCAGCGGCGTGCCAAGTTGATGCCACGTGATCACATTGAGAAACTCCATAAGCACTTGTGCAGGAAGACAGATGGTAAGATTCCCGTCAACGTCGCGCGTATTCATCACCTGCTCAACAAAGGCTTTGGCTTGTGAATGAAAAGGGGATGCCGTGTTATGGGCATACACGAGCAGATTCGTATCCAGGGCATACATTATGCCCATCCCCGTTCGGTGTACATTTCCCCGCGATCAACGGAAATATCAGCGCCAAGATTGAATGTCCGAACCGTAAACCTCTTTTGCGCGTTCGTTCGAGGTTCCGAGTAGGCAATGTCCCGTTTCAGGGACTGCAACAAGACCTCTATGGCCTCAATCCGATCAGCCATTGGCGCCTGCTGCAATTGTTGAACCGTTTCTTGTGCAAGCATACGCAATTCTCCTTCTCAATCACTCGCATTCTGTATGACAGTACTTCTACAGAACTCCTCTGCACAAGGAACCTGAGCAGGTGATAAAGAAAGCGTCTGAAACCTAACTGTGGCCGTTAACAACAGACACCCCCTGTTAGTGGCAAACACACATTCCCGGTTGCTGAAACCCTCAACGCATGTTGGGGGTTCCGATGGGTTTGCTCTACACAATGCGGTTTCAAACCGTCTACGAACCCAGCCCCAGGCGCGCTTTTCGCTCGGCCAACTGGGCCTCCAGCGTGCTCCGCTCCAGCACCTCGTCCATCTGAGCGTCGAGGCTGCCGGCCAGCATCTCGCTCCGGGCGGAGGCCTTGTCCAGCCGGGCGCGGATGCCCTCGGCCACCCGCGAGATGTCGGCGTCGCCGGCGCCCATCAGGTCGTCCAGCGACCTGATGGCCTTGGCCGTGATCTCTTTGGAGCGGGCCAGGTCGAGCAGCGCTTGGAGTTCCTCCCGCTCTTGCTTGACCGTCGTCAGCTTGGCCTCCAGCTTGAGCCGGGCGTCCTTGAGATTCTGGAACTCTTTGTCCTGCCGCTCGATCATCTCCTCGTAGTTCTGGAGCAGGCGGCTGACCGAGTTGAGCTTGCTCTGCGCGGCGAGGGCCAGGTCCTCTTTGCCCTCCCGCAAAAAGATGTCGATGTTGCGGTCGAGCTCGGCGGCTCTCTGGTCCAGATCGGACTTTTTGCGGCGGAGGGTCTTGAGTTCGCCGCCGACGGTGGCGACGGCGTCCTCCAGGTTCTCCAGGTTGTCCTCCACCTCGCGGACGTACTGGTCAAAAACCGCCATGGAGTTGGCTTTCAATGCCGAATCCACCATGGCGTGCAGGTTGGCCGAAATCAGTGTCTGGACTTTTTTCAAAAGACTTGCCATTGGTTATCCTCCCAGTCTATTTCGTCTTGCCTATTCCGTATCGCGGCCACGGGACAGGCAGGTTGGATGTCAAAGCTACGGCCCCATTCTAGCACGCTCGAAGGGATGCTACATGACTCATCGCTGACAGGCTGCTGACGGCCGGGGCGCTGTCTAGGGGCTCACCAGCCTGTAGCCCCGCCCCCGGATGGTGATGATGTAGCGGGGATTTCGTGGATCGGGCTCGATCTTGGCCCGCAGCCGGCTCAGCAGCTTGTCGATGCGGGCATCGTCCACCTGGTCGATGTACTCTTCGCCCCAGACTGCCTCGACGATCTGGTACTTGTCGCAGATCTTGTTCATCCGGCCGTAGAGCAAAAGGAGCAGGCGGTACTCGAGCTCGGTCAAGGTCTCGGTTCGCTGGCCGTCCACCCAGACGATGCCGCTCTCCACGTCCACGCGGACGCCTTCGACTCGGCGGCGGCGGGTCAGGCGCTGGCGCCGGGCAAAGCTCTCGAATACCGGGGCAAAGAGCATCTCTTTGTCCTCCCGGACCACGCCTTTGCGCCGTAGGGATTCGAGGGACCGTTCGTCAATCTCTTCCTCACCACCGACCACGTCCATCAAAACGTCCTGCTGGGACTCGGTCAGGTCGTCCCACAGCTTGCGGCACTCACCCTGGACGTTCCGGTCGGTGTCCAGGCGGTCGCGCACCTGGCGGTGGATCAACCAGTCCTGACCGGCGTCGCGCACCGGCTCGCCGGTGACCTCGCCCAGCGCCCGGCAGATGGACAGGACCAGCCCCAGGTGGCCGTCAGCGTGATAGTGCACAAAGGCCCGGTCCTCGTCGTCAAAGGTATAGCCCTCCTGGCCGGCGACCCAGGCGATGATTTCGTCCACGTCCGGCTCGCTCAGCGGGCCGAGGAAGCGGGTAAAGGGGTCGAACAGCTCGACGAACTCGTCCACGTCGCGGCCCCGGCGGATGTTCGACAACTGCCGGTTGGTAGCCGTCACAAAGGTCAGGCGGCGCCGGTATTTGTCCTTGAGCGCCCGCAGGTTCAAGAACACCCGCCCATCAATCTGCTCGAAAGGCTCGTCGAATTCGTCGAATAGAAGCACGAGGCTCCGGGACAAGCCTTGGCAGACGGACGTCAATCCCTCGCTAAAACTAAGCGAGATCTGAAAGGCACTGGGCGGCGCCACCAACGTCTCGTAGGCGCTGCGCAGCCGCTCCAGGGCGCCGTCGTTGGTGTCCTCCCAATCCAGTGTCTCCAAAAGGCAACGGAGGACGAGTTCGTAAAACCCTTGCTCCGTTGCCTCCAACATCAAGTTGAAATCCACATAGACGAACAGATGATCTTTTTCCTGCTCGCCCAACAGGTCTTGCTGGACCTTGGGACGGGCCAGAATTCGGAGCAGGTACGATTTTCCCGTGTTGCTCACGCCTACGATGGCGCAGCAATCCCCGTCTGTAACCCGCTGGACGACGTAGCCGCCGTCCTCGCGGCGTAGTGTATCTGGCAGCATATCAGTTCATTCCTAGTGGGGAATTGTGAAAAACAAGCTCAACTCGCGAGTCTCAGTCGCCGGGCCATAAAGGCCAAGATCGCCAGACCGACGCCGGAGAACAACACCAACCCCCAGCCGATCCCGGTTTGGGCCAACTCGTCGTCATCCGCCTCGGGGGTCGCGGTTGCCTCATCGCCTTCGCCCTCCTCTGACGTGGGCGAAGGCGTGGCGTCGCCGCCCGCCGTCTCTGAATCGTCGGTCTCGGTGGCCTCCGCTGTGGCCCCCTCCTCGTCGGTCGCAGCCGGCTCGGTCGTGGCCTCCTCTGTGCCTTCCGGGGCGTCAGTCACCGTGCCCACGGGCACCAGGGTGTTCGTCGGGCGGGGCGTGGCCGTGTCCGTCGGCTGCGGGGTATCGGTGGCAGAGACCTCGGTTTCTGTAGGTTCTGCGGTCGGCGCAGCCGTCGTCGCCTGGGCTACGTCGTCTCCATCTCCCCCGCCCAGGCCCAAGATGAGCGTGGCCCCCAGCAGCAAGAGCCCGACCAGGCAGAGCCCCAACAGAACAATCAACGGGATGGCAAACCGGCGGTTCGCCAGCATATCGCGCAAGCCCTCAGACATGGTTGTCCTCCTCCCAATTCATTCCCACGACGGATGATGATGATGATGATCGTTCAAAACGGGCACCGGCTCGACGCGTCCTCCCCTGGACAGGCGGGAGGATGCGCTAACGGATCAACTCCAGGTTGGCCAGCGGAACCAGGATCGGACGCTCGTTGCCGACGTCCACCTCGGCGACCCGCAATCTGGCCCCCGATTCCACGACATGGGGCAAAGGTGGCAGGTCTCTTACGGTGCCAATGGCCCCCAGATGCGGCTCGCGCAGCACCCGCACCTGCATCCCGACGTCCAGCGGCTGAGGCCCGGCTTCTTCGGCCGGGCGTTTTTCCTCGGCCCGCAGAGGGATGACCAGCTCCGGCCGCTTGGCGCCCCACCGGGTCCGGGTCTCGGCGTTTAGCATCGCCTCACGCCCGGCGTTGGCGTCCAGCAGAGAAAAGATCGGCTCGGAGATCGGCAGAGCGCCAAATCCCTCGGTGATCAACACCGGGAAGGGCAGGCCCTCCAGCACCGGCAGCAGATCGGCGTTCACGCTGCCGGCGATGATGCCCCGCACCTTGGCCTCGACCGCCTGCTCCAGCGCTTTTTCGTCGAGGATACGCCCGCCTACCACCAGGGTTCCATGGCAACTCACGTCGATGGCGTGCGCCCGGAGCGGCCGCTGGGGGTTGTCCACCAGGACCTTGAGCACTCCCTCGGCTTCCTTGCCGCTGCCCCACACGCCCTGGATCAAGGCCCCTACGGTGGAGATGACCACCCCGAGATTGGGCATGACGTTGGCCACCTGGCCCTTGAGGTGGGCATTCAGGTCAAAGGGGATGGGCAGCGACTCGATCAGAACCAGGCCGTTGCGCACGGCAACCACGTGCCCATCCACCGGCGAGCGGCAGGCCCGTTGCAGGCGCCCAAAGAGCCCCCGGGGCGCGGCCAAGACCTCGTTGGCCTGCACGGGATCTCTGGCGGACTTGCGCACGTACTCTTCGGCCTTGTCCTGGCGGACGCGTAATTCACGGCTCACGTCCACCACCTGGATCTCGCCGGGCAGTTCGCAGCGGGCCACGATGTCGGCCGAGCCAACGAATTCGCCGGGCTGAACCAAAACCTCGCCCCGGCTCGGCAACACGCGCTCCCGCCGGATGGTCGTCAACGGTTTTATTCTCGTTTCAACTGGGTAGTACTTCATCTCAGTTCCCAATGATCAAGGCCCCATTCTCAATGACCAAATCCCAACGATCAACGACCAGGTCCCAGGCCGTCAGCACACCTTCGGCGATTCGTCATTGGACATTGGTCATTGACCATTCTTAGGAGCCCATGTCCCAGAGCCAGCGCTGCATCTTTTCCCGCTGCACCTCGGGATCGTCGGCCATGGGCAAGGGCCGGCCCCGGGCGTCGATGATGATGCCGATGAGGCCCCCCTCGACCTTGGTCGTGCCCGCCTGGCCCCGGGTGCCCAGCCCCACGTCAAAGCGCCGCGTCGGCCGTAACTCCAGGGTTGCCGTCTGCCCCGTGGCCAGGGGAATGACCTCCAGCGAGCCGTAAGGCACCTCCACCTGCAGCGAGCGCTCGTCCTGGTATTCGATCATGAAGGTCAGCGCCACCTCCCCCTCACGGCCATCGCCCACCGGCGCCACCACGGTGCCCAGGTTCAGCAGCACGTCGCGCTCCACCACATCTGCGGCGGCCTGGGGATTCACCATGGCTACGGCCCCCAACGGTGCCACGAGCCCAATCTTGTCCACGGCCAGGCCCGTGACCCCTACCGGCTGTAGCGCATCGAGCAACATCAGGGCGGCCTGCCCGTAGCTGGGCGCGTGAGCCAGCACCCCACCGGCACCGACGATCAGGTGGAACTTGGGCAGGAGGCCCGCATATAGATTCGAGTCCCCTGCGGGCCAGCGAGGCATGACGTCGGCCACGGTCAAGCGCAGGATCTCGCGGGCGACCGCCTGTTCCACGAGCAATTCCTGGCGCGTCTGCGGCAGCGTTCGGTAATGCAAGGCGTTGTTGTGCAGAATGTTCTTGAGCTCGACGGGGTCGATCTCGAAGGGCAGCCAGCGCAGGACCGATTCTACCGGCACATAGTCCAGGATGTTGGCCACGTTGTAGCTCGATCCCAGGTCACTGCGGATGACCAGGTCGAGCTGCTCGTCCACCATCGCCGCCAGCGTAGAAGAAGCCCCGCCTACGTCCACACCCAACACGTTGATGCCGTCGAGACGGGCCAGATACTGCATGGTCCGCGCAAAGGCCGTCGCCGTCGGCAGAACCTGGACGGGACTCCAGCTCATAAGCGTGCCCAGCCCCGGCAGTCGTTCCATCTTGCGCTCGCGGTGAAGGGCTTCGATCTCGACCTGCAAGGGCGCCGGGTTCTCCAGTTCAACGCTGGGCCGCACATTGTCCACCGCACGCAGCTCGGTGTCCGAGCCCATGATCTGGGCCACCTCCTCTCGCAGGTGGCTGTTCCCCGCATAGATCACGGGCGGACGGGCCATCTCGCCCTGCACCGAACAGGCCAAAGAGATGGCCTGGGCGACCTCCAACACCGGCCGCCGGGCACCGCCGTCCACACCCCCGACGAGAACGATGGCATCGGGCGTCTCCCCTTGGATCAGGCGCACCTGCCCCTCGACGTCGTCGGTGAGCAAACCTTCCTCCCGCCGATCCATCGAGATGACCTGGTCGACGACGGTGTAGCTCGTGGAAAGGGCCCGCCGGGCGCTGTTCAGGCTGATGTCGCGCATGATGCCGGCCAGGACGAGGTGCAGCGGCTCGGCGGCGCTGGTGATGGCCACCACCGCATCCACCCCCCCACCCTGGCGTTCGGGCGTAATGACGTGCCCTTGCTCGTCCAGGATTTGCCAGCGGCTCACCTCTGACAGATGATTCAGCGCCTGCCGCACCGAAGCCATCACGTTGGTCCAGGGGGGCTCGATGGTGCTGGGGGCCTCGCCCCGGGCGACGAAGCGATATTGTCCACTTACCATGTCAATCAAGATCGCCCGCGTGGTCGTGCTGCCGCAATCAATGGCCAGGATCGATTCGATGGATGCGTAGTCCTGGGTCATCCCAAGCCTCCGATCAGCCCGCGCACGCTATCGAGGAGGAATTGGATTCGGCCCGTCAGCAGAGACAGCCTCGACAAGAACACCGCGGCGAGCAGTGCGGCAAAGGCAGCGAGGAGGAACCAGCGCCCCAGGCCACCCCAAACCCGCACCACAGACTCGCGCACACTCGCCAACCGGCCTTCGGGACCCCGGCTGTAGTAGAAGTGGAGCAGGACGCCAATGGTGCCCACCAGGACTACGAGCCCACTAAAGAGCCCCAAGCCCGGACCATAGCGATCGACGTACCGGCCGAGCTCTGCTGTAGCCAAGATCTGCGGCGACAGCGTGCCCAACAACGCGCCGCCGATGGCCAACGCCGCGCCCACCCCCAGCAGGAAGGCGAGGCTGAAGCTACCCAGCCAGGAGATGAATCCCGCCCGCTTGAACACCTTGGTCAAGAGCAGCAAGCCAAACACCAGCGAGATCAGCCGCAGCAAGAGCTGCCCCGTATCACCTTCGCCGAGAGCGTCTACCAAGGGCAGGAAGAGCTTGGGCACCAGCACGTTGTGAAAAACGAGGACGACGGCATAGCCCACAGCTACGCCCACAAAGAGGTGCTCGGCCAGCCGGTAGAGGACGTTGTCGCCCAGGAGATAGCTAAACACAAAGAGGGTCAGGAGGACGGCGACCCAGGTGCCGGCGCCATCCAGCAGCGTCACTGCATTCTGCGCGTCCATCAGGACTCTCCCCTCCTCCGCCGCACGACGTAGAATACGTTGCCGATCAGGAGCACCAGAACAAAGATGACGTGGCCGGCCAGTTGTCCGTCGAGGCGTGCAGCCACGGACGCTGCGCTAGACGACTGGCTGTCGCGCAAGGCTTCGTACACGGTGGCGCCCGGCACACCTCCGACGAGGCCCTCCAACTGCCGGGGCTCGGTCTCGTAGTAGGGCCGGGCCAGGGGCTCTACCGATGCACCAACCCCAGCCGCGAGGGGCACGTCGTAGTAGGCGTCGATTTGCTCGATCCACCAGCGCAAGGTGGTCGGCGATGCGGCCAACTCGACGATCAGGTCCAGGTCCTCGATGCTTTCCAGGCCGGCCATGGCCTCCAGGTCACCCAAGTCGGTGCCTTGCATGTCACGCGGCAACACCGTACTGAACGACTGGCCGAGGCGCCGCACGGCTGCGGCCTGTCCCGGCACGAACCCCAGGTTGACGTACTGCTGGCCATAGGCGCCTTCGTAGCGCGGCCGGTCCACGGCCTCGGCGTCCAGCACGCGCTGGGCGGTCGCCGGACCCGCCGGCAGCAGGCTGACGGCCACGATCCGGGCGCCTCGATCCATCAGGTGCCCGACGAGGGCCTGGGCGACGACGTCCATCTCGTCGCTGGTGGAAGGGTCGTAATCGAAGGCGACCAGCACCGGCGAGCCCGCATCCAGGTCGCCCACGGTCTCGTAGAGCTGGTTCACCGCGGGCGCCGGTTCGATGGTCCGCGTCAGCAACGGCTCTTGGAGCAGGAGCGGCACGGCCACCGCCAGAATGAGAGCAACGTAGATGATCCAGCGGGACAGAGCCGAGAGAACCGGAGCCGACGGTCTGGCCAGCGCCTTGGGCGCTGCCACCGGCGGCCGGGCCACCAACTCGGCAAAGAGGCGAGCCTCGGGTGAATCGGTCGGCGGCTCGCCCCCCAGATCCCGGGCAGGGGCAGAGCGAGGCTGGGCGATGAGCATCTCGACCGGCAAGGTGCCCTGGAGGCCGGCCAAGAGTCCCGTCTCTTCGATGGGCTCTTCGACGGCGGGCTCCTGTGGTGGGGCTGCCTCGCCTTCCTCACGCAATTCGCGGGGCTTGAGTTCGAGCAGCCATTCGGGGATCTCGGCCCGAGCCAGATCCCCTTCTTCCAGGCCCCCTTCGGAGGGCACCAACCATTCCGGCAGTCCGGCGCCCTCTGTGTCCTCGTCAAAGAGCGGCCCTTCGGACAGATCCGGCCCGAGCCCGGCCAGCCAGTCGGGCATCTCGGCCTCGGCCAGGGGCTCCTCTTCTACGGGGGCAGGCGCGGCTGCTTCGGGTGTCTCCAACTCCTCTCCCGGTTCCAGTTCTGCCAGCCAGTCGGGCACCTCCCCCTCTTCGACCTCCTCAGGCTCGGCGACCGGCTCAGGCTCCTCCGCCGGGGCTTCCTCGGCCGGCCTCAATTCCGC
>CAYLZO010000035.1:0-27413 GCA_964387775.1 uncultured Anaerolineaceae bacterium
TCGTACGAGGGACCCTGCGCGAAATGCGTAGGCCCGCCTACGTGTTTTGGCGTAGAAACCTCGCAGTTCGGGAAACGGCGACGTCCTTGTTTGTATCCAGCCTGGTCTAATGATATAATAGCCAGGCATCTTACCGAACATGAATTCGCGGAGCGGTAGTGGTAACACGGTAAGTGATAATGTGGGGGACGTCCCCCACGTTATCACTTACTACGTAACCACTACCCGAGGGGCAAGGCTGCTTGCAGAATAGCCAGGTCGAGCCAAAATGGGAGATTCATTACCCGACACGGGAACCGAAGGCACACCGTACCGGCACGGTGTTCCTGCGAATCACTGAACCACTGAACGTGCTGACTGCACTGAGGCTTTTTCAGTGGTTTCAGTGTCTTTCAGTGAATCAGTGATCCAGGAGACAGGGCGACCAAGCCGTTCTAGACGTGCTGCCGGGTGCAGAAAATGGGAGACAGTGTGAAGACCATCAAGATCTTGCTGGCCGACGACCACGCCTTTGTGCGCCAGGGCACCCGCGAGCTGCTAGAACAGCAGCCCGACCTGGAGGTCGTAGCCGAGGCCGATAACGGCCGTCAGGCCGTGCAATTGGCCCTCAAAGAGCGGCCCGACGTGGTGATCATGGATTTCGCCATGCCGGAACTCAACGGCATCGAGGCCACGCGGCAGATCAAGGCCGTCGCGCCGAGCGTCACCATCCTGGTCCTCACGGCCTACGATAGCGAGCAATACGTCTTTGCCTTCCTCGAAGCAGGCGCGGCCGGCTACCTGCTCAAGGACGTGAGCGTGGACGAGCTGGTCAAGGCCATCCGGGCCGTGCACGCCGGCGAATCGATGCTCCACCCGGCCATCGCCCGCAAGGTCATCAATCACTTCTCTCACTCCGACCAGAAGCAGTCAACGGGCGATCTCTTGGAGCAACTCACCGACCGCGAAGTCGAAGTCCTGCGGCTGGCCGCCAAAGGTATGTCGAACCGCGACATCTCGCGCGAGCTGCACATCAGCGTGCGCACGGTCCAGACCCACCTGAGCAACGTCTTTAACAAATTGGGCGTGGGCTCTCGAACCGAAGCTGTCGTCCTGGGCTTGAGAAAAGGGCTGTTCAGCCTGGAAGAAACCCGTTAGCGTTAACCCGAGGCAAAAGTATGAACCCACAGAACAACAGAGAGCGACCGTCTTACGACCGGATCGCCGCCCGACTCCACTCCATCAACGAGGTCACGACCACGCTGACCCAATCCTTCGACCTGGAACAGACGCTGGACGATAACCTGGACAAGGTCTTGCAAGTGCTCGGCATGGAGGTCGGCGCTGTTTTTCTGCTGAATGCGGCGGAACAGGGACTGACGCTGGTGGCCCACCGCAACCTGCCCACCGAGGTGCTCGAATGCGCCAACGGCACGCGGGCGGCCCGGATGCTGGCCCGGAACGAGGAGCTGCTGTGCAAGTTGGCCGGCCCCCTGCGGGCCAAGGGCGAGGTCAACGGCCTGCTCTTTGTCGGCGACCGGGTCTCGTGTCCCGTGTTGCGGCAGGAGGTCGAGCTCCTCGATACCATCTGCAACATCATGGGCGTGTTCGTGGACAACGTCCGCCTCTACCAGGAGCGGACGCGCCAACTCCAGATCGAGCGCGCCGTACTCCAGGTGGCCGAAGAGGTGACAACCGAGCTGGAGCTGGACCGCGTCCTGCCCAAGATCATGGAGATTGCCGTTGGGGTCACAGATACCGAAGGTGGCGTGGTGGCCTTGCTGGACGAAGAGCGAAGTGTCATCACCTACCCCTACCTCCATCATTTGCCCCAGGACCTGGCCGAAGTGACGGTGGCCAAAGGTGAGGGTCTCTCCGGGGAGGTGATGACCACGGGCCGGCCCACCGTCATTGACAACTACCAGGCCTATCCCCGGGGCGTGCCCGCCTTTGTCGAAGCGGGCCTGACCAGTGTGGCCGTCGTGCCCATCGTCAGCGGCGACCGGACCTTTGGCGCGCTGAGTGTCCTCTCGCTGAACGCCAGGAAGAGCTTCTCGGACCGGGAGGTCGCCATTCTGACGGCCATTGGCCGCCAGGCCGGCATCGCCATCGAAAATGCCTATCTGTACGAAAACATGCGCTTCTACGCCCGCAAGATCACCCAGGCCCAGGAAAACGAGCGCAAGCGCATCGCCCGCGAGCTGCACGACGACACCATCCAGTCGCTGATCGCCCTCTCGCGCCAAATGGAAGCGTTGCTCACTTCCGGCGAAAAGCTGGCATCCGGCATGACGGGACGCATCCAGGAGTTACAAGAGCAAACCCTGGACGTGATCAAGCGGGTGCGCCGCTTCAGCCAGGACCTCCGGCCCTCCATCCTGGACGACTTGGGGCTTCTCCCAACCCTGCAAGAACTGATGGCCGAGTTGAACCGTGAGGACGGCCTCAAGGCCGAATTCCACGTCATCGGCCGGGAGCGGCGCCTGTCAACGGAGGTGGAATTGACGCTCTTCCGCATCGCCCAGGAAGCGCTGAACAACGTCCGCAGGCACGCCGAGGCCGACCGGGTCGTGACCACCGTGGAGATGAGCGACAGCGCCGTGCGGATGATGGTCGAGGACGACGGCAAGGGCTTCAAGCCGCCGACCTTCACCGATCATCCATCCACCACGAACAAACTGGGCCTGATCGGCATGCAGGAGCGGGCCCGGCTGCTGGGCGGCATGCTGGTCGTGAACTCGGCCCCCGGCCGGGGCACCAAAGTCATCGTCAACGTGCCCGTTTGAGCCCAGACCAAAACCAGGAGGAAGCGATGAATGCCGAAGCGATCATAGCCACCGAAGTCAAGCCCCAGCTCGTAGAAGCCTTTGGCCGGCAGACGGCCAACTCCCTCGTCACACAGGGGACCCTGGCCTACGTCAGCTCGGACGGCAGCGAAGGGGAGCGATACGAAGCCTTCCTGCGGGCCATTTGCTCCGACGAGCGGGTGCTCAAGGTGTGGGGCGAAGAGATCGCGGCCGAAAAGCTGGACGAGTGGCAGGCGGACTATGCGAGGCACGCCACCCGCCTCTCAGAAATTTCCCAGAAAGGAGAAGAAAAAGTGACAGCCCAGATTTTAGACGGACGCGCCATGTCCAAGGAGGTCCGGCGAGAGGTCATCGCCGGGGTAAAAGAGTTTGAGGAAAAGTACGGCTTTACGCCGACCATCGCCGTGGTGCGGGCCGGATCGGACCCGGCTTCGGTCAGTTACGGCAAGATGATCAAAAAATCGTTCGAGGGCGCAGGCATGAACTTTATCCTGCACACCCTGCCCGACGACGCCACCACGGACGACGTGGTGGACGTGGTCGCCACACTCAACGCCGACGGCGACGTCCACGGCATCATGGTCCAGGAGCCGCTGCCCAAAGGCATCGACGGCGACGAGGTCAAGGCCACGCTCCTGCCCCGCAAGGACGCCGACGGCGTGAGCCCCATCAACGCCGGGCGGCTGGCCCAGGCGGCGCCCGTGGGCCGGGACTCGGGCATGCAGGATTATCTCGTGCCGGCCACGCCCCTCGGCGGGCTGGAGATGCTGCTGCGGGCCGGCGTCGAGATCTCGGGCAAGCGGGCCGTGGTCGTGGGCCGCTCCAACATCGTCGGCCGGCCGATGTCCTTCCTGCTGATGCAGCATCACGCCACGGTGAGCATGTGCCACTCGCGCACGCAGAACCTGGGCGAAGTGACGCGCGAGGCCGACATCCTGTGTGCGGCCGTGGGCGTGGCCCATCTCATCACCGCCGACATGGTCAAGCCGGGCGCCATCGTCATCGATTTCGGCTTCAACCGGCTGGGCGACCGCTGGGTGGGCGACGTGGATTTTGAGGCCGTCAAGGAAGTGGCGGGCATGATCACGCCCGTGCCCGGCGGGACCGGCTCGATGACCAACGTCATCCTGATGCGCAACGTGCTGGAGGCCGCCGAGCGGCAGATGCAGCGGCGGAGGGGGTGAGCCCACACCCGACTGACCGCCAGTCACAAAAGAAATTATGTTTGACATCCGCTGGGGGCTGTGGTACACTAGGCCCCGTGATTTCCGTCACGATCAAAACCCGCAACCGAAAAGCCCAAGGCAGAGCTGCCGCCGATAGTATAACACAAGGAGGATAGGAATGCTTGTTGAAGTCAAACACCCCGTACCGAGCGACATCGAGATCGCCCAGGAAGCAGAGATGCAGCCGATCAAGGAGGTCGCTGCCAAGCTGGGACTGAGCGAGGACGATCTGGACCTGTACGGCAAGTACAAGGCCAAGGTGCACCTCGACGTCCTGGAGAAATTCGCAGATCGGCCCAACGGCAAATACATCGACGTCACGGCCATCACGCCCACGCCGCTGGGCGAGGGCAAGACCGTGACGACCATTGGCGTGAGCCAGGGTCTGCACCACATCGGCAAAAAGGTCATGACCTGCATCCGCCAGCCGTCCCAGGGGCCGACCTTTGGCATCAAGGGCGGCGCGGCGGGTGGCGGCTACAGCCAGGTCGTGCCCATGGAGGACTTTAACCTCCACCTCACGGGCGACATCCACGCCGTAGGCGCGGCCCACAACCTGCTGGCGGCCGCCATCGACAACCGCCTGGCCAAAGAGGCCCGCTGGAGCACCGACTACCTGGCCAAGGCCCTCTGCCCCGACGACGAGTACACCGACTCGATGCGCAAACGCCTGGACAAGCTGGGCATCGAATCGGCAAAGCCCTCGGACCTGAGCGACGAGGACAAGGAGCGGATGTTCCGCCTGCACATCGACCCTTACTCCATCCAGTGGCGGCGCGTGGTCGACGTCTCGGACGCCTCGCTGCGTAACATCATTTGCGGGTTGGGGAGCGTCAACGACGGCACGCCGCGCGAGTCCGGCTACGACATCACCGTCGCGTCGGAGATTATGGCCGCGCTGGCCATGTGCAGCGACCTGGCCGACCTGCGCGAGCGGATGGGCCGCATCATCGTCGGCACCAGCCGCAAGGGCGGCCTGACCCACGTCCGGCCCGTCGAGCCCATCACGGCCGAGGACCTGAACGTGGCCGGGGCCATGACGGTTTTGCTCAAAGAGGCCATCATGCCCAACTTGATGCAGACCCTGGCCGGCAGCCCGGCGTTCGTCCACTGCGGGCCGTTCGCCAACATTGCCCAGGGCAACAGCTCCATCATCGCCGACAAGATCGCGCTCAAGCTGGCCGATTACGTCGTGACCGAGTCGGGCTTTGGCGCCGACTGCGGCATGGAAAAGTTTATGAACCTCAAGAGCCGCTACAGCGGCCTGGTGCCCAACTGCGTGGTGCTGGTCAGCACGGTGCGCGCCCTCAAGATGCACGGCGGTGGTCCCAAGGTCGTCGCCGGCCAGCCGCTGCACAGAGCCTACACCGAGGAAAACCTGGAGCTGCTGGAAAAGGGCCTGCCCAACCTGTTGCAGCACATCGAGAACGCGCTCAAGTTCGGCGTGCCCGTCGTCGTGGCCATCAACCGCTTCAAGGACGACACCGACGCCGAGATCGAGCTGATCCGCAAGCGCGCCCGCGAGACCGGCGCCGAGGATGCTGTGGAGAGCAGCGTCTGGATGAACGGCGCGGCCGGCGGCGCCGCCCTGGCCGAGGCTGTAGTCAAGGCCTGCGAAAAGCCGAGCAACTTCCAGTTCCTATACCCGCTGGACGTACCCATCAAGGAGAAAATCGAGACGGTCGCCAAAGAGATCTATCGCGCCGACGGCGTCAGCTACACGCCCGAGGCCGAGGCCAAGATCCGGCTCTTTGAGAGCATGGGGCTGGGCAACCTGCCGCTCTGCATGGCCAAGACCCACCTCTCCTTCAGCCACGATCCCAAGTTGAAGGGCACGCCGCGCGGCTTTGCGCTGCCCATCACCGACGTGCGGGCCAGCGTGGGCGCCGGCTTTATCTTCCCGCTGTGCGGCACCATGCGGACCATGCCCGGCCTGCCCACCCGCCCGGCCTTTACCGACGTGGACCTGGACCTGGAGACCGGCCAGGTCGTCGGCCTGTTCTAGCTGGCGGAGAGGTAGCCGGTATGACAAAGACCAAGATGGGGAGGGCGTGGCCCTCCCCATCTTGAAAGTGATTGGGCGGACCGGCACACGACCTAACAAACATGATTTACAACTTTCCAGGCAGTCAATCTTGCAATGTGGCTGCTTTGTGCTATAATGGGCTAGCGTGCAGATTGCTCGAAGCGTGATGTGCTGATTTGATATTCGCCATCACCAACAAACGAGAAAGAAACGAACTGAGAAGCAAGGCTATGGTGCCATGAGTGAAGTGACTCTGGATCAACCACTGAGCTCCATAACAGTTGGCGATTTGAAAGAATTGATGCAGGATTGGATGAGGGAGGCAATCGCAAAGCGCCGGGGGGATTATTTCTTGGACGATGACGGTTATCTGGTTTTCACGACCGAAGAAGCCTACGCAGCCTACCTCGACCGGCACGAGGCCAAGCTCCCAAGCGAGGTCCGAGCCTACTTTATCGACGACCAGGGATACAAGACGCGCTACAGCGACTGGGAACCTACTCCAGAATACGCAGATGAATTGGACACCGCCGAGAAAGAGATCGCTGCTGGCAAGGTCCACGATTTTGGCCACATCGTCGCAGAATTGGGCCTGGACAGCGCGTGAGTTACCGGATAGTCGCCTCGGACAAGGTCAGACGCCGGCTGGCCAAGCTGCCGCGCCACATCGCGCAGGACATCGTCGAAAAGATATGCTGGCTGGCAGAGAATGCCGAAGAAATCAAACACGAGCGGCTATCGGGACGCAAGGAATACAGTCTGCACAGCGGGCAGTATCGCATCCCCTACCTGCTCGACAGAGAAAATGAGCTAGTCACCATCGTAGACGTTGGTAAACACGACAAAGTGTACAGACGGCTTCAAAGATGAAAAGGAGGTAATTGCATGGAGAAAGCGACGTTCAACATCCCAGCCATGTGGGCCGATCACCACGTGCTGGCCGTGCGACAAGCGCTGGATCAAGTCAGCGGCGTCCAGGAAATCCTGGCCAGCGCGATGTATCAAGACGTTTTGGTCAAGTACGATCCCGACACTGTCACCCCCGACGACCTGAAAAACACCCTGAGCGAGGCGGGCTATCCCATAGCCAAAGCCCCGGAGCTTCCAACCTACCCCGAACGCACCGACGACGAGTCGGATTGGTTCCAGTTCCAGGAGCGCGTCACCGAGACCGACGAGCGCGACCTGGAAATGTCGGGCGATCACCGCAAGTACTAAATAGCAAGTCACAAATGGCAAGTTACAAATACAAGGAGTGATCCGTACATCTTGCCACTTGCTACTTGCACCTAGAAAGAGGGAACGAATATGTCAAATTACACGTCAATCACGGCAGATCCAGCAGTCGAGCAATTGCTGGCAGTTGCCCACGAGAAGGGCATCGAGACGGCGTTCGACCGCGCCGAAAAGACCAAGCCCTGCCCCATCGGCAGCGACGGCGTCTGCTGCAAGATCTGCGCCATGGGCCCCTGCCGCCTGGTGGGCAAGACCAAGGTCGGCATCTGTGGCGCAACCGTGGAAACCGTCGTCGCCCGCAACCTGGGCCGCCAGATCGCGGCAGGTTCCGCCGCCCACTCGGATCACGGGCGCGACATGGCCCTGGCCCTCCTGGCCGTGGCCGAGGGGCACGCTCCCGACTATCGCGTCCGCGACGTGGGCAAGCTGGTCGAGGTGGCCGATTTCCTCGAGATCCCCGTCGAGGGCCGCGAGACCAATGACATCGCCAAGGACGTAGCGGAGGCCGCCCTGGCCCAGTTTGGGCAGCAGCGCGGCTCGATCAAGTACCTGGAGCGCGCCCCCAAGAAGCGCCAACAGATCTGGAAAGACCTGGACATCGCGCCCCGGGGTGTCGACCGCGAGGTGGTCGAGACGCTGCACCGCACCCACATCGGCAACGACCAGGACGCCGAGCACATCCTGGACCACGGCCTGCGCACGGCCCTGTCCGACGGCTGGGGCGGCTCTATGCTGTCCACCGACATCACCGACATCCTCTTTGGCACGCCGGTGCCGCTGACCAGCGAAGTCAACATGGGTAGCCTGGAGGAGGACGAGGTCAACATCATCGTCCACGGCCACGAGCCGCTCCTCTCCGAGCTGATCCTCATGGCCTGCCAGGACCCGGAGATGATCGAGTACGCCAAGAGCAAGGGCGCCACAGGCATCAACCTGACCGGCATCTGCTGCACGGCCAACGAGACGCTGATGCGCCAGGGCGTGCGCTCGGCCGGCAACTTTTTGAGCCAGGAGCTGGCCATCGCCACCGGCGCCGTCGAGGCCATGGTGGTCGACATTCAGTGCATCATGCAGGCCCTGGTGCCGGTCGCCGAGCAGTACCACACCACGTTGATCACGACCTCGCGCAAGGCCAAGATCACGGGCGCCACCCACGTCCAGTTCGACGAGAGCCGCGCCCTGGAGATCGCCAAAGAGATCGTCAAGATCGGCTGCGACAATTTCCCCAAGCGGGGCGAGACCGAGAACGTCTACATTCCCAACGTGAGCGCGCCGCTGGTCGCCGGATTCAGCCACGAGTACCTGCGCTACATGCAGGGCGGCTACTATCGCGGCTCCTTCCGCCCGCTGAACGACGCCATCATGACCGGGCGCATTCGCGGCGTGGCCGGCGTCGTCGGCTGCAACAACCCACGCACGCCCCACGACTATACCCACAATTACGTCGTGCAGGAGCTGATCAAGAACGACGTGCTGGTCGTCCAGACCGGGTGCAGCGCCATCTCGGTGGCCAAGCTGGGCCTGCTGGGGCCGGAAGCCCTGAACCACGCCGGGCCGGGCCTGCGCGAGGTGTGCGAGGCCATTGGCATCCCGCCGGTGCTCCACCTGGGCTCCTGCGTGGACAACACCCGCATCCTGACCGTCGCCTCGCAGATGGCTACCGAGGGCGGCCTGGGCGAAGACATCGCCGACCTGCCCGCCGTGGGCCTGGCGCCGGAGTGGATGAGCGAGAAGGCCCTGTCCATCGGCGCCTACTTTGTGGCCTCGGGCGTGTACGTCATCTTTGGCACCAAGAACCCGGTGTCGGGCAGCGAAGAAATCCAGCGGCTGATCAGCGAGGGCTGGGAGTCCAAGGTCGGCGGCAAGCTGGAGTTCATCCTCGACGCCGAAGGCATGGTCGAGGCGACGCTGGCCCACATCGACAAAAAGCGCGAAGAGCTAGGCCTGCCCGAGTACGACCCGACCCGCTTTGGCGAGAGTGGCGACGTGCCGCTGGCGGCCTTCTTTGCCGTCCCGCCGGAGGAGCGCAACCTGTACAGCCGCAAGGCCTACGCAGAGATTGGGTAGTAGAGATTAGATATTGGATATTGGATGCGCATCCAATATCCAATATCTAACACCCATTTTCCAAGGAAGGAGAACGTATCAATGTCCCGATACATCGCAACCCGGGCCCTGCGGGGCGCCAACTTGATCGTCAACGAGTTCGAAGCATTTTTGAACAAAGCGCTCGACGAACTCGGCCCGGATCACAAAGTTGAATTTACGAACACGGCCTACCACCTGCCCACCATCCGGGGCTACACGGGGATGGAGGTGGAGACCGTCGGCGGGCTCAAGCCGGTGCTGGATCACTGCCGCACCCTGCTCCACAGCCCGCCAGAGAACAAGACGTGGCTGCCCTACCTGGGCGAGACGCTGGACGCCGGCGTGGCTACCCTCTTTGCCGAGGAAGCCATCATGGCCCTGCGCTTTGCCTACGGCCAGGAGCCGCAAAAGCTGCCCGGTCTGGAGCTGACGGGCACCAGCGCCCCCAGCGAGTCGGGCTACCTCAATGGCCCCATCGACGACATCCAGCTCCGCAGTTGGGGCATCCAGTTGGTCGACGGCCGCATGCCCGGCTTTGCAGCCATCATCGGCTGCGCCAAGACCAACGAGGCCGCCGTCGAGATCGTCCGCCAACTCCAGCAGCGCAACATCCTCACCTTCCTGAGCGGCAACGTCAACGGCCGCAGCATCATCCACCAGCTCATGGAAGAAGGCGTAGAGATGGGCTACGACACCTACATCGTGCCCTTTGGCCTGGACACCATCTCGACGGTGTACCCGCTGGGCTTTGCCACCCGCTCGGCGCTGACCTTTGGCGGCATGAAGGGCGGCCAGGCGCGCAACATCCTCCTCTACAACAAGTATCGCGTCTTTGCCTTTGCCCTGGCCCTGGGCGAGGTGGACGACCTCAAGTACGCCACGGCGGCGGGCGCCATCACCTACGGCTTCCCCGTCCTGGCCGACACGGTCATTCCCGAGATCCGGCCCACGGGCATCACGCCCTATGAGCACGTCATCTCCATGCCCTGGGACGACATCGAAGGCGAGACCGATGCCGACAAGGCCGCCCGCTTTGTGCAAAAGGCCATCGAGGTGCGCGGCGTCAAAATCAAGATTACCGAGGTGCCGGTGCCGGTGGCCTACGGCTCGGCGTTCGAGGGTGAGCGCGTGCGTAAGGCCGACATGCGCGTCGAGTTCGGCGGCAAGTATTCGCGCGCCTACGAGTATCTGCGCATGGTCGATCTCGACCAAGTCGAAGACCACAAGATCGAAATCATCGGCCCCAGCTTCGAGGACGTCAAGGACGCGGGGGCCATGGACCTGGGCATCCTGGTCGAGGTGGCCGGCCGCCAGATGCAAGAGGATTTTGAGCCGGTGTTGGAGCGCCAGATCCACTACTTTATCAACGGCGCCAGCGGCATTCAACACATCGGCCAGCGCGACATCGCCTGGATCCGAATCAGCAAGAGTGCGGCCGACAAGGGCTTCGACCTCAAGCACTTTGGCGAGATCCTGCACGCCCGCTTCCACGCCGACTTTGGCGCCATCGTGGACAAAGTCCAGATCAAAATCTTCACCGAGCCAGAGTTGCACGCCGAATGGCTGGAAAAAGCCCGCGCTGCCTACGACTATCGTAATCAGCGGCTGGCCGAGATGACCGACGAGGCCGTGGAAGAGTTCTACTCCTGCACCCTGTGCCAGAGCTTTGCCCCGGACCACGTCTGCGTGGTCAGCCCCGAGCGGCTGGGCCTGTGCGGCGCCTACAACTGGCTCGACTGCAAGGCCAGCTACCAGATCAACCCCACCGGCCCCAACCAGCCGATCCCCAAGGGCAATACCATCGACGCGCATACCGGCATCTTTGACAACGTCAACGACTTTGTCAACCAGGCCTCTCACGGCGCCATCGACACGGTGACTATGTACTCGATCATGGAGCACCCCATGACCTCCTGTGGCTGCTTTGAGTGCATCATGATGATCCTGCCGCTGTGCAACGGCTTTATGATCGTCAGCCGCGAGGATCCGAGCATGACCCCGGCGGGCATGACCTTCAGCACGCTGGCGGGCATGGCCGGCGGCGGCCTACAGACGCCCGGCGTCATGGGCCACGGCAAGTACTTTATCGTCAGCAACAAGTTCATCCGCGCCGACGGCGGCCTGAAGCGCATCGTCTGGATGTCCAGCTTCCTCAAGCAGACGATGGCCGAGGAGCTGAAAGAAGCCGCCAACCGCGCCGGCGATCCCGATCTCATCGACAAGATCGCCGACGAGCGCGTGGCGACGACCGAAGAGGAGGTGCTGGCCTTCCTGGAGGAATCGGGCCACCCGGCGCTGGCCATGGAACCATTGATGTAGGAAACGGGAAACCGAGGACCAGGGAATCGTCCGATTCCCTGGTCCTTTTTTCTGGAGTGGGCCGCGTCAGTGGAGGCAACCGGTCGAATGACCTGGTCTTTCGACCCACCGAGCCATGAACAGCAAAAAAACGCCCCCCTTGCTGACTCTTGTACGCCAATAAGAGTTATGCTATACTACCGGTCAGTGTACATGGTTTGGGGGTAAGAATGGAAGCAACAAGCATCGTCCTTGAAATTGATTCTCTGCCACCGGAAGCGCAAAAGCAAGTGGTGGATTTCGTGGCTTTCCTAAAGACTCGCTATCCAACCGAATCGCCGACGGAAAAAGTCGTAGAAACAGAGTTGGCCGATGAGCCTTTTGTTGGGATGTGGCGAGATCGAGATGATATGCAAGATAGCACAGCCTGGGTGCGAGATTTGCGCTGCCACGAATGGGAGCCCAAATCGTGAGTGCCTTGACCCTTGTGGACACTGACATCCTAATTGATGCTGCACGGCAAATCGGCGAGGCAATAGATCGTCTGGATGAAATCGAGCAGCAGTCAAGACTGGCCATTAGCACAATTACACAGATGGAGTTGTTCATCGGTTGTCGCAACAAGACCGAACTGAAGAATGCGGAACGCTTCTTGCAACGATTCCAAGTGCTCAAACTGAATGAACAAATCTCCGATCTGGCGGTTTCCCTTTTACGCCAATACCGTCTGAGCCATGGACTGAGAATACCAGACACATTGATCGCAGCTACTGCCATCGCGTGGAATCATCCTTTGATTTCCAAGAATCAACGTGACTACCGCTTCATCCGCGAATTGCAGTTGCTGCCGTATCCCTGAACCCAGCAGGGCCGAGCAAACCCAGCAGCAAGGGAAGGTCCCTTGCTGCTCAGCACGTGAGGAGTCAAGTTTACACAATTGTCGTACAAGTTTCAGGTTAATCAACATATTAAACTTTCTATCCATTGAGGAGGAGGATACATGCCAGTCACAGTCGAAATTCCGAAAGAAAAGTGGACCGGCGACATCCGGGAGGTGACCCTCGGCGCCACGGCCGACGAGGGGGGCACCCGGACCAAGACGGTCACCGTGGGCGGGCAGAACACCCTGCCCTTCCTGCATTTTGAGGGCGACACGCCCCACCCGCCCGTCATCGGCATCGAGATCCAGGACGGCTACCCGGCCGACTGGGCGCCGGCCCTGCTGGCCGCCTGGGGCGACGCCGTCAACGACCCGGCGGCCTGGGCCAAAAAGGCCGAAGAGTTGGGCGCCGACGTGATCATGCTCAAGCTGCGCGGCACCGACGCCGATGGAAATCCAACCACCGCCGCCCAGGCGGCCGAGGCCATCAAGGCCGTGCTGGGCGCCACCGGGCTGCCCATCGTCGTCCGCGGGCCGGGCCAGGCCGAGGCCGACAACGAGTTGCTGGTGGCCATCGCCGAGGCGGCCAGCGGCGAAAAGCTGGCTCTAGGCCTCTGCGAGGACAAGAACTACCGCACCATCGTCGCCGGGGCGCTGGCCCACGACCACCTGGTCGTCGCCAGTTCCCCCATCGACGTCAACCTGGCCAAGCAGCTCAACATCCTCATCAGCGACATGCGCTTGCCGCTGGACCGCGTGCTGATGGACCCCACCACCGGGGCGCTGGGCTACGGCCTGGAGTACACCTACTCGGTCATGGAGCGCCTGCGCATCGCCGCGCTGACCGGCGACAGCATGACCCAGCAGCCCATGATCTGCTTCGTCGGCGAGGAGAGCTGGCGGCAGAAGGAAGCGCGCACCGCCGAGGGCGTGCCCGACGAGTGGGGCGACGTCGAAAAACGGGGCATCACCTGGGAGATCGTGACGGCGACGGCCCTGCTCGAATCGGGCGCCGACATCGTCGTCCTGCGCCACCCCGAGTCGGTGGACGTCGTCCGCGACACGATCGACAAGTTGATGGCACACTGATCCACAGACGTCATTCTGAGCGGAGCGAAGAATCTCTATTAGCACAGACGAGACCCTTCGCTGCGCTCAGGGTGACAATTGCAGAGGAGATGAATGAAAATGGCAATGTCAGGATTGCAAATCTACAAATTGCTACCCAAGACCAACTGCAAGGACTGCGGGTTTCCGACCTGTCTGGCCTTCGCCATGAAGCTGGCGGCCAAACAGGTCTCGCTGGACGACTGTCCCCACGTCTCGGACGAGGCCAAAGAGGCGCTTTCTGCGGCCGCAGCGCCACCGGTGCGCTTGATCAAGATGGGCAGCGGCGACCGCGAGTTCCAGGTGGGCAACGAAACAGTCTTGTTCCGCCACGAAAAGACCTTTTTCAACCAGCCGGGCATGGCCCTCCGCGTCAAGGACACCGAGGACGACGAGGCCATCGCCGAGAAAGTGGGCCTGGTCAACGAGTACAGCGTCGAGCGGGTGGGCATCGACATGCCCTTCGACGCCATCGCCATCGAAAACGCCTCCGGCAACGCGGGGACCTTTGCTGGCGTGGTCGAAGCGGTGCGGGCCAAGACGGACCTGCCCTTCATCCTGATTTCGGACGATCCCGACGTACTGAAGGCAGCGCTGGCCAAGGAGGGCGGCCACAAGCCGCTGGTCTACACCGCCACCGCCGACAATTGGGAGGCCATGGCCGACGTCGTCAAGGGCACCAAGGCGTCGCTGGCCGTGCGCAGCAAGGACGGCCTGGACGAGCTGGCAGAGCTGACCGGCAAGCTCAAAGACGCCGGCGTCGAGGACCTGGTCCTGGACCCCGGCAGCCGCGACCTGGCTAAATCGCTCCAGCAGTTCACCCAGATCCGCCGCCTGGCCCTGAAAAAGAACTTTCGCCCGCTGGGCTACCCGCTCATCGCCTTCCCCGGCGAGGCGGCCGACACCGAAGTGGGCGAGATCGTGGCGGCGACCCAGTACGTGGCCAAGTACGCCGGCTTTGTCGTCATGGACCGCTTTGACCCGGCGGTGGCCTATCCACTGCTGACGCTGCGGCTCAACATCTATACCGACCCGCAGAAGCCAATCTCGGTCGACGCCGGCATCTACGAATTCAACGATCCGACGGCCGATTCGCCGCTGCTGACCACGACCAACTTCTCACTGACCTACTTTAGCGTGGCCGGCGAGCTGGACGGAAGTGGGATGCCCGCCTGGCTGCTCATCTGCGACGCCGAGGGCATGAGCGTGCTCACCGCCTGGGCGGCGGGCAAGTACGACGCCGAGACCATCGCCAAGGCAGTCAAGACCTTTAACGCGGTGGACAAGGTTGGGCACAAGAAAATCACGCTGCCCGGCCACGTGGCCGTCCTCTCTGGCGAGCTGGAAGAGGAGCTGCCCGGCTGGGAGATCCAGGTCGGCCCCCGCGAGGCGGTGGACCTGCCGTCATACCTCAAGTCGTGGAGTTGACGTGAAGCCAATATCTAATATCCAATATCGAATCCGATATTGGATATTAGATATTTGTCTGCTTTGACAAGTCATGGCGCAAGAAGCTGAACAGCCTGAGAAGAAAACAAACAGCGCCGCCATCGTCGTCTTTAAGCCCACGGGCCAGGTCGTCGAGGTCGAGGTCGGCACGCTGCTGTCGGACGCCGCCGTCGAGGCCGGCATCGACCTGAACCTGCCCTGCGGCGGCCAGGGCCGCTGCGGCCGCTGCCGGGTCAAGGTCGAGCACGGGGCCATCAGCCGCCGGCGCGGCACCCGCCTGACCTCGGCAGAGCAGGAGGCCGGCTGGGCGCTGAGCTGCCAGGCCGTCGTCAAGGGCGACGCCGTCGTCTTTGTGCCCGAGCAGGAAGAGGTCGCCGTCGAGATCAAGCCCAAGACCGTGGGCGCCGAGCGGGTGGCCCTGGCCGCCCAGTTCGAGGGCGAGCTCGACCCCAGCGTCCGCCGCGCCCACGTCACCATCGAGCCGCCCAGCCTCGACGACCAGACTACCGACTGGGACCGGCTGCTGCGGGCGCTGTCGTTGCAGCACGACATCGACAACGTGACGGCCAGCCTGCCCATGTTGCGCACCCTGGCCCGCGACCTGCGCGAAGCCGAGTGGAACGTCACCGCCGTGCTGGATATGGGCGATCCGGAGCTCAACTCTTGCGCCCGGCCCCGCCTGATCGACCTGCTGCCCGGCGACCAGAGCGACCGCTGCTACGGCGTGGCCATCGACATCGGCACCACGTCCAACGTCGTCTACCTGGTGGACCTGCTCAGCGGCAAGGTCGTGGACCGCGCCTCGGCCTACAACGGCCAGATCCAGGCCGGCGAGGACGTCATCTCGCGCATCGTCTTTTCCCAGAAATCGGGCGGCTTGATCCGCCTGCAGAAACTGGTGCTCAAGACCCTCAATGGCCTGCTGGACGACCTGACCGCCCGCAACCAGATCCCACCCCGCCAGATCAGCAAAGCAACCGTTGCCGGGAACCCGACCATGATCCACCTCTTTTTGGGCCTGGATCCGCAAAACATTCGCCTGGAGCCATACATTCCCACCATCAACCATCCCATGCCCGTGCCCGCCAGGGAGCTGGGCCTGAAGGCGCATCACGAGGCTGCGGTAGACTGCCTGCCGGGCGTGGGTGCCTATGTGGGCGCCGACATTACCGCCGGCGTGCTCCGCTCGGGTATGGCCGATGGGGACGAACTCACCCTGTTCATCGACGTGGGCACCAACGGCGAGATCGTGCTGGGCAATAGCGACTGGCTGATCACGTGCGCTTGCTCGGCGGGGCCTGCGTTCGAGGGCAGCGGCGTGCGCCACGGCATGCGGGCCACGGCGGGCGCCATCGAAGAGATCTGGATCGATCCCCACACCTACGAGCCGACGGTCCAGACCATCGGCGGGGTGCCGGCGCGCGGCATCTGCGGTTCGGGCATGATCGGCCTGCTGGCCGAGATGTTTGTCACCGGCGTCGTGGACAAGGGGGGCAAGATCCAGCGCGACCTGGACACGCCCCGCGTGCGCGTGGGCGACCACGGCGGCGAATACGTCGTCGTGTGGGCCAACCAGTCGGGCATCGGGGCCGACGTCGTCATCAACGAGGTGGACATCGAGAACCTGTTGCGCACCAAGGGCGCGATTTACGCCGGGTTCTCGGTCCTGGTTCAGAGCGTGGGCCTGCAACTGGCCGACGTGGAGCAGGTGTTCATCGCCGGGGCCTTTGGGCAATACATCAACGTCGAAAAGGCAATCCAGATCGGCTTGCTGCCCGACATGCCCTGGGATCGGTTCAACTACCTGGGCAACACCTCGGTGCTGGGCGCTTTCCACGCCCTCGTGTCGCGGCCCATGCGCCGCGAGGTGATCGAAGTCGCCAACAAGATGACCTACCTGGAGCTGTCGGCCGACAATACGTTTTACGACCAGTTCATGTCGGCCCTCTTCCTGCCCCATACCGACATCACGTCGTTCCCGTCGGTGATGCGGGTGCTGGAAGGCCGCGAGGGATAGGCGTTGACAGCCGGGCGCATCTGTGCTACAGTATCGGCGTGAAAGGAGGCGAGACATGGGAAACACACTTGTCCTGGATGTACCGGCCGACTTGTACGAACCGCTCGCCCAAACAGCAGCAGAAACGGGGCAAACACCAGAACAATTGGCAATCGCCTGGCTCACAGCCAGTCTGCGCCACGCCGCCGACGACCCGGTAGAAGACTTTATTGGCGCCTTCGACAGCGAGGTCTCGGATTGGGCCGATCGACATGACAAATACCTGGGACTAGCACTGCTGGAAGAAAAGCAGGACACCAAGACCGGCGACAACCAAGATGCCTGAGATTTTTGTCGACACGTCTGGGTGGGGTCATCTGGTTGATTCGACTCAGCGCCATCACGAGCAAGCTGCCGCCATCTACCGGCTGGCACGCCAGCAAGGACGAGGTATCGTCACGTCTAACTATATTCTGACGGAATTGGTAGCTCTACTCACAAGCCCGCTCCGCGTCCCTCGACCGGCCATCGTTTCTTTCATCGACAGTCTGAAGGCTTCACCCTATGTTCGAGTTATCCACATAAGCCCGGCACTTGATCAAGATGCGTGGCAATTGCTCAAGAGCCGACAGGACAAAGAATGGAGCCTGGTGGACTGTGCGAGTTTTGTACTTATGCAACAGCAAGATATCACGGAAGCCTTGACGACGGACCATCATTTTGAACAGGCAGGCTTTATCCAACTACTCGAAGGCAACTGAGCACTCAACAGCAAATCACGCAAGGAGGCGAAACGCATGTATATCATCGGAGAAAACATTCAGATTCTGGCGCCCAAGATCAAGGCCGCCATCGCCGAGCGAGACCCGGCCTACATTCGCGAGCTGGCCCGCAAGCAGGTGG
Organism: uncultured Anaerolineaceae bacterium; assembly: GCA_964387775.1. Classification (GTDB taxonomy): domain Bacteria; phylum Chloroflexota; class Anaerolineae; order JAAYZQ01; family JAAYZQ01; genus CAYLZO01. The sequence continues at coordinate 17,996 of CAYLZO010000035.1, forward strand.
ACGCCGGCGCCAACATGCTCGACCTGAACATCGGGCCGCGCAAGCGCGACGGCGTCGAGGTCATGGAGTGGATGATCGACGAGGTGTACGACGAGGTGGGCAACGTGCCCCTCTCGCTCGATACGACCAACGCCGCCGCCATCGAGGCCGGCCTGAAAAAGTGCCAGGCGCTGGGCATCGAGGCCATGATCAACTCCACCTCGGCTGACCCCGACCGGCTGAACACGACCATGCCCATGGCCGCCGAATACGGCGCCAAGATCATCGCCCTGGCCATGGACAAGAACATCCCGGCCACGGCCGACGGCCGCGTGGGCCTGGCCATGGAGATCCTCGTGCCCAAGGCCGAAGAGCTGAGCATCCCTATGGAAAACGTCTACCTTGATCCCCTGGTCCTGACCGTCAACGGCTGCCAGGAACACGGCCCGGAGACGCTGAACGCCATCCGCTCTTTCAAGATGCTCTGGGACCCGCCGCCCATGACCACCGTGGGCCTGTCCAACATCTCGAACAGCGTGCCCCACGAGAACCGCAGCCTGATCAACCGCACCTTCCTGGTCATGCTCATGGCCTGCGGCCTCGACTCGGCCATCGCCGACCCGCTGGACGAAGCCCAGAACGAGGTCATCCGCATCGTCAAAGAGCGGGACGACAGCGCAAATGAAGCGCTACTAGGCAGCACCGGCGTGGGCCAGGCCTACCTGGCGCTGTACGACACCGTGGCGGCCATGGACGAATTCACGCCCGACCAGGTGGACATGGACGATCCCCACCAGGCCGCCATCTACAAGACGGTGCGCATCATCGAGAACCAAGTCATCTATGCCCACGGCTATCTTACGACCTGATTGCTGTTGAACACGATGTTGCTGAAGGGCCGGAGCGTCTCTGTTCCGGCCTTTCCCATTGGCGGCCCACGATGCGTGTAAACGTGAAGCTATTCTCCCGGTTTCGAGAGCACCTGCCCCCAGAAGCCAAGGGCGAAGCCAGTCTCGACCTGCCTGAGGAGACGACGGTGGCCGACCTGCTGGACCACCTGGGCATCGAGGGGCGCGTCCAACTGATCGCCGTCAACGACGAGCCCGACACCGATATGGGCCGCGCCCTACACAACGGGGACGAGGTCCGCATCTTTCCCGTCGTCGTCGGCGGCTAAACACACGAGGAGGGATTTGACCATGCCTTACGGCTACAACGGCAAGATCCTGCACGTGGAGTTGACCACGGGCAAGCTGGAAATCGAGGAGCCGGGCGAGGGCTTTTACCGCAAGTACCTGGGCGGCAGCGCCCTGGGGATGCATTACGCCCTGACCCTCATCCCGCCCGGCACCGACCCCCTGGGACCGGACAACGTCCTGGTCCTCAGCCTGGGCGTGACCACGGGCGCGGCTGTCTCGGGCCAGAGCCGCGTCACCGCCACGGCCAAGTCGCCCCTGACCGGCGCCATCGGCGACGCCCAGGCCGGCGGCTTCTGGCCATCGGAATGCAAGGCCGCCGGGTTCGACGCCTTTGTCATCACGGGCTGGGCCGAAAAGCCGGTCTATCTCTGGGTGCAGGACGGCCGGGCCGAGCTGCGCGACGCGGCCCACCTGTGGGGCAAAGTCACCGGCGAGGTCGAGGCCGCCATCCAGGAGGAACTGGAGGACCCCAAGGTCGAAGTTTTGCAGTGTGGCCCGGCCGGCGAAAAGGGCGTGCGCTTTGCGGCCCTCATGAACATGAGTAACCGCGCCAACGGCCGGACCGGCATGGGCGCGGTGATGGGCTCCAAAAACCTCAAGGCCGTCGCCGTGCGCGGCCACGAAAAGCCCGAAATCGCCGACCGCCAGGCCCTGACCGAGCTGGCCCGCTGGGGCGCCCAGAACTTTGAGGATTCGGACGTCTATGGCATGGGCCTCCATGGCACGGCCGAGGTGCTGGCCTACCAGCACGAGAGCGGCGGCCTGCCCACCCGCAACTGGGCCAGCGGCGTATTCGAGGGCTACGAGGCCCTCACCGGCGAGAGGATGAGCGACACGATTCTGAAAGAGCGCGACACCTGCTATGCCTGCGTCGTGCGCTGCAAGCGCGTCGTCGAGACCGAGTGGCAGGGCCACGAGGTCGAACCCCGCTACGGCGGCCCCGAGTACGAGACACTGGCCACCCTGGGCTCCTACTGCGGCATCAACGACCTGGACGCCATCGCCTACGCCAACCAATTGTGCAACATGTACGGCATGGACACCATCTCCTGCGGGGCGACGGTCGCCTTTGCCATGGATTGTTTCGAGCAGGGCCTGCTGACGGCCGAGGATACCGGCGGCGTCGAGCTGCACTTTGGCAATACCGAGGCCATGGTCCAGATGGTCGAGTTGATCGGCAAGCGGGAGGGCTTTGGCGGCGTCCTGGCCGAGGGCACGGCCCGCGCCGCCGAGCGCATCGGGAACGGCGCGGCCGAGCTGGCCGTCATCGTCAAGGGCCACGACCTGCCGGCCCACATGCCCGAGGTGAAGCGCAGCCTGGGCCTCATCTACGCCGTCAACCCCTTCGGCGCCGACCACCAGTCGTCGGAGCACGACCCGGCCTACGAGGAGGATTACGAGTACTACCAGGCCCGGCTGGAGGCCCTCGACCTGCTGGACCCGCAGCCCAAGTTCAGCCTGGCGCCCGAAAAGATCCGGTTCGCCCTCTACACCGAACAGTTCTACTCGATGCTCGACAGCGTCAACGTCTGCCAGTTCGTCTACGGCCCGTCGTGGCACCTCTACGGGCCGAACCAGCTCGTGGACATGGTCCGGGCCGTCACCGGCTGGGACGTGAGCTTGTGGGAGCTGATGAAGGTCGGCGAGCGGCGGCTGAACATGATGCGCGCCTTTAACGTCCGCGAGGGGTTCAGCCGCGAGGACGACGTGCTGCCGCCCAAGCTGGCAAAGCCGAGAGAAGGCGGCCCCACCGACGGCGTATCCGTTGCGCCCGATGACCTGGAAGCGGCCAAGGACACCTACTATGCCATGTGCGGCTGGGACGCCCAGGGCGTGCCCACCCGCGCCAAGCTGGAGGAGTTGAGCCTGGGCTGGGTGGCCGATGGTCTGGAGTTGGAGCAAGGGCGCAGCAAAAACCTAGAAGAGGGTGAAAAATGAGCGATGCAGCGGTAGAAGAAGTAGACGTTCGGCAGCTCTACACCGACCTGAGCGACATTAAAGAGATGCTCACTCAGGTGCAGGCAACGTTGAGCGAGTTGACAGAATTCTCACAGAAAGAGGCTCGGACAGATCACCCCTACATCGCCCGAATTGAAGGAGTCAGTGGTGGACGGCCCATGGTCTCCGGCACTCGCATCAGCGTTCGCACTATTGTCGAGCGAGTGCAGCTTGGCGATTCACCCGAGCAGATCGTGAAGGACTATCCACCTTTGAACCTGGCCCAGGTCTATGACGCCCTGAGTTATTATCACAAGCACCGGGCCGAGATGGAGGGGGAAATCGCCGCCAACGAGGAGGCCCTGGCATGGGTGACGAATCACCGCGACAGATAACGCTCTATCTCGACCACGACATCAGTTGGCGACTGGCCCAGCAACTGCGTGACCCAGGCTACGACGCCCTCGGCACTTGGGAAGTGGGAAACCACGAGCTGCCGGACCAGGCCCAACTGGAGTACGCCGCCACCCAGGGCCGGGTATTGGTCACGTGCAACGCCCAGGACTTTGTACCCCTCTACCAGAAGTGATGGGACGAGTCAAGACCTCACAGTGGCATCGTCGTTTCCGAGCAACTGGCGTTTGGGGAGACGCTGCGCAGGCTGGTGGGCTTGTTGAAAACAATGACCGCACAAGAAATGCAAAACTCGATCCGCAACCTGAGCGAATTCAGAGCAGAGGAGGAGTAGCCCATGAAAATCATCGTCTTGGGCGGGGCGGGCATGATGGGCAGCATCGCCGTGCAGGATCTGGCCCACAGCGGAGGCGTGGACGAGGTCGTCATCGGCGACCGCGACCTGGAGGCAGCCCGCCAGGTCGCCGGCATCATCGACAGCCCCAGAGTCACGACGGCCGAGGTGGACGTGCGGGATCACGAGGCCCTGGTCTCCCTGCTGCAAGGGACCGACGCCTGCCTCAACGCCACCGTCTACTATTTCAACCTGGAAGTCATGGGCGCCTGCCTGGAGGCCGGCGTCCACTACACCGACCTGGGCGGGCTCTTTCACACCACCCGCAAGCAATTGCAGTTGGACGAGCAGTTCAAGGCGATGGGCATCAGCGCCGTGCTGGGCATGGGCAGCGCGCCCGGCGTGCCCAACGTCCAGGCCCGCTACGCCGCCGAGCGCCTTGATACCGTCGAGTCAATCCGCATCTACGACGGCATCAAGCCCCCGCCGCCCGACACCGACGTCTTTAGCTACGCCGTGGCGACCATCGTGGATGAGCTGACTTGCGCGCCTATGGTCTACCGCGACGGCCAGTTTGTCACCCGGGAGCCGATGGGCGAATTCGAGGACTACTGGTTCACGCCGCCCATCGGCCTGCTGCCCGTCCACCTCTCGCTCCACTCCGAGGTGGCAACCCTGCCCGAGTCCTTTCAGTACAAGGGCTTGAAAGAATGCTTCTTCAAGATCAACCACTGGGGCATGGCCCCCGAGATGGTGGAAAAGGTCCGCGTGCTGGCCGACTTTGGCTTTGCCAGCTGCGAGCCGGTGCAGGTGGCCGAGACCTCCGTCGCCCCCCGCGACCTGATGGTCAAATTGCTGTCCAAGCACGTGCCGCCCATCGAGTCGTTCCTGGCGCCGCCGGCCAACGAGCCGCCGGACTGGACCAAAGAGATCGTCACCGAGGTGCGGGGCACGCGCTACGACAAAGAGACGACCTACCGCCTCGGCACGCTCACGGTCAAGGGCTCGCTGCCCACCGGCGTTGCCCCCTCCATCGCCGCCCGGTGGCTGGCCGAGGGCCGCATCGAGCTGGGCGTCCATCCGCCCGAAATCGCCATCGAGTCGGAACCCTTCTTCGACGAACTGAAAGAGCGGGGCATCCCGACGCAAGTCTCAGTGACAGAATTCATCTAGACACAGCAACCCACCACGCACTACGCACTACGCGATACGCAATACGTGATACGTGATGCGTGATGCGTGATTCACCAAGGAGAACCAAAATGGATACTCGACACATTTCGCCGGTCTGGAGCCGCATCACCGACATCGTCGCCGAGCGGGGGGAGGGCGCCTACCTGTTCGACGTCCACGGCGAGCGCTACCTGGACTTTACCAGCGGCATCGGCGTGACCAACACCGGCCACTGCCATCCCCGCGTCGTCGCAGCGGCCCGCGAGCAGGTGGGCCAGCTCATCCACGGTCAGGTCAACATCGTCTACCACGAGCCGCTACTGCGGCTGGTGGCCGCCCTCCGCGAGGTCGTGCCCTCGGCGCTCGATACCTTTTTCTTTTCCAACTCGGGCGCCGAAGCGGTGGAAGGCGCGGTCAAGCTGGCCCGCCACGCCACCGGCCGGACCAACGTCGTCGTCTTTCAGGGCTCGTTCCACGGGCGGACCAGCCAGACCATGGCCATGACCACGTCCAAGACGATTTATCGCCAGCACTACCAGCCCCTGGCCGCCGGCGTGTTCGTCGCGCCTTATCCCTACGCCTATCGCTACGGCTGGGACCCCGAGCAGACGGGTCAGTGGTGCTTACGCGAGTTGCGGCACCTGCTCGCCAGCCAGACGGCGCCCTCCGAGACGGCGGCCATCGTCGTCGAGCCGGTGCTGGGCGAAGGCGGCTACGTCGTCCCGCCCGCCCGGTTCCTGGCCGGCCTGCGCGAGATCTGCGACGAACACGGCATCCTCCTCGTCGCCGACGAGGTCCAGTCAGGCTTTGGGCGCACGGGCAAGTTCTGGGCCATCGAGCACTTTGACGTCGTGCCCGACGTCCTGATCATGGCCAAGGGGCTGGCTTCCGGTTTTCCGCTCTCGGGCGTGGCTGCGCCCCGGGCGCTCATGGAAAAGTGGCAGGTGGGCACCCACGGCGGCACCTACGGCGGCAACGCCGTGGCCTGCGCCGCGGCCGAGGCCACGGTCCGCGTGCTGCAGGACGGCCTCGTAGACAACGCGGCCCGCATGGGCGACGTCCTCCTGGACGGCCTGCAGGACATCCAGCGCCGCCACCCGGTGCTGGGCGACGTGCGCGGCCTGGGGCTCATGGTCGGCTGCGAGTTCACGCGGGCCGACGGCGCACCCGCCAGCGACCGGGTCAAGCGCGTCATCGCCCGCTGCCTGGACGAAAAGCTGCTGCTGCTCAACTGTGGCCCCTACGGCAACGTCGTGCGCTGGATTCCGCCGCTCATCGCCGACCGGATGCAGATCGAGACGGCCCTGGGCATCTTTGAAAACGCCGTCCAAGCCAGCACCTGAGCGACGGATTGTAGGAGTGGTAGACCCAAAAAGTCCCCATCTAGTTCTGTCATTGCGAGCCGCGTCGTTTGCGGCGAAGCAATCCCCGGCTGAGAGAGAGAAACAAACTGCTCAACCCAGAAGGAGATCGCTTCGTTCGCTAACGCTCGCTCGCAATGACAACCAGATAAGGACTTGTGCTGCGCTGCACTAGGCAAGCGGCAAGACCCGTCCCACCACAAAGTTGAGATAGCGTCCTTCGGGAAAATAGGCCGCGACGGGATGGTCAGCCGGCTGCCCTGCTTCGTGGAGGATGAGCAGGCGGCGGCCGGCCCGGCGCGCGGCCTCGGCCAGGGCCTCGCGGAAAGCGCGGGGCGAGACCTGGCTGGTGCAGCTCGCCGAGGCCAGCAGCCCGCCCGGCGCGACGCAGCGGAGGGCCAGGTCGTTGAGCCGCACGTAAGCCCGCTCGGCTGCCCGCCGGCTGCCCCGGTCGCGGGCCAGGCTGGGCGGATCGAGGATCACCACGTCAAAGCGCCGCTTCTCGGCAGCAAACTGCCCCAGGAGGTCGAAGCAATCGCCCACGTGGAAGGTGTGGGCTGCCGGATCAAAGCCGTTCAGAGCCAAATTTCGCCGCGCTGCCTCGATGGCCCCCGCTGCGGCATCGCAGGCGGTGACAGCCGCCGCCCCGGCCCGCAGCGCGTAAAGCGAAAAGCCGCCGGTGTAGCAGAAGCAATCGAGCACCGACTTGTGCCGGCACCAGCCCGCCAGCGTGCGCCGGTTCTCGCGCTGGTCAAAGTAGAGGCCGGTCTTTTGCCCGGCAAAGAGGTCGGCGCAAAAGAGCAGGCCGTGCTCCTCGATGGTGTGGTCGTCGGGCGGCAGCCGGCCCCAGAACGAGAGCAGTTCTTCCCCCGGCCGCCGCCAGAGGATGCCACGCAACCGGGCGTGGGCGTGGAGCGCCTCGGCCACCCAGGGCACCAGGCCGTCCAGGCTCTCGGCGTAAGTCCGGATCGCGGCGTACTCGCCATAGAGGTCGACGACGAGGCCCGGCAGGCCGTCGCCTTCGCCGTAGATCCAGCGGTAGCCGGTGGTCGCCGTCTCGCGCACCGGCGCCCGGCCCTCCCAAGCCTCGGTTACGCGGTCGGCCACCCAGGCGGCGTCGGGCACGCCGCGTCGGGAGAAAAGGCGCACGGCGATGGGGCTGCGCGCATCCCACAGGCCGAAGGCCATAAAGCCACCACAGCGCACCCGCACCCACGTCCCCGATGCCAAGATTTCGGTGAGTTCAGTCGAACCGTCGGCTGCAGCGGCCACGTGGTTGCGATAGACCCAGGGATGGCCCAGGCGCAAACTCGACTTCAGGTGAGCGGGCAGTTGGAGCAGAGGAAGATCACTCATCGGACGATTCGGTCTCTGTCGTAGGCGCTGGCGTGGAGGTTGGAGGCGGCAGCGGCCTCGGCCGGTACATCCGGGCCGGATACCCACCGGCGACGATCGGCTCAAAGCCATCGACCAGCTTTCGGGATTGACCGCCGTCGGCCTCGGCGACGTAGATGGCCCGGCCTCCGTCTCGATCTGAACCAAAGACGATGGACTCGCCGTCGGGCGTAAAGGCCGCGCTCACCGGCCAATCGGCCCGGTGGACCAGCTCCACCCGCCCTCCACCGTCGGCATCCATGACGTAGAGATCGGTGGCCTGACCATCCCGGTAGCCCAGTCGGACCAGCAGCTGCTGGCCCTCCGGCGAGAAATCGACCGAGGCGTACCAATCGGCTCCTTCGCCCGGCCCCACGATCTCTTTTTGTTGCGCCCCATCGGCGCCGAGCAGGTAGATCCGGTAAAAGCCTTCCTGCTCGACCTCGGCCGCAACCCACGCCTCGTCGGGCGAGAAGCTGATGCCGCTGATATTCTCCGCGACCATCAGGCGCAGCGACCGGCCCGACGCCGTGTCCACCACGTGCAGCTCCTCGGAGGTGCGGTCGGGATCAAAAAAGCTGATCAGCAATCGGTCCCCGGAGGGTGCAAAGTCGGGCCAGGCGGAGGAAAAGCCAGAAAACAGCTCGACCGGGCGGTCGCCGTCAGACTCGGAAAGATAGAGGCGGCGGGTTTCGCCGTCGTAGGTCTGGTAGCACAGCCAGCGGCCATCGTCGGAGAGGCGTCCCGCGTATCTGGAGTCCTGGCCGCTGAGGATCGTCTGCTGGCCACTCCCATCGCTGTTGACGAGGTAGAGGGAATAGACGTCGCCGCGCTTGACGTTGAGGGCCAGGGTCTGCCCGTCGGCTGTCCAGGTTGCGGCGGCGTAGTCGGCCCGATTGACGAGCGTCACGGGATTCGAGCCATCGCTGTCCATGACGACCAGGCCATAGTCGTAGGTATCCGGCCCGGACGGGTTCTCTTCCCCGAGATCGCGCGTATAGAGCCGCACCTTCTGACCATCGTTCGAAAAGTAGGCCGCGGCAAAGGTGCGATCGCTGGCCAGGACCTGGCGGTCGCTGCCGTCGGGCCTCATCAGGTAGGCCGTGTAGCGATCATCCCGTTCCACGCGGACGGTGATCCACGCCCCACCGGGCGAGACATAGCCCGCGACTGCGTTGGCCGAATCGGCACCGCTGGCCAGCAGGTAGGGCTCGCTACCCTCCAGGTCGGTGGCATAGAGGCTGTACGTGTCCCCCTCCTGCATTTTGTACAGAATCACGGCTGGGGAGTCTGACAGATCCGGGCTGGATGGCGCTGCCAGTGTCGGAGCAACCGACGGTGTCCGGTCGACCGCCGTGGGGCGCAGGGCGACGGTGGGGCTGGCTGCACCACCGGCCACCGGTTCTGAACCGCCTCCGCCGCCCAGCAGCGCGATCAGCAGGGCGACGATGACGACCAACGCGATCAAGCCGGCCGCCCCGGCCAGCAGGCGGGGACTCGACGCGAAGCCGCGCTGCTTTTTCCGGCTCCGCCTGGACACAGGCTCGCGCACGGATTGGCCGGAGAGGGCCGCGTCCAGCGATTGCACCAGGTCCGTCACCGAAGGGTAGCGCCTGTCGGGCGATTTGGCCAGGGCCCGGTCCAGC
>CAYLZO010000035.1:27423-29258 GCA_964387775.1 uncultured Anaerolineaceae bacterium
ACCATTCCGGCACCGGCGGGCAGGTCGGGCCGCACCTGGCCCAGGGACGGGGGCGGTTCGTAGATCTGCTGGTGCAACACGGCGTGGGGCGTCGCGCCCTCAAAGGGCACGCGCCCGCTGAGCATCTGGTAGGCCACCACGCCCAGGGAGTAGACGTCGCTGCGCCGGTCCAGGTCTTTGCCCCGGGCCTGCTCGGGCGACATGTATTGGGGCGTGCCGACCATCATCCCGGTGCGCGTCAGGCGCGTCTCCTGGGCGGCCCGGGCGATGCCAAAGTCGGTCAGAACGACGCGGCCGCCGGCCTGGACGATGACGTTGACCGGCTTGACGTCGCGGTGGACCAACCCCTGAGCGTGGGCGTAGTCGAGGGCATCGGCCAGGGCGCTCAGGATCGAGAGTGCCTCGTCGGGGGCCAGAGCGCCTTCTTGCCGGATGATCTCGGCCAGCGTCTGTCCCTCCAGGTATTCCATGACAAAGTAGTAGCAATCGCCCGCCTGCCCCACGTCGTGGATGGTGACGACGTGGGGATGGTTGAGCCGGGCCGCGGCCCGCGCCTCGCGCAAAAAACGCTCGACGAATGGCGCCTCCCAGGCCAGGTGCGGGGCGAGCACCTTGATGGCAACCTGGCGGTCGAGATCAGGATCGTAGCCCAGGTACACAACCCCCATGCCGCCGCGCCCGATCTCGGCGCGGATCTCGTACTTGCCCAGACGTTGGCCGACCAGATCGCTCTGCGACATTGCAATTGACCTCGCTTTGGTTTGCTACGACGTGGCAGCCAGAGACACGCTCACGATTCTTCCCAGCGACTCAGTTCGTCCAGCGTCTGCTTTTCTTCGCCACTCAGCCGAAAGCCGACGACCTGGAGGTTGTCCTCCAACTGCGCCACACTGTTGGCCCCGATGATAGGCGCCGTCACGAGGGGATTGCTCAACAGCCAGGCCAGCGCCACCTGGGGGATGCCCTGGCCGTGCGCCTCGCCGATTTCCTCCATCTTGTCCAGCAAGTCAAAGTTCGCCTCCGAGAAATAGCGTTTCTCGACGCCCTCGGCGCGGGCGCTGTCGGGCAGGGGCTCGTCGCGCCGGTACTTGCCGGTGAGAAAGCCGCCGGCCAGCGGGCTGTAGTTGATCACGCCGAGGCCATGCTTGTCCACGACGTCGGCCAGGTGCTCCTCGAACTCCTGGCGGTGGACCAGGTTGTAGTGTGGTTGAAGCGATACGTAGCGGGCGAGGTCCTGGCGGTCGCTGGCCCACAGCGCCTCGACCAGGCGCCAGGCCGGGTAATTCGAGCAGCCCACGTAGCGCACCTTGCCCGCCCGCACCAGGTCGTCCAGAGCGCGCATCGTCTCCTCGATGGGCGTCTCGTCGTCGTAAGAGTGGGTCTGGTAGAGGTCGATGTAGTCAGTTTGGAGGCGGCGCAGGCTGTCCTCGACGGCGCGCAGGATGTGCGCCCGGCTCAGGCCCTCGCCGTTGGGGCCGTCCCACATGCGGCCCCGCACCTTGGTGGCCAGCACGATCTCCTGGCGGTTGCCGCGCGCCTTCAGCCAGCGGCCGATGATCTGCTCCGATACGCCGCCGGGATTACCATCGGCCCAAGAGGAGTAAACGTCGGCGGTGTCGATCAAGTTGCCGCCGGCCTCCGCGTAGGCATCCATGATCGCAAAGGCCGTCTCTTCGTTGGCCGTCCAGCCGAACTGCATCGTGCCCAGGGCCAGCTCCGAGACCTTCAGGCCCGTTCGTCCCAATTTCCGATACTCCATCGCATTGCCCCTTTCGTTCGTGGTGAATGTTGACCAAGTATACCAAAGTATACCATACTTCGGGGCCAGAAAAAAG
>CAYLZO010000036.1:0-29074 GCA_964387775.1 uncultured Anaerolineaceae bacterium
TCGGGGCCATGATCCTGAGCACCGAGGCGCTCATCACCGACATCCCCGAGGAAGAGCCCCCGATGCCGGCGGGCGGTCCGGGCGGCGGCATGGGCGGCATGTACTAGACTCAAATCTGATTGGGGACCACGCCTCGTCACGAGGCGTGGTCCCTGTTGTTTCTGACAGGGACTATGACGAATTCAAAGTAGTGGTCACGTGGTAGGTGACGATGGGGGGACGTCTCGCATCGTCACCTACCAGGCAACCTCTACTTGCTGCAAGACGTTTGGGAGGAGGCGATATGCCCATCTATGAATACGAATGCCTGGAGTGTGGCCTGCACTTTGACAAGTTGCAGCGTTTCGGCGATCCAGAGCCAACGGCCTGCCCCCGGGGCCACGAGAACGTGCACCGGCTCCTGTCCCAACCGGCCATCATCTTTAAGGGCTCCGGCTTTTACACGACCGATTATGGCCGGAGCGGATCGGGCCGGAATGGCCGGGGCAAGCCTTCGTCCGAAGGCACAAAAGCGGATGGAGACAAGAACGGGTCGGAGGCCAAGGCTGAGAAAAGTGAAGAATCCCACCAAGGTTAAAAGGTCATCTGGGCATAGGTGAGATTGCTTCCCTGGCCTGCGCAGTCCCTGCATCCAGGGGACCGTCCAGGACAGGCGTCGCTGACGCTCCTCGCAATGACGGGTGACTGTTTCTTGCATAATGAGCGGCGGGCGACCGCCCGGTGTGGGCTACTCAGAATGACAGTATCTCTTAGAACCGAATCCGCCACGGAGGCGAGCATGATCGAGGTAAAGGACCTGAGCAAATCCTACGGCCCGGTCCAGGCACTGAAGGACGTCTCTTTTCGCGTGGACGCCGGCGAGATCATTGGCTTGCTGGGACCCAACGGCGCCGGCAAGACGACGATGATGAAAATCCTGACCGGCTACTTGCAGCCGAGCGCCGGTACCGCCACGGTGGACGGCCTGGACGTGCTGACCGAGGCCCACGAGGTACAAAAGCGCATCGGCTACCTGCCCGAGAACGCGCCCCTCTACCCCGAGCTCTCGGTGCAGGCCTATCTGAAAATGATCGCCGACCTGCGCCAGATCCCGGAGGAGGAACAGCCGGCGTATCTGGCAGACGCGATCCGGGCCGCGAGCCTGGAGGATCACCTGACCCGGCCCATCGGCCAGTTGAGCAAGGGCTACCGGCAGCGCGTGGGGCTGGCCCAGGCCATCGTCCACCGGCCCAAGCTGCTGATCCTGGACGAGCCGACCATCGGCCTCGACCCGACCCAGATCGTCGAGGTGCGGCGCCTGATCCGGCGCCTGGCCGAGACGAGCACGGTGCTGCTTTCGACCCACATCCTGTCCGAGGTGGAGGCCGTCTGCGAGCGGGTCATCATCCTCATGAACGGCGAGATCCGGGCCGACGCCCGCCTGGACGAGCTGGCGGCGACGGCCGACGTCGTGCTGGTCCTGGGCGAGGCGGTGCCCGACGCCGACGCGGGTCTCGAAGCCCTGCCCGGCGTGGAGGGCGTCGAGTCCTTCACCCTGGCCGACGGCGTCGGCTACCGGGTGCGGAGCCGCGACGGCCACGACCTGCGCCCGGCCATCTTTGACCTGGCCCGCGAGCAAGGCTGGCCGCTCCGCGAGCTGCGCCAGGATGCCCGCACGCTGGAGGCGGTGTTCAACGAATTGGCGACGGCGCCCGTGCCCGAGGAGGACGCGCCCCAGGATGAGAAAGAGGAGCGAGCGGAAGGAGGTGCGGCATGAAACAGACTTTGGCCATCACGCGCAAAGAGTTGAGCGCCTATTTCGGCTCGCCCATGGCCCTGATCTTTCTGGGCGTCTTTTTAATCGTCACCCTCTTTGTCTTTTTCTGGGTCGAGACCTTTTTCGCCCGGGGCATCGCCGACGTGCGGCCCCTCTTTCGCTGGATGCCGGTGCTGCTCATCTTTTTGGTGGCGGCGCTGACCATGCGCCAATGGAGCGAGGAGCAGCGGGCCGGCACCCTGGAGGTGCTGCTGACCCTGCCCGTGCGCCGCGTCGAGCTGGTGCTGGGCAAGTTCCTGGCCGTCATGGCCCTGGTGGCCCTGGCCCTGGCCCTGACCCTCTTTCTGCCCATCACGGTCGAAATCCTGGGGCCGCTGGACTGGGGGCCGGTCGTCGGCGGCTACCTGGCCGCCCTGCTGATGGCCGCCGCCTACGCCGCCATCGGCCTCTTTGTCTCGTCCCGCACCGACAACCAGATCGTGTCGCTCATCGTGACCCTGTTCCTGGGCGGCATTTTCTACGTGCTGGGCACCACGGCCGCCACCGGCCTGGTCGGCGACACGCTGGGCGAGGTGCTGCGCGCCATCGGCACCGGCAGCCGTTTCGAGAGCATCGAGCGGGGCGTCATCGACCTGCGTGACCTGATCTACTACCTCTCGCTGACGGCCCTGTTCCTGACCCTCAACGTCGTCTCCCTCGACGCCAAGCGCTGGAGCCGGGGGCGGCAGACGGCCGGCTACCGCCGCCAGGTCGTCGTCACGGTCGTCCTGATTGCGGCCAACCTGGTGGCGTTGAACACCTGGCTCTTCCCGCTGGGCGGCCTGCGCGCCGACCTGACGGCCCAAAAAGAGTACAGCCTCTCGCCGGTGACGCGGGACCTCATCGGCAGCTTGCAGGAGCCACTCCTGATCCGGGGCTATTTTAGCGAGCGGACCCATCCGCTGCTGGCGCCCCTGGTGCCGACCATCCGCGACATGCTGCGCGAGTACGAGGTGGCCTCGGGCGGCCGGGTGCAGGCCGAGATCGTGGACCCTCGCGACGACGAGGAGCTGGAGGCCGAGGCCAACCAGGTCTATGGCATCCGGCCCACGCCCTTCCGCGACGTGGACCGCTACGAGTCGTCGGTCATCAACTCCTATTTCGACATCCTCATCCGCTACGGCGACCAGCACGTCGTCTTGGGCGTGGGAGACCTGATCGAGGTGGACCAGAGTCCGGGCACGGGCGACGTCGAGGTCGGCCTGCGCAATTTGGAGTACGACCTGACCCGCTCTATCAAAAAGGTGGTCTATGGCTTCCAGAGCCTCGACGCCGTGTTCGGCAGCCTCGAGGGGCCGGTCCGGCTGACGGCGTTTATCACGCCCGAGACGCTGCCCGAGAGCTTGCAGGAGGTGCCGGCGCGGCTCGAAACGGTGGCCTTGCAGCTCCGGGAGGAATCGGGGGGCAAGCTCGAGTTCGAAATCATCGACCCCGACGACCCCAACAGCCAGGTCAGCCGCGAGACGCTCATCGAGAGCCTGGGGCTCTATCCCATCTCGGCTTCGTTCTTCTCGCAGCAATCGTATTATCTGCACCTGCTGTTGCAGATCGACGACCAGGGCCAGATTCTCTACCCGGCGGGCGACCTGAGCGAAGGCGAGCTGCGGACCGAGATCGAGTCGGCCCTCAAACGCGCCGCGCCCGGTTTCCTCAAGACGGTGGGCCTCTGGACGCCGCCCACCGACCCGCAGCCCGATCCCTTTGGCGGCATGAGCCCGCCCCTCTGGAGCTGGCAGCGGTTGCAGCAGCAACTGCGCCAGGATTATACCGTCCGGCGGGTGGACCTGAGCAGCGGCCGGGTGCCGGGCGACGTGGACGTGCTGCTCGTCGTCGCGCCCCAGGGCCTGGACGACAAGGCGCGGTTCGCCGTGGACCAATTCCTGATGCGCGGCGGGGCCGTCATCGTCGCCACGGGTAATTACGTGCTCTCGCCCCAGCAGTTCCCCGGCAGCATCTCGGTCGATCCGGTGGCGGACGGCCTCAAGGAGATGCTGGCCCACTATGGCGTGACCCTGCGCGAGGGCATGGTCATGGACCCGCAGAACGAGCCGTTTCCGATCCAGGTGCCGCGCCAGGTGGGCGGGGTCCAGGTGCTAGAGATCCAGGAGGTGGACTATCCCTTCTTTGTGGACGTCCGGGCCGACGGCATGGCCGACGACAGCCCCATCGTGTCGAATCTGCCGGCCGTGACGCTGCACTGGGCCTCGGCGCTCGAGATCGACGAGGCGGCGCAGACGGGCCGCGAGGTGAAGATCCTGCTGCGCTCCACCGGCGACGCCTGGCTCCGCACCTCGCCCGACATCATGCCCGACCTGGAACAGGGCTTTACCGTGGAGGGCGAGACGCAGTCGTGGCCGCTGGCCGTCTCGATCCGGGGACCTTTCGAGAGCTACTTTGCCGAGCGCGGCTCGCCCTTCGACTCTGCTCAGGGTGAGCCCTTTGCGCCCGGCGAGGCTGTAACGGAGACGGTCGAAGGGCCTGGCCTGAGCGGAGCCGAAGGGCCTGGCCTGAGCGGAGCCGAAGGGCCTGGCCTGAGCGGAGCCGAAGGGCCGCTGGGCACGGTCCGCGTATCGCCCGAGACGGCCCGGCTGGTCGTCGTCGGCAGCGCCGAGTTTGTGGACGACGTCGTGCTCGACATCTCGCAGCGCCTGGCGGGCGACCGCTACCTGAACAACCTGCAATTTGTGCAAAACGCCGTGGACTGGGCCACGGAGGACGAGGACCTGCTCTCTATCCGCTCGCGGGGCACCCAGGCCCGCTTGCTGGAGCCGCTGGAGGAGGGCGAGCCGATGCTGTGGGAGGTGGCCAACTATGCCGTCGCGCTGCTGGCCCTGATCGTCATCGGCGGGGTGTGGACGGCGCGCCGCCGCAGCGAGCAGCCCATGTTCGACCTGTCCGATTCGACGTGGGCAGAGGAGGGGCGTGATGAGTAAACGAAACCTGATTCTAGTCGCTGTCCTGGTCGTCCAGATCGCCATCGCCGCCGTGGTCTTTTGGCCGCGGGAGGTCGCCTCGCGGGGGGAGCCGCTCTTCCCGGCGGTCGAGGCCGGCCAGATCGTGGGCCTGACTATCACCGGGGCGGGTGACAATCGGATCGTACTGGCCAAAGCGGGGGAGGGCTGGGTGCTGTCCGAGGCCGGCGACTATCCCGTCCTGGCCGACAAGGTGCCGCCGCTCCTGGCCGACATCGCCGGATTGACGACCGACCGGCTGGTGGCCCAGACGCCGGGCAGCCACGGGCGGCTCAAGGTGGCGCGGGACGATTTCGAGCGCCGGATCGAGTTCGAGATGGCCGACGGGACGGTGCGTCAGCTCTACGTCGGCACGGCGCCGAGCTTTGGCGCCACCCACGTCCGCGCCGGGGGCCGGGACGAGGTCTATTTGACGGCCGACCTCACGGCCCAGGAGGTCCAGGTGCAGGCCAGCGCCTGGGTCGACCGGACCTACCTGGAGGTGCCCCAGGACCAGATCGTGGCCGTGACGCTGGAGAACGCCAACGGCCGCTTCGAGTTCGTCAAGGCGGGCGAGACGTGGACGATGGCCGGCCTGGCCGCCGACGAGCCCCTCGACGAGGGGGCGGTGAACACGCTGGTCAACCGGGCGCGGCTGACGACGCTCCAGGCGCCCCTGGGCAAGGAGGAACTGCCGGCCTACGGGCTGGACGATCCCCAGGCGGTGGTGACGCTCCAGACCGAGACGGAGCAGGGCGGCAGCCGGACCTACACCTTGTGGGTCGGCGCCCAGGACCCCGAGGACAACAGCTACGTGGTCAAGTCCTCCGAGTCAGCGTGGTACGTGCGGGTCAACGAGTTCGCGGTGAGCGATTTCGTGGAGAAGGGCCGCCAGGACTTTATCGTGCAGCCGACGCCCACGCCGGAGGCTTTGCCAGAGGCCACGCCGGTGGGACCGTAGCGTGACCAGCCTCATTTTTCCTCGGGCTTGAACCAGGGATAGAGTTCCTTCATACAGTCGGGGCAGAGGCCGTGGCTGAACCGGGCCTCTGAATGCTCGCTGACGTAGGCTTCCACGCCGTGCCAGTAGCCCTCGTCGTCCCGGATCTTTTTGCAGTTGGCGCAGATGGGGAGCAGGCCGCGCAGCGTTTTGACCTGGGCCAGGGCGGTTTCGAGTTCCTTGACGAGGCGTTCCCGCTCTTGTTCTGCCCGCTTGCGCTCGGTAATGTCGCTGATAAAGCCTTCCAGCGCGACGACGTCGCCGCCGGGTCCGGGGACGGCCGTGCCCTGCTCCCAAACCCACTTTTCCTCGCCGGTGGCGGTGATGATCCGGTATTCCAACTGGAACTTTTTCCCTGCCTGCATGGCGGCCTGGATATCGCTCCACACAGGGTCCCTATCTTTGGGGTGGATCAGGTCGGCGTAGGCGAGCGTGCGGTTGTCAACCAGGTCCGAGGGTTCATAGCCGGTCAACTCGTAGCAGCCGTCGCTGATGAACTCCATCGTCCAGTCCGGGTCGTTGCGGCAGCGGTAGGCGATGCCGGGCAGGTTGCTCATCAGTGTGGAGAGGACGCGCTGGCTCTCGCGAAGCGCCGCTTCGACGCGCTCCCGCTCGCGCATGAGCCGGTGCCGTTGAAGTTCGTGCTCGATGACCGTGGGGAGCAGGTCAAAGTAGGCGCCATCCACGTCCTTGACGATATAGTCGCTGGCTCCCATTTTCATGGCTTCGACGGCGATCTGCTCGCTGCCGGTGCCGGTGACCATGATGATCGGCGGCAATGGCCCCCGGGCGAGCAGGGCCTCGATGACCTGCAAGCCGGTGAGCCCGGGCATCATCTGGTCGGTGACCAGGATGTCATAGTCGCCGACGTCGTACATGGCCAGGCCCTCTTCGCCGGTGCGGGCCACGTCCACGCGGTAGCCGGCCCGCGCCAGCCGTTTCTCAAAGAGCCGGGCCAGCCCGGGGTCGTCTTCCATGAGGAGGATGTGCGCCTTGTGTGCTTCGGCCATCGCTTATTCCCCGTTCGGTATGGTCACGACGGATAAGAACAGCCCAATTTTGCGGATCGCGTCGGAAAAGCGCTGATAGTCCACGGGCTTGGTGATATAGACGTTGCAGCCCAGGTCGTAGCAGCGGGCCACCTCGCGGGTGTCGTCGGTGGTGGTGAGGATAATGACGGGGATGCGCTTCGTCCGCTCGTCCGCTTTCATCCGCTTCAGCACCTGGTAGCCGTCCAACACCGGCAGGTTGAGGTCCAACAGGACCAGCATCGGCGACGGGCGCGCCTTGCCTTCGTAGGGACCGGTGCTGAACAGATAGTCCAGAGCCTCCTGGCCGTTTTCCAGCACCACGATGTCGTTGGTGATGTTGGAGCGGCGCAGGTTTTTGACGATCAGCCGGGCGTGGCCGGGGTCGTCTTCGACCAATAGAATGGAAACTTGATGTACATAACTCACTACCGATCCTCCTTTTTGACGGCCTGTGTTGGCCGGTCAATCGCGTCTAGTGGGAGATTTCAGGTTCCTCGGCGGTTGCGATGGTAAAGTGGAAGGTGGTGCCTGCTCCCAGTTCTGATTCGAACCAGATGCGGCCGCCAAGGCGCCGGACCAGGGTTTGGACGTAAGCCAGTCCCATGCCCTCGCCGGGCACATCCTGGCGTCCCGCCCGCCGGAAGGGCGCGAACACCTTGTGATGGTCCTCGGCCGCGATGCCGCGCCCGTTGTCCTGGACGTGAAATACGACCTCTTGGACGCCAATCTGCCCGTCGCCGGCGGCGCCGGAGGGGGCAACGTGCTCGGCCGTGATGGCCACCTCTCCAGGCTGGTCGGGTTTCCGGTACTTGATGGCATTGCTGACCAGGTTGCCCACGATCTGTTCCATCGAGGTCCGGTCGGCTACGACCGTGGGCAGGTCTCCGACGGTGATCTGGATCTGATGCTTCTCGATCTGGTGGGATAGGCTGTCCAGGATCACCTCGACCAGTTGGACCATGTCCAACGGCTCCGGCTGGAGCTCGCGCCGCCCCAGCCGCGAGAGCTTGAGCACGGAATTGATAAAGCTGTCCATCCGGTCCACAGAGCTCTCGATAAAGCTCAGTGCTTCGGGCACGTCTTCCTCCAGGGCCCACTCCAGTGTCTTTTGTGCATTTTCGTCAAGATGAGGTTTCACGCCGTCGATGGTAGAGCGGATCTCGTCCAGGCTGTAACCGAGTTCGGCGGCAAAGCCCTTCAAATTCACCAGGGGCGCCCGCAGATCGTGGGAGACGATGTAGGCGAACTGCTTGATCTCTTCGTTGGCCTGTTCCAGCTCTGCCGTCCGCTCCTTGACCCGGACCTCCAGCTCGTCGCGGGCCTGGCGCAGGGCGAGCTCGGCCTGCTCGCGTTCGGCGAGGTAACGATAGAGGACGACGCCCAGCCCCAGCCCGGCCAGGACCGCGATGCCCGTCGTGGCCAGGAGCATGAGCCGGGTCTGGAAGATCAAGGTTTGCGAGGATGCATTCTGCTGCTCGAGCTCGCGCTTGACGCTATCCGAGATCTGGGAAGCGGTGCGGCTGATCTCGGGTTCCAGTTGGTCGAGCTCTGTGGAAAAGAGCGCCCGCAATCGAATCTGCCCTTCCCGGAGATTCTCAAACCCCTCTTCGTAGGTGTTGCTGGCTGCAAGGGCATCGGCGAGATTCTGAAGCTGGACCGGATCTTGGAGGCTACCCTCCAGGCTTCCCAGAGCGGCTTGGAGATCCTGATGCCTGCTGCGGAACAGGACGACTTGCCGATCATCTCCCGTTTCGAGGTATTGGTTGGCGCTGAACCGCATTCGCTGGAATGCAACTTGGGCGTTGCTGAGCGAGAGAAAGGCATCGGGTTGCTCCAGCGACGCGACGTGCACGCGCAGGGCCGTGAGTCTATTCTCCAGGATGAGGCTTTGGACGTCGAGGACCTCGGCCCTCACGTCCAGACGTTCCTCGATGAGATCGGCCACCTGGCGAAAGGTGGTCCCATATTGGTCGACGGCCGAAGCAATACGGCCCAAGAGCGCCCGCCGCTCTGGATCGGTAATGAACGGGTCGGCCTCGTCCAGGAGGGCTTCCAGTTGGTCAAAAGCGGCTTCGAATTGGTCGAGGTCGGCCTGGAGCTGGGTGCGGACGTAGCGGTTGGCGTAAAAGCGGATCAGCAACGCCTGGCTGACGATCTGGTCGGCGAGTTCCTCTTCAGCGGCGAGCTGGTTGGTGACAACGTCTACGGCGTTGCTGATTTGATTGAGGCGCACGATGGCCAGGATGCCGATCCCGATCACAAAGAGGAGGGCGATCACGTAGGGCACCAGGGCTTTGAGGCCGATGCGGCGTTCGCTGAAAAAGGACATCGTCGGCTCTCCCGTGTGTTCCTTCTAGTCCTCGCACCGCTGGGCCGGCTCGAACCACTGGGCCAGGCCGGCCTGGAGGGCATCGGCCGCTTCCTGCGGGGTCATTTGGCCCTTGAGCACGGCCACGGCGCCTTCTTCCATCAGCTCGTAGCCATCCGGGGTCCCCTCCCGGAGCTTTTCCCAGGCCAGGCGGACGTCGGTGCCGCGCCCCTCGTTGAGCGTCAGGAAGGTGTTGGCGTGCTCGTTTTCGAGGGGCGGCACGTCGGTGTGCATCGGAAAGAATCCCGGCAGCTCGTTGCCCAGCAAGGCCCCAAATTCGGGTGTCGTCATCCAGGCCAGGAACTCTTTGGCCTCTGCCTTGTGGGGCGAGGCGGCGTTCAGCCCCATGCCCGCGTCCAGGTGAAAGGTGACGTAGGCCGGCTGTCCGGCGGGAGGCGGCGGGGCAAAGATGCTCCACTCGAAATCGGGATTCTCCTGCTCAAAGAAGGGAATGTCCCACGAGCCACCCAGCCACATGGCGGCTGTGCCTTGCAAGAAGAGTTGCTGGCTTTCGTAATAGGTGAGGAGCTGCTGGTTCTTGGGCAGGTAGGGCGCCAGGTCCCGCACCGCTTGAAAGGCGGCTACCATGTGCTCGTCGTTGAAACAACGCTCGCCGGCCAGGTAGGCCATCCGCCCCTCGCGGCCCCCGATAAAGTTCGGCGCCAGGTTCATAAAGACGATCTCGGCGATGGTCCACGTATCGCCCGAGGCGTTGGCAAAGGGGGTCAAGCCCGCCTCCTGGATGGTTTGGGCCGTGGCGAGCAAGTCCTCCCAGGTGGTTGGGATACCGAGGCCGAGCTCCTCGAACAAGTCCCGGTTGTAATAGATTCCGTGGGACGTGGCGATAAAGGGCACGCCGTAGGGCAGGCCCTCGTCAGTCGACCAGGGAGCGCGCATCGTTGGCTCAAAGCTCTCTCGCAGCCCGGGCAGGTCGTCGAGGGGCTCGAGGTAGCCTTGCTCGAACAACTGGCGCGACTTGGTAAAGGAGCGGAGGTAGAAAAGATCCGGGCCGGTCCCGCCCGCCAGTTGGGCTTGCAGCGCGGCGTCGTACTCGGGCGGCGACGTGGGGTCGAAGCGGATGGTGATGTGGGGGTGCTGCTCGTGAAACCGGGCCAGGATTTCGTTCATCTGCTCCACGTCGTCGGGCCGCCAGGAGCCCATGACCAGGACGACGTTTTGGGCTTGTGGGGTCGGTGTGGGAGCCGAAGGCTGCGTGGCTACTGGCAAGGGGGTTGGTCCACAGCTCGTCATAACAAAAATAGCCAAACCGGTAAAAACCAATTTTGCCGAGGCTAAGGATCTGTTCCCGTGCATCTTGTTGAGCATCTTTCTCTCCCGTTACAGTATCAGCTCTCTGCTTTGTCGGCGCTTGCCATCCGTGCCGGCGAAGCCTA
The DNA here is from genome assembly GCA_964387775.1 of uncultured Anaerolineaceae bacterium. GTDB lineage: Bacteria > Chloroflexota > Anaerolineae > JAAYZQ01 > JAAYZQ01 > CAYLZO01. Next base: position 10,540 of record CAYLZO010000036.1, read on the forward strand.
CTTGGCATGGTGCGGAGGTATTGTATCACAAGAAGCGTGGATTAGACAAATCGGAGGGGGCTGGTCCGAGGCTCGGCTTGGGTTTGCCTGCCGTTTCTTGACTATCTTTCCAGAGCAGGGTATAATCTATAACCAGCACTTCGATAGGCTGTGATGGCCTGTTGTTCACGAGGAGCGTGAATGGGAGAATCGTTCGCCGTAGAGGTCAAAGACGTCACCAAGCGCTTTCCCGGTCCCGGTGGACGGCCTGAAGATGAGGTCGTCGCCGTCGACGACGTGTCCCTCCAGATCCGCGATGGGGAGTTTTACTCTTTGCTGGGGCCCAGCGGCTGTGGCAAGACCACGACCCTGCGCATGATCGCCGGCTTTGAGCATCCCACCGCCGGCGAGATTTACATCCACGGCAAGCCCATGGGCCTGACGCCCGCCTACCAGCGCAACACCAACATGGTCTTTCAGAACTATGCCCTTTTTCCCCACATGAACATCGCCCGCAACGTAGCCTTTGGCCTGGAGATGAAAAAGGTGGACAAGGTGGAGGTCCGGCACCGGGTGCAGGAGGTGCTGGACATGGTGCGCCTGCCCGACTTTGGCCCGCGCAAGCCCGACCAGCTTTCGGGCGGGCAGCAGCAGCGCATCGCCCTGGCCCGGGCGTTGGTCAACCGCCCCGAGGTGTTGCTGCTCGACGAGCCGCTGGGCGCCCTGGACCTCAAGCTGCGCAAAGAGATGCAGCTCGAGCTCAAGAGCCTGCAACAGGAGGTGGGCATCACCTTCGTGTACGTCACCCACGACCAGGAAGAGGCGCTGACCATGTCCGACCGGATCGCCGTCATGCACCGGGGCAAGGTCTTGCAGGTGGGAGGCCCGACCGAGATCTATGAGCGGCCCAACTGCCGCTTCGTGGCCGACTTTATCGGCGACACCAACTTTTTGGACGGCGTGGTGGAGGAGCAGGCGGGGGAGGAAGCCAGCATCCGGGTGGACGAGGCCCTCTGCATCGTGGCCCAGACCGAGCGGCCGTTGAGCCCGGGCGCTCGCGTGACGGTCGCCGTCCGCCCGGAAAAGATCCGGCTGCTGCCCGAGCCGCCCAAGTCCGAGCCCAACGCCTTTCCCGTCCACGTAGAGCAGGTGGTTTACGTCGGGACCGACACGCGCTTCCGGGTGCGGCTCACCGAGGGCGTCGTCCTGGCCGTGCGGGAGCAGAACGTCATCTCCGAGCCCGACCCGACGGCGTATTATTCGGAGGGCAGCAACCGGGTATACGCCGTCTGGCTCAAGGACGCCGGCCGCGTCCTGGTGGACTGAGAGGACTTGCCTGTGACTGTTGCGACGGCTGCCGAAGAAAAACGGGGCCTGCTGGAGGGGATCCGGCGCAAGCCGGGCTTGCAGGCGCTCATCCTCATCTTTCCCAGCCTTTTCTGGCTGCTCGTCTTTTTCGCCATCCCCCTCGTCATCGTCTTTGTCTACAGCTTTTTGAGCCGGGGCCCCTACGGCCAGATCGTCTGGGAGTTTAACCTCCAGAACTATGCCCGCTTTTTCGACCCGCTCTACCTCAAGATTTTCGTCCGGTCGTTCAAGATCGCCGGGCTCACGACGCTGTTCAGCTTTCTGCTGGGTTATCCCATGGCCTACTGGATCGCGACCCGGCCGCCCCGCTGGCGCAACACCCTGCTGCTGCTGCTCATGATCCCCTTCTGGACCAACTTTTTGGTCCGCACCTACGCCTGGATCCTCATCCTGCGCGACTCGGGCTTGCTCAACAACCTGTTGCTGGGCCTGGGCCTCATCAGCGAACCGCTGCCCCTCTTTGGCACCGATTTCGCCATCATCGTCGGCCTGGTCTACGGCTGGTTCCCCGACATGGTGCTGCCCTGCTACGCGGCCATCGAGCGCCTCGACTTTTCCCTGGTCGAAGCGGCCCAGGACCTCTATGCCAACGAGTTCCGGGCCTTTCTGCGTGTCATCTTTCCGCTGACCCTGCCCGGCATCGTGGCCGGCTCGATCCTGGTCTTTATCCCCTCGCTGGGCGCCTACATCACGCCCGACCTGCTGGGCGGCGCCAAGTCGGTCATGATCGGCAACGTCATCCAGAGCCAGTTTCTCAGCGTGCGTGACTATCCCTTTGGCTCGGCCTTTTCCTTCGTGCTGATGGCCATGATGCTGGCCGCCACGCTCCTCTACTTCCGCGTCGGCGGGCGGACGCTGTGAGGGCGCGGCGATGAGTGCAGAGACGACGGCCTCGGCCCCGCTGCCCAGCCGGGCGGCCCGGCGTGGTAGCCGGTTGGGCCAGTTCATCCGCACCTGGATCACGGCCAACGGCGTCCTGGGCTACGTCTTTTTGTACGCGCCCATCGTCATCCTCGTCGTCTTTTCGTTCAATTCCTCCCGCTTTGTCTCCACCTGGGAGGGGTTCAGCTTTCGCTGGTACCAGGTGCTCTTTGAGGATGCGGCAATGGGGGCGGCGTTGAAGAACAGCCTCATCGTGTCCGTTGTCTCCACACTGATCTCGACGGTCTTTGGCACGATGGTCGCCCTGGCCATGGAGCGGCATCGCTTCCCCGGCAAACTCGCCTTCGACGCCCTGCTCTACCTGCCCATCATCATCCCCGACATTGCCATGGCCGTGATGCTCCTCCTCTTTTTCGTTCTGAGCAGCATCACGCTCAGCCTGTGGACCATCGTCATCTCTCACGTGGCCTTTAACATCTCGTTCGTGGCCGTCGTGGTCCGCGCCCGGCTGGTGGGCATGGACCGCAGCCTGGAAGAGGCGGCCCAGGACCTGGGCGCCAACGAGCTCCAGACCTTCTGGCACGTCACCCTGCCGCTGCTGATGCCCGGCATCCTGGGCGGGGCGCTGCTGGCCTTCACCTTGTCCCTCGACGATTTCGTCATCACCTTCTTTACCGCCGGGGTGGGCTCGACGACGCTGCCCCTGCGCATCTATTCCATGGTCAAGCTGGGCATCACGCCCGAGATCAATGCCATTTCGACGTTGCTGTTACTGGCTTCTATGTCTTTGGTCATGCTATCGTTGTTCCTGCAGCGGAAAGGAGGTGGCGGTCCGGCAGACATCGTCTAAACCTGAACGGCAAGGAGAGCAACTACGTCTGGATTACACAGGGAGGGAAGAAATGAAACGGCTTTTTGCGTTTGCCATGATTCTGGCTCTGCTGGTTGCCCTGGCCTCCTGTGGCCCAACCGGCGATGGCGGCGAGCAGGAGCTCGCCGAAGAGTTACACGTCTACAACTGGTCGGAGTACATCGATCCCGAGATCTATGAGCAGTTCGAAGAGGAGTTTGGCGTCCGGGTGATCGAGGACACCTTCTCCAGCAACGAGGACCTGCTGGCCAAGCTCCAGGCCGGCGCCACCGGCTACGACGTCATCGTGCCCTCGGATTACATGGTCGCCATCATGATCGAGCTGGACCTCTTGGCCGAGCTCAACTATGACAACATCCCCAACTTTGAAAACATCTCGGACACCTTCGTGGACCCGCCCTACGACCCCGGCAACACGTACTCGGTGCCCTACCAGTGGGGGACCACGGGCATTGGCTACGACACCGAGGTGTTTGACGAGGCGCCCGACACCTGGGCCTACCTCTTTGACCCCGACATGGCCGCGTCTTACGCCGGGCAGATGAGCATGTTGAACGACAGCCGCGAGGCGTTTGCCGCTGCGCTCGCCTACCTGGGCTACTCTATCAATACCACCAACGAAGCCGAGCTGGAAGAGGCCAAGCAGCTTCTGATCCAGCAGAAAGCGTGGGTGTCCGCCTACGATAGTGACGGCTTTGAGGACCTGCTGGCCTCGGGCGAAGTCGTCATCGGCCACGGCTGGAGTGGCGACTATTTTGCCGCCGCCGAAGAAGCGGAGCAGGTGTGGTATATCATCCCCCAGGAGGGCGGCGTCATCTGGACTGATAACCTGGCCATCCCCAAGTCGGCGTCCAGCAAGTACACGGCCGAGGCCTTTATCAACTTCCTGCTGCGCCCCGAGATCGGCGCCCAGATCACCAACTACACCTGGTTCGGCAGCCCCAACGTGGCCTCGGAGGAATTCATCGACGCCGAGATCCTCGAAGAGCCAGCCATCTATCCGCCACCAGAGGTGATGGACAAGCTCGAATTCCTCCGTGACGTGGGCGAGGCTACGGCCATCTACGACCGGATGTGGACGGAGGTCAAGTCGGAGTAGGCGGTCGGGATTCGGAGAGGCAGCCCCTTGCGGGCTGCCTCATTGAGTCCCAACCGGCGGTTTTCGCCATACGCCTTAGCCCCGACGATTTTGAAGCGTGGATCGCCGAGGCCCTCGACGAGTCGCCCGACGAGATCCAGGCCAGCTCCTCTCGAGAGGCGGTGGCATAATGCTCGCGGAGCAGCTGCGGTGAGGATCTGTCTGACCCCATCACCCCGGCCGGCACGCCCACGGCCCATTGGTCGTTTCTCTACGTCCTCTACCTGGCCGGGGTCTATGCCGCCGTGGGCTATCACCCCCTCGTCGCCCGGCTGCTCCAGGCCGTGTTCGTCGGCGAGGCTGGCAGCCCGTAAGAAGCGTCCAAAGTTAGAGAGATCGGCTCGCAGATCGGCCAGCGTCTCGGGCAATGGGTCGATGAGATCGGCCAACTTGTCTGCCTCCAGGTTCCAGGTGTAGAGATTACGGACCAGATGACGGAAGCGGAGGTATTCGCCGAGGCGTTGGGCCGTCCGTGACCGGATTACGGCCGGCCGCGCCGCCGCCCGGACGTCGTCAGCCAGCGGGCCGGGGCCGAAACCCTGCTCTACGACCCCCTGGCCGACGCCGTCCACGTGCTCAACTCCACGCCGTGGGCCGTCTGGGCGCTGTGCGACGGCCATCGGACCCTGCACGACCTAGCCCGGCAGGTGCGGCGGCGTTTCGCCAGCACGGCGGGCCACGACGTGGTCCGGGACGTGATAGCCGTGCTGGAGGTGTTTGAGCGCGAGGGGCTTTTTGTGCCCGAGGGGTGATGCCGGCAGTCGTCAACCGCACCGGTCTGAAGGTCGTCCGTCTCGCGGACGGACGGCTGTGCCTTCTTTGTTGAACTGGCCGATCTGCATCGGATCGATGGCCATCAGATGGGTGGGGATGTCGCCGGTGAACCTGGCCGCGTCGTCCACGACGCGGCCACGGCGCTCTTGGTCACGCGCGGCATGTGGCAATCGATGCACTCGGCTACGGCCAGGTGCACCTCTGAAGCCTGGTAGCGGGCTTTTTCAAAGGGGCAGTTCACGCACTGGGTCCGGGTAGTCTGTGCCTCGACCTGGCGCAACTGTACCGCGCCGGCGTGGGGGTCGTGGCAGACGACGCAGTCGAGGGTGACGTGTTTGCCCTGGAAGAACTACAGATTGCTATCCAATACCTCGCGCACCTTGCGGGCCAGGGCCTCCACCTCGAAGGGTTTGGCCAGAAAGGCGGTGTCCTCGTCCAGCACGCCGTGGTGCACGATGGCATCGTCGGTATAGCCCGAGATGTACAGAACCCGCATCTCGGGCTGGCGAGGCCGCAAGCGGTCGGCCAGCTCCCGGCCGCTCATGTAAGGCATGATCACGTCGGTCAGCAACAGGTGGATAGGCCCCTCGTGGGCCTCGGCCACCTGGAGCGCCTCGAGCCCATCCCTGGCGGTCAGCACCCGGTAGCCCTGGTCCAACAGGATGTCGCGCATCAGCTTGCGCACCTCCGCTTCGTCTTCGACCACCAGAATGGTTGAGGTTGAGGTTGAGGTTGAGGTCGGGTCCTTAGCCTTAGCCTTAGCCTTAGCCTTAACCTTAGCCTCAGTCTCAGCCTTAACCTTAGGCAGATAGATCTTGAACGTCGTGCCCTGCCCCACCTCGCTATAGACCGCAATGTGGCCCCGGTTTTGCTTGACGATGCCAAACACCGTGGCCAGCCCCAGCCCGGTGCCCTTGCCCCGTTCCTTGGTGGTGAAAAAGGGCTCAAAGAGGTGCTCCTGGACGTCTTTGTCCATGCCCACCCCCGTGTCGCTGACGGCCAGCAGGACGTATTCGCCCGGCTCGACCCCCAGGCGGCGGTCGGCGTAGGCTGCGTCGAGGACCACGTTGGCCGTCTCGAGGGTCAGCCGGCCGCCGGTGGGCATGGCGTCGCGGGCGTTGACGGCCAGATTGATGACCACTTGCTCCACCTGGGTGGGGTCGATCTCGACCGGCCACAGGTCGTCGGCCAGGCGGAGCCTCATGTCGATGTCCTCGCCGATGAGCCGCTGCAACATCCTGTCCAGATCGCCCAGCACCTGGTTGAGGGACAGCACCTCCGGCTCGACGATTCCGCGCCGGCTGAAGGCCAGCAGTTGTTTGATCAGGTTGGCGGCCCGCTGGCCGGCGTTCTGGATGCGCTGCACGTGTTGCCACAAGGGGTCCTCGGGGCGCAGCTTGCGCTCCAACAGCCGGGTGCTGAGGTGGATGACGGTCAGCAGGTTGTTGAAATCGTGGGCGATGCCGCCCGCCAGCCGGCCGATGGCCTCCATCTTTTGCGCCTGGCGGAACTGTTCTTCCAGTTGCAGCTCGCGGGTCACGTCGCGCATCGTGGCGACGTAGGCGACGAGTTTCCCGGCCGGATTGCGTACGGGGGTGATGATCATGTCCAGGATGTACAGTCCGCCATCCTTGCGGCGGTTGGTCAGCCGCCCTTGCCAGACCTGCCCGGCGCCGATGGTCGCCCACAGCTCGCGATAGAACGCCTCGTCCTGCTGGTCGCTTTTGAGCAGGCGTGGATTTTGGCCGATGGCCTCGGCCCGGCTGTAGCCCGTGATGCGCTCAAAGGCGGGGTTGACGTAGAGGATGGTCCCCTCGGTGTCGGTGATGACGATGCTCTCGGCCACCTGCTCCACAGCAGTGCTCAACCGCTGCCGGGTCTCTTCCAGGCGGGCGCGGGCCAGCGCCCCGCCGACCTGCTCGGCCACGCGCCGGGCCAGGTCCACCTCTTCCACGCCGAAGCCTTGCCCTGATGTGCGGCCTCCGGGCCGCCATGTCGAAGGGGTGCGGGGCTCTACGGTGTCCACCCCCAGGCTGCCCACCACCTCGCCCTCGATGAGCAGCGGCACCAGCAGCAACGAGGCCGTGCCCCGCCGGCGCATCAGGTCGTGGACCGGCGCCAGGCGGGGGTCGGTCTGGGCCTCGGCCACGGCCAGCGGCGTCTTGTGGGCCAGCAGGTGGGCCATCGCCGGGTTGCCGGCCACGGGGATGATCTCTCCCAGGGCCGAGGGCCGGCCCGGGGCCAGGTACTCGGCCACGACGACGGCTTCCGTCTCGTCCTCGTTGAGGAGGGCGGCCGCGGCCTGGGGCGCGTCAAAGTAGCCGGCCAGCTCGCGGCAGACCGTCTCCAGGATCGTTTCGATCTCCCCGCTGGCCGCCGAAGCGGCAATGATCCGGTTGAGCAGGGCCAACTCCCGCAGGTGATGCCGGGCCTCTTGGTAGAGGCGGGCGTTTTCGATGGCGATGGCCGCCTGGGCGGCAAAGGCCTGGGCCAGAAAGGCGTGCTCGGCGGTGAAAAAGCCCGGCTCCCGCTTGTCCAGGGCGAGCATGCCCACGATCCGCTCGCCGTAGAGCAGCGGCACGCCCAGCCAGGCATGGATGCCGGCCTGGGCGTGGGGTTCGCGGCGAAAGCCGTCGTAGGCGAGCGAGGCATCGGCCAGGATCAGGGGCGCGCGGTCGCGGATCACGTCCACGTTGGGGCAGTCGTCGGCCGCCAGGTCAAAGCTCACGCCCAGCAACGCCTCCAGGTTGGGAAAGCCGTGGCTGCCAATGATCTCCAGCCGGTCGCCTTTGAGCAGTTGGACCGAGGCGCTGTCGTAGGGCACGACGTGGCGCAACTCGCCCAGGATGCGGTCAAAGGTCTCTTGCAGGTCCAGCGTTGCGCCCAGGGCCTGGGTGGCGGCCAGCAGGCGCTCGGTCTGCTGGCGGGCGGCGCGCTCGGCCTCGAACGATCGGGCGTTGGCCACGGCCGTCGAGGCCATGGCCGCCAGGGCCTTGAGCAGCTCCAGGTCGGCGGGCCGAAAGGGGCGCTCGTCGCCCAGGCGGCTGACGCTCAACACGCCCAGGAGCCGCCCCCGTTCCTGGAGGGGGGCGAACATCATGACTTCCTGCTCCACCGGCGTGCCGGGCACCTGCATGGCGCGGGGGTCGCCCAGCGAGTCGTTGACGATCTCCGCTTCGCCCCGGGCGGCCACCGAGCCGGTGACGCCCTGGCCCACCTTGATGCGGATACCCAGGACCTTTTCGGCGCGTTGGTGCAGCGCCAGGGCGCAGCGCAGCGTCTCGCCGTCCGCTTCGAGCATAAAGAGGCGGCTGCCGTCGGCGGCAAAGAGGGCCTTGGCCCGTTCGCCGATGGTGTGCAGGATGGCCTCCAGGTCGAGCCGGTTGAGCGCCTGGGAGATGTTGAGGAGGACGGCCATCTCTTCCGAGTGGCGGCGGAGCGCCCGTTCGCTGGCCCGCAGCGCCTCGAGCGCCGCCTCCCGTTGGGACTCGGCCTGCACCCGCTCGGTGAGGTCGGTAATGGTGCCCACGTAGCCGACGACGCGGCCCTCTTCGTCCACCTCGGGCGCCGCCTGGCCCATGACCCAGGCGACGGCGCCGTCGGGGCGCAGGAGGCGGTACTCGGCGGTGGACAGGGCGTCGGTTGCTACCGCCTCGTGCCAGCCGGCGATGAGCCACTGGCGGTCGTCCGGGTGGACGGCGTCCAACCAGCCGTCGCCCAGGGCCTCGTCGGCCGGCAACCCCGAGATCTCGCACCAGCGATCGTTGACGTAGGTGGTCCGGCCCCCGGCGTCGGTGCGAAAGACACCGGCGGGCGAGATCTCGGTCAGCACGCGGTATTTCCGCTCGCTCTCTTTCAGAGCGGCTTCGGCCCGCACCCGCTCGGTGATGTCCAGCACGGTAAAGGTGATCCCGGCGGATAGGTCGGCCGGGTTTACCGCCGAGCTCAGCAGCACGTCGATGAGTTGGCCGTCCCGGTGCCTGAAGCGCGTCTCGACGGTGGCGATGATCTGCTCCTGGACCCGGAGGTACGTTTCCCGGCCGGCAGGGCCGCCGTCTTGTTCCGTGGGGAATAGGGTTCGCACGTCCTGGCCGACCAGCTCCTCCCTGGCGTAGCCCGTGATCTCGCACAGCCGGTCGTTCACGTCCAGGAGGATGCCCCGGGACGCGGCGCCGATGCCGACGGGCGCCGCCCGAAAGATGCCCCGCATCCGGGCTTCGTTGGCCCGCAGCGCCTCGAGCGCCGCCTCTCGTCGGGACTCGGCCTTTTTGCGGTCGGTGGCGTCCTGGGCGCAGACCAGCACCCGCTCCGTCTCGTCTACTCGCAGGTAGGCGGTCGAGACCAGCAGGCAGCGATCCTCGGTCCCATCGTTCCGGGGGAAGGGCAGCCAGGCTTCCACGTCCCGGCGGCTCTGGCCGTCGGCAAAGGTGTCGAGCACGGCCTGGCGTATGGGGCAGGCGGCGCAGGAGAGGCCAAAGCCGCAGCCCTGGGGATCGTCCAGGTGGTGGAGGCAGCGCAGCGCCTCGCCGCCGTACAGGCCCAGCATCTCCTCGGCCGGCCGGCGGGCAAAGCGGGCCGCCGCGCCGTTGACCTTGCGCACCCGTCGCTCGCGGTCCACCAGCAGCATGGCGATGGGCACGTTCTCGTGGATGACGGTCAGCTCGGCCAGGGCGTCGCGCAGCGCCTCGAGCGCCGCCTCCCGTTGGGACTCGGCCTGCACGCGCTCGGTGATGTCCTGGACGCTCGCCAGGATACGCTTCTTGCCCCCATATTGGATGGCGCCAGTCGATATCTCGACCGGAAATAGGGTCCCGTCCTTGCGCCGGTGTTCTGCTTCCAAGGTCACTCTTTGTCCGGGCGCCCATTGATTCCATTGGCGCAGAATCTCTTCTCTGGGCTGGTTGATCGTATCTGCTCCCTCGGGATGAAGGTCAAACACAGTGAGCTGCAACAGCTCCTCCAAGGTGTATCCCGACTGCGAGCAAGCCACCTGATTGGCATCGAGAATGCGACCCTCAAGATCGTGCAGATAGATCCCCGAGACAGATTGGTGGAACAAAGAGTAGTATTTTTCCTCGCTCTCGGCCAGCGCCCGGGCCGCTTTGTGCCTGTCCACGGCGCGACGGATGGCCAGCAGGAGCTGGTCCATGTCGTAGGGTTTGTGAAAATAGGCAAAGGCCCCCAGGTTGACGGCCTCGATGGCCGACGCCTGGGAGGCGTGGCCGGTCAGCACGATGCATTCGGTGCGCGGCGAGACGTCCTGGACGGCGGCCATCACCTCCAGGCCGGGCCGGTCTTGCAGGCGCAGGTCGATGAGGGCCACGGCCGGCGCCTCCCGTTCCGCCCAGGCGATGGCCGGCTGGCCCCGGTGGAAACTGGTAGGGGCATACCCCTTGGCGGACAGGATGGCGCCCAGGGTCGTGCACAGGTTGGCGTCATCGTCCACAATGAGCACGAGCGGCGCTCGGTCCGTCATCGGTCTATCCTTTCTCGTCGTATCGGATAGTGGTTTTTTGGTGTCATCTCGATAACTTGGGGGATGTAGGGCGGATTGGCAATCCGCCCTACATCCCGCCCCAGATTATTGAGATGATATGTTTCTTTGTGTATCATTTTTCTCCACGCGGGCGGGCAGATGGACGGTGAACGTGCTGCCCGCCCCGGGCTCGCTCTGCACCTCGATCTCACCCCCCTGCCCCTCCACCAGCATCTTGACCAGCGCCAGTCCCAGCCCGATGCCCCGGGCCCGAGTGGTGAAGAGCGGCTCAAAGATCTTGGTCCGATTCTCCGCCGGGATGCCCACGCCGGTGTCCGACACCGAGACGGCCACCTCCCCCTGGGATTGTACCTCAGACTGGATGATCAAGCAACCGCCGTCGGGCATGGCCTGGATCGCGTTGTGGATCAGGTTGCCAAAGACCTGGTCGAGCAGGCCCGGGTCGGCGAGGATGGGGGGCAGATCCTCGGCCAGTTGGCTGGCTACCTCGACGTTTTCCGGGATCTGGACGCGCGAGAGCGCGGTTCGGACGGCCTCGTTGAGGTCCACCTCCGGGCGGAGGGGCGGCCTCTCGCGGGCAAAGTCGAGCAGGTCGTCAATGATGCGCTCGGAGCGGTTCACCTCCTGCTCCAGGATCTCGAGCATCTCTTGCACGTCTGGGTCGCGCTCCTCGACGACCATGTTGAGAAAATAGACCGCGTTCTTGATCGTTCCCAGCGGATTGCGCAACTCGTGGCCCACGCCGCCGGCCAGTTGGCCCAGTACCGCCAGCTTCTCCTGGCGGATGAGTTGCTCCTGGGTCTCCTGCAATTCCCGGATGCGCTCCTCCACCAACTCCTCCAACCTCTCCGAGTAATCCTTCAGCGCCTCTTCGGCTCGCTGTCGCTCGGCGATCTCCAGTTCGAGTTGCTCGTTGGCGGTCGCCAGGTCGGCGGTGCGTGTGGCGACCCGCTGCTCCAACTGGTCTCGGCCGTGGCGTAACTTGATAGACATGATGTTAAAGGTCCGGGCCAGGCCTGCCAGATCGGAGGCCAAGGGGATCGGGATCTCTTCGCCGAGGTGCTCGGGTGCGGTTGCGATGTCGTGGGCTTTGGCGCGGATCGTGTCCAGGGGGGCGAACACCAAGCGTCTCTGGAGGTAGAGATGCGCGACGAACAGTCCGGCCAGCAACAGAAGCAGCACAGCAGATAGTTGGAGGGAAAAGTGATTGGCCTGGCCATAAGCCTCGGCCAGGGGCACTCGGATCGAGATGGCCGAGACCACGTGGCCCAGGTCGCCCTCGCGGTGAAAGCCCCGCTCTTGGCCATAATAGTCCACCAGCCCGCGGGGCGCGTCGGCCGGGTCGCTGTGGCAGCGCAGGCACGATTCCTCCAGGACCTCACCGGGGCGCAGGACGACAAAGTAGGGTTGGCCTTCGATGCTGCGGACCGTGGATCGGGTGCCCAAGTCGGGCTTGGTTCGCAACTCTTCCAGGAAAGCCCGTTCGTAGGCGTCGGCCTCATTCTCGGGACTGCGGGCATTGATGGCGGCGTCTTTGACGTAATAGGACGTCTGGCTGAACTCCTGAAAGTGGTGGTCGATCTCTCGGATGGCATAAGTCGAAGACATCCAACTTGGATCGAAATACTCGTCGGTGCGAAAGGACGCGGTCCATTCGAACAGATTTGGTTTCAAGATCTGGGAGAAATAGGAGTGGGTTGCCAGGTTGCGGTCGAGGAGGATGTGGGCTTTGGCCTCTGCCTCTGCCAGCGCTTGTTGCCGCATCGTGTGGTTCACCAGAACAATCACGGTGGCAGCAACGACGATGAAAATCAGGCTGGCGCCCACATTCAGCAGCGTGCTACTCTTGGCAACAATTCTCTGTTTGGTCATGAATTTGGTCCTTCTCTAGTTCTGTGATTACCCATCCTTTGCTTTGGGCAGAAACAGGGTGAAGGTGCTCCCTTTCCCGGGCTTGCTGTCCACCTCGATGCGGCCGTCGTTGGCCGCCGTCAACTGGGCGCAGAGGGCCAGCCCCAGGCCGATGCCCCGGGCCTTGGAGGTGAATAGAGGCTCAAAGATCTTGTCCAGGTGCTCGGGCGGGATGCCGCCGCCCGTGTCCCGGACGGTGAGGGCGATCTCGTCGCCGCGCCGGGCGGCGGAGAGGGTCAGGCGGCCCCCGTCGGACATGGCCTGGTAGGCGTTGGTCAGCAGGTTGCCCAGCACCTGCTCCATCTGGCGTGGGTCCACGTGGAGGGGGGGCAGGGCCGCCGGGAGGTCGAGCGTCACGTCCACGCCGGCGGGCGCCGGGTAACGGGCCAGGGCGGCGGCCGCCAACGCCTCGGCCGAGACCGCTTCCCGGTCCACGGACTTGATGCGGGCAAAGTCGAGCAGGTCGTCCACGATCCTGGCGGCGTTGCGGGCCTCGCTTTCCAGGATGTGCAGATACTCCTGGACCTCGTCGCCGGCCTCGGGCTGGACGAGTTTGAGAAAGTAAGCGGCGTTGGAGATGACGCCCAGGGGATTGCGCAGCTCGTGGCCGATGCTGCCGGCCAGTTGGCCGAGCACGGCCAGCCTCTCGGAGCGCATGAGTCGCTCCCGCAACTCCCGTTGCTCTGTCACATCGTCCGTCAGGACCAACAGGTGCGGCTCTCCACTCAAGGAAAAAGGAACAAACCGGCAGTCAATCCAGATAACATCGCCAAAGGTAGATGTCAGGTGAACTTCTCGCCGAGTTTCGGAGCCGCTGGCCAGAGCCTCTTTTGCAGTTTCGAGTAGATTCGATTTTTTCCAGGAACCGATATGGTAAAAGTTCTGCTTGAGTAACTCTTCAGGCATGGCCCCGACAATCGTGGCGGCAGATTCGTTGGCCAACACACAATCGCCCGATGCATCATAGGCGGTGATGCCCAGAGACGAGGCCGTGATGATCCTCTGGTTGAACTCCAGCGCCTCAGCGATGCGCCCTTGTGCCTCCTTCAGTTCCCAAGTCCGTTCCTCGACCCTCTCTTCCAGCCGTTCCGAATAGTCCCTCAGCGCCTCCTCGGCCCGCTTGCGTTCGGTGATGTCGCGGGCCACGACGAGGATCTGGACCGGCTGCCCTTCGCGCACGATGGGCGTCGAGTGGACTTTGACGGGGATGCGCCGCCCCGTCCGGTCCTCGAACTCGGCTTCGTAGCGGTAGACCTGGCCGTTGCCGGCCGCCCGCCGCGCGCGGCGGGCGGCGAGGCCGGCCCGCTCCGGGGTCGGCACAAAGTCGGTAATGGACCGCCCCAGCACCTCCGACAGCTCAAATCCGGCAAAGTCCAGCCCGGCCTGGTTAACGTACACCAGGCGGCCCTCCATGTCGTGGAGTAGGATGATGTCGCGGGTCGTTTCGGCCAGCAGGCGGTACTTTTCCTCGCTCTCGCGCAGCGCCCGTTCGGCGGCGCGCTCCTCGGTCTGGTCGCGAAAGACGAGCACCACGCCGCTGATCGCGCCCCCCTCGTCGCGGATGGGCGCGCCGCTGTCGGCGATGGGGCGCTCGGCGCCGTCGCGGGCGACGAGCAGGGTGTGGTTGGCCAGGCCCACCACGCGCTCTTCCTGCAGCACGCGGGCGGCCGGGTCTTTCATCGGCCGGCGCGTCTCTTCGTTGACGATGCGAAACACCTCGGTCAGGGGTTTTCCCCGCGCCTCGGCCTGGGACCAGCCGATGAGCGCCTCGGCCACCGGGTTGAACAGCTCCACCCGGCCCCCGGCGTCGGTGACGATGACGCCGTCGCCGACGCTGAGGAGGGTGGCGCGGTGGCGCTGCTCGGCCCGGTAGAGGGCGCGGTAGTGGGCCGTGGCGTTGCGCTGCCAGAGGGCGGCGACGCCCACGGCCGCGCTAAAGACCACGCCCAGGAGCAGGGCCAGGATCAGGGTCGTCTCGCGCCGCAACGCCGCCAGGGCTTCGGCGGCGTCCACCTTGGCCACCAGGTACCAGGGCGAATCGGGCACGGCCCGGAGGGCAGCCAGCACCTCGACGCCGCGATAGTCCGCCCCCTGCACCACGCCCTCCCGGCCCAATACGGCCATGGCCGCCGGCAGGCCGGCCTGGCTCAGGGGAAAACGCAGCGTGAGGGCGGCGCCCGGTTGGAAGCGCAGGTCGTTCAAAAAGAGCACCTCGTCGCCCTCGCGCCGGACGAGCAGCGATTCGGCGCTGTCGCTGGGCGTGGGCCAGGATTGGATCAGGGGATAGAGGAACTGCCGGGCGTCGCTTTGCAGGAGGATGGCGCCCAACGGCTTGCCCGTCTCCGGGGGCAGGAGCGGAGCCACGGCGTCGACGTGGGGCGGCAGGTCGCCGGGGCCGGCGTGCAAGGGGCTGAGGGCCGGCTGCCGGTCGGCCAGGGCGGTGGCCAGGGCCTGGGCCGCCTGGTCGTGGAGGGGACCGACGTAGCCGTCCAGGCTGAGGCGCACCTGTCCCTCGGCGTCGATCAACAACACGTCATAGTAGTCATAGTGCTGCTGCAGAGAGCCAAAGTGGGTCAGGATCTGGTCGGTATCCTCGGCTCGGGGCGCCGCCAGCCAGCGGGCGACGGTCTCGATCAGGAAGGGGTTTTCGGCGATCACGGCCGCGTCGGTCAGCCGTTCGGCCCGCCACAGGGCGATCTGGTCCACTTTCACCCGGGCAATGGCGCCGAGGTCCGCCTCGGTGTCGCGCCGCAGCTCCTGTTCCTGGGCGCGGAGGAACCAGGCGCCGCCGGCCAGCAGGGCCAGCGCCGCCAGGCCCAGGGCGGCCCTCAACCATCGGGGAAACGTATTCTGGGACATGACGCCTTCTCTCCGTTCGTCGTACAGGGCTACGCCCCGGAATCTAGCACCGACCGCACCTTGTCGGTCAGGTTTTCCAGGGTAAAGGGTTTGCGCAAAAAGGCCACACCCGCCTCCAACACGCCGTGATGGGCGATCTTGTCGTCGGTATAGCCGGAGGCGTACAAGACCTTGATCTCGGGCCGGCGGCCCTTGATCTGGTCCGCCAGCTCCTTGCCGCTCAGGTGGGGCATCACCACGTCGGTCAGCAAGAGGTTGATTGGCCCCTCGTGATCGCCGGCGAGACGCAGCGCCTCGGCGCCGTCGCCGGCGGCCAGCACCCGATACTCCTCTTCACGGAGAATGCTGACGGTCAGCTCCCGCACGTCGTCGCTGTCTTCGACGACCAGGATGGTGGCGGGCGAGGCCGAGGGCGGGGCGGGGGCCACGGCCGCGTCCTCAGCCTCAGCCTGGCCCCGATCCTGAACCTCGGCCCGGGGCCAATAGAGGCGAAAGGTCGCGCCCTGGCCCGGCCGGCTGTCCACCACGATGTGGCCCCCACCCTGGGTGACGATGCCGTACACGGTGGCCAGGCCCAGGCCGGTGCCCTTGCCCTGCTCCTTGGTGGTGAAAAAGGGCTCAAAGATGCGCGCTTGGGTGGCCTCGTCCATGCCCAGGCCGGTGTCGGTGATGGCCAGCAGGGCGTGCTCGCCGGGCCGGGCATCGAGGTGGCGGTCGGCGTGGCGTTTGTCGAGGGTCACGTTGGCCGTCTCGAGGGTCAGGCGGCCGCCGCCGGGCATGGCGTCGCGGGCGTTGACGACGACGTTCATGAGCACCTGGTCCACCTGCGACGGGTCGGCGCGGACGGGCCACAGGTCGTCGGCCAGGGCCATCTCCAGCTCGACGTCCTCGCCGATGATGCGCCGCAGCATTTTGCTCAGGTCGTGGATGATCTCGTTGAGGTCCAACAGTCGCGGCTCGACGACCTCCTTGCGGCTAAAGCTGAGCAGTTGCCGGGTCAACGCCACGGCCCGTTGGCCGGCGTCCTGGATGCGCTGCACGTGGATCCACAGCGGGTCCTGGGGGCGCAACTCCTTTTCCAGGAGGCGGCTGCTGATGTGAATGACGGTCAAGAGGTTGTTAAAGTCGTGGGCAATGCCGCCCGCCAGTTGGCCCAGGGCCGCCATCTTTTCGGCCTGGATCAGCTTCATCTGGGTTTCGCGCTGGGTGTGGATTTGGTCCTGCAAGTCCTGGAAGAGGCGGGCGTTCTGCACGGCGATGGCCGCCACGTTGGCCAGGGCGGAAAGCAGCTCCACGTCTGCCGGCGTGTAGGCGTCGAGTTGGTAACTCTGCGCCTGCATGACGCCGATGATTCTTCCCTCGACCTTCATCGGCACGCAGATCAACGATCGGGTGCGCTCCACCTCGTCGTCGGGCGGCGGGCCGGCCACCACCTGTTGATCGGGCGTGATGGTGTGCTCGCTCTGGACCTGGTCCGCGGCCCGGCGATAGTCGGCGACGTAGCAGGGCTGCCCGCTGTGGATGACCCGGCTCTGGGTGCCGCGCCCCGGCTCTTCGAGGGGGATGGGCGGAAAGCCGCTCACGTCCAGCACCTGCCCGCTGCTGACGACGTAGCCGGCGCGAAAGAGCCGGGCCTGGCTGTCGTAAAAGGAGACGATAAAGGCTTCGGCGTCCATCAGGTCCCGGACGTGGTCGTAGACGGTGTAAAAGACGCGCTGCAGGTCGTGGGCCTCGCCCAGGGCCAGGGCCAGGCGGTTGACGATGAGCTGCTGCTCCAACAGGCGTTGGCTGTGCTTCTGGGCCTCCTGGCGCTCGAGGGCGTGGCGGATGGTGAGCAGCAGTTGCTCGACGTCGTAGGGCTTTTGCAGATAGCCGTAGGCGCCCAGGTGGATGGCCTCGATGGCCGAGGCTTGCGAGGCGTGGCCGGTGAGCACGATGCACTCGGTGCGGGGGGAGAGGCGCCGGATGCGGCTCATCACCTCCAGGCCGGACATGTCCTCCAGCCGGAGGTCGATGAGGGCCACGGCCGGGGTCTGGGCCTGGACGCTGTCCAGGGCGCCCCGCCCCGTGGTGACCGGGGCCGGCGTGTAGCCCTTGACGCGCAGGATGTCGGTCAGGGTTTTGCGCAGATGGGCGTCGTCGTCTACGATCAGGACGGTCGGTTTTGGACTCATGGCAGTCCTCCCTTTGGGGTGCTACAACTGAGACCAGGCGCAGTTGCAGCCCCGGCGCCGTGTTACGGAGTCAGGATCTTGTTCATCTGCTGACGGCGAATCTCGGCCAGGGAATGGAGCAGTTCCTCGATCTTTAGGGGTTTGTACAGGCAGGTGTAGGCGCCGATCTCCAGGGCGGCCTGGATGCTGGCCGCCATCTCTTGCCGGTAGCCGGTCACCAGGATGACGACTTTGTTGGGGTGCTGCTCCTTGATGTCGCGCAGCAGCGCCAGCCCGTTGATGCCGTCCAGTTTCATGTCCAGGAGGAGCACGTCGCGATCCTGCTCCAGATGGGTCAACACGGCGTTGGGTTCGCAGATGTAGGTCACGGCAAAGCCTCGCGCGCGCAACAGATCGCTCAGCGTCCGGCCAAAGGCCGGGTCGTCGTCGACGATGACGACCGACTGCTCGCTGCGCAGGTAGGAGAAAAAGCGCAGCAGCGCGTCGATGTCCAGCGGTTTGGTCAGGGTGGCCACCACGCCCTCTGCCAGGCCCTCCTGGATCACGTGGTCGGCCGAATAGGCCGTCATCAGCACCACCGGCAGGTCGGGTTGCAGTTCCCTGATCGCCCGGTACAGCGCCACGCCGCTCATGCCCGGCATCTTGATGTCCGACAGGACACAGTCAGAGGGCTGCGCCTGGAGCTTGTCCAGCGCCTCCGGGCCAGAGTGGGCCATCTCGGCCTGGTGGCCCATGACCCGAATGATGTCGGTCAGGGTTTTGGCCATGCTGCGGTCGTCGTCTACGACCAGAATGCGCAGTGGGTCGTGGGTCATAGGACCTCCATCTCTTTTGACAAGGTCAGGGCAAAGGTAGCGCCCCCCCGGGGACATTTCGATCTCTTTTGAATCTGCAAACGAACCGGCCCTGTGTGTCGCATTCGAAGACGAGTTATCGTCGCTATGGGCTGCGTTGTCTGATTTCTAGAGAGCCTGTCTGTGGCTGGGTACCATTATAGCACCGATTCAGAAGAAATGCCAGTGGCTCGGGGGGAGCGTTACCCACATGGGACAAGCTCCTTTACGGTTTCAGGCGGCCAACCG
>CAYLZO010000037.1:0-28785 GCA_964387775.1 uncultured Anaerolineaceae bacterium
AGTCCGGTAGTTGACCGCGTCGGCGACGTCGTCCGACGCCCCGCCCGGCGCGTGTCGGCGTGGAGCGCGAGGTTGATCAGCACGTCCTGGCGCTTCTCCCGCTCCTCGGGGTTGATGCCGATGATGGTGCGCAGGAGCAGGTCTTTGATTTGGATGATGTCTGGGCTTTGACAGAATAATTCAAGTTGCGGGAATAATGCCAATTCTTCCTGAATGCCCTTGACAAATCAGAAAAAGGGATGTATAATTAACGCGTGTTAGTAACGCGGGTTAGTAACGCGAGTTAATTAGGAGGCTGATTTGGCTCGAAGACAGGCCAGGAGCTACGACGTAGCCAAGCTGGCCGGCGTATCGAGGACAACCGTTTCCTTCGTGCTGAACGACGTACCCGGGGTCAAGATTACCGAGGAAACTCGCCGGCGGGTTCTGGAAGCGGCTCGCGAACTCAACTACTATCCCACCGCCGCGGCGCGTTCCCTGGCCAGCGGCAAGACCCGGCGCATCGGCCTCATTCTGGGTGAAGGCCAGGACCGCTTGGCGGCCGATGCATTCCTCCCCACCTTTCTCCAAGGTGTCACAGCTTCCGTTCACCAGCACAACTATCTGCTTGTCCTACAGATGGCCGAAGACGTGCCCAGCCACGAAGCCTACACGCGCTTGATCCGCGAGCAGCAAGTCGATGGCGCGATTCTTTCCGGACCTCGTGCTGGCGATCCACTGCTCGACCAGTTGGCCGACGAGAGATTTCCCCTGATCTTGCACGGACGGCTGGACGGCTATGATTTTCCTTCTGTAGACGTGGACAACCAAGCTGGCGCTGCCCAAGCCGTGAACCACCTCATCGGCCTTGGACACCAACGTATCGGGTTCATCTCGAATGCGCCGTTGTTTTACGCCGGCGCTCAGGATCGGTTCGCTGGCTACAAGGAGACCTTGTCCGAACATGGCCTTGCCTATGATGCGGAACTAGTGCGTACGGCAGACTTTTTGCCAGAGACTGGCCGGGGGGCCATGACAGAACTGCTCAACCTGCCAGAACGGCCCACGGCCATCTTTGCCGCCAGTGACGTCGTGGCCATGGGCGCCATGACGGCCATCCGCGCCGCCGGCCTTACCATCCCTGACGAGGTGGCGGTGGTGGGCTTTGACGACATCTTTTTGGCGAGCCAGGCCTGCCCACCGTTGACGACCGTCCGCGTGCCCGCCTATGGATTGGGCTGGACTTCCGCAGAGATTCTGATCAGCCTGATTGAAGGTGAGGAGGACGTCGCATCCGTGATTTTGGATACAGAGCTGGTAACTCGGGAGTCTTGCGGGGCACCCTAGAAGGCTGTCGGGGAGAGTCCTTCTAGTTCGTAGTAGGCGCTTCGCCACAGGCGTGCCTGCGGCAAGCGCCGCAGAAACGCGCTAAAGCGCGCACTGCAAACGGGGCTCTCCGACAAGCTGCTAGCGCCCCAGCCGAAACAGTAGCTTTCTCGTGCGGGTTCGAGCACTATGAGTTTCACGCAGGTATTTTCCGAAACGTGTACAGAGAGGATGGTTCGGCCGGACTCGAAACCAGAAGGGAGGTGATAGCTGCGACGGAGACTGGTCTACAGAGTAGCAACGCTAGAAATCACGACGAAAGCTGGAAGGGCGCAAATGGCCCCACCAGCGAATCCAAAGAACAAAAGTAGGAGGAGAGTAAAATGAAACGTTCCCTGTTTTCAATCGTGGCCTTGCTCGTGATCGTGAGCATGATCCTGACCGCTTGCGGCCCGACCGAAGAGCCAACTTCCCCACCCGCTACCGAGGCCCCCGAGCCGACCGAAGAGGGCATAGAACCGGTCGGCGACACCTTCCTGGACCGCGCCTACGCGGGCGAGTTCGAGGGCACGTCGGTGCTGGTCATGGGCGCCTTTGCCGGTGGCGACGAGGAAGCCCGCTTTACGTCCGTCAACGACCGCTTTGCGGAACAGACGGGCATCGAAGTTACCTACGAGGGCACCCGCGACTTTGAGGTGGTCATCAACACCCGCGTCGAGGGCGGCGATCCGCCCGACGTCGCCCTGCTGCCCCAGCCCGGCCTGAAGGACCGCTTTGCCGAAGCCGGCGAGCTACAGCCCCTATGGCCCGAGATCATCGAGCGCATCGAGGGCAACTATGCCCCCGTCTGGCTCGACCTGGGCTCCTACCAGGGCACGCCCTACGGCGTCTTTCACCGGGTCAACGCCAAGAGCTTTGTCTGGTATCCGAAGAAAGCCTTCGAGGCCGCCGGGTACGAGATTCCCACCACCTGGGACGATCTGATCGCCCTCAGCGACCAGATCGTGGCCGACGGCGGCATCCCCTGGTGCGTCGGCATGGAGTCGGGCGCAGCCACCGGCTGGGTCGGCACCGACTGGATGGAGGACGTCATGCTCCGCACCGCCGGTCCCGACGTCTATGACCAGTGGTGGCAGCACGAGATCCCCTTCACCGACGAGGCCGTCAAGACCGCGGCGGGCTACATCGAGCAGATCTGGATGAACCCCGACTATGTCCTGGGCGGCACGACCAGCATCCTGACCGAGCACTTTGCCGAGGGCTCGCTGCCCATGTGGAACGATCCGCCCGGCTGCTACCTCTTCCGCCAGGGCAACTTTGTCACCAACTTCTGGCCGGAGGAGATCCAGGCCAACCTGGACGAAGAAGTCGGCGTGTTCGGCTTCCCCGAGATCGACGCCGAGTACGGCATCCCCATCCTGGGCGGTGGCGACCAGGTCGTCATGTTCAAGGACCGCCCCGAGGTCCGCGCCTACATGGAGTACCTGACCACGGGCGAATCGGCTGAGCTGTGGGCCAAGGCCGGCGGCGCCCTCTTCCCCCACCAGGACCAGGACCTGGACTGGTACCAGACTGAGATCGAGCAGAAGCTGGCCGACCTGCTGTTGAACGCCAAGGTCTTTCGCTTCGACGCCTCGGACCTGATGCCGGCCGAAGTCGGCGCCGGCTCCTTCTGGACCGGCATGGTCGACTGGGTCAGCGGCACCGACCTGGACACCGTCCTGCAGGAAATCGAGGCCAGTTGGCCTGAAGGCGGCACGGTTGACGTAGAAGAAGAACCGGAGGAAGTGGAATTGACCGCCGAAGCCCTCGGCCTGCCCGAAATGCCGGGCACGTCGGTGCTGGTCATGGGCGCCTTTGCCGGTGGTGACGAGGAAGCCCGCTACACGTCCGTCAACGATCGCTTCACCGAGATCACGGGCATCGAAGTTACCTACGAGGGCACCCGCGACTTTGAGGTGGTCATCAACACCCGCGTCGAGGGCGGCGATCCGCCCGACGTCGCCCTGCTGCCCCAGCCCGGCCTGAAGGACCGCTTTGCCGAAGCCGGCGAGCTACAGCCCCTATGGCCCGAGATCATCGAGCGCATCGAGGGCAACTATGCCCCCGTCTGGCTCGACCTGGGCTCCTACCAGGGCACGCCCTACGGCGTCTTTCACCGGGTCAACGCCAAGAGCTTTGTCTGGTATCCGAAGAAAGCCTTCGAGGCCGCCGGGTACGAGATTCCCACCACCTGGGACGATCTGATCGCCCTCAGCGACCAGATCGTGGCCGACGGCGGCATCCCCTGGTGCGTCGGCATGGAGTCGGGCGCAGCCACCGGCTGGGTCGGCACCGACTGGATGGAGGACGTCATGCTCCGCACCGCCGGTCCCGACGTCTATGACCAGTGGTGGCAGCACGAGATCCCCTTCACCGACGAGGCCGTCAAGACCGCGGCGGGCTACATCGAGCAGATCTGGATGAACCCCGACTATGTCCTGGGCGGCACGACCAGCATCCTGACCGAGCACTTTGCCGAGGGCTCGCTGCCCATGTGGAACGATCCGCCCGGCTGCTACCTCTTCCGCCAGGGCAACTTTGTCACCAACTTCTGGCCGGAGGAGATCCAGAACAACCTGGACGAAGAAGTCGGCGTGTTCGGCTTCCCCGAGATCGACCCCGAGTACGGCATCCCCATCCTGGGTGGCGGCGACCAGATCGTCATGTTCGAGGACCGCCCCGAGGTCCGCGCCTACATGGAGTACCTGACCATGGGCGTCTCGGGCGAGCTGTGGGCCAAGGCCGGCGGCGCCCTCTTCCCCCACCAGGACCAGAACCTCGACTGGTACCAGACCGAGATCGAGCAGAAGCTGGCCGACCTGCTGTTGAACGCCAAGGTCTTTCGCTTCGACGCCTCGGACTTGATGCCGGCCGAAGTCGGCGCCGGCTCCTTCTGGAAGGGCATGGTGGACTGGGTCAGCGGCGTGGAACTGGACACCGTCTTGACCGAGATCGACGAGAGCTGGCCTGAGTAGCCAATCGGTCACAGAGCGGACGTATCGCTCTGGACTCACGAGGAAGCAGGGCAGTGACCCGCTGCCCTGCTTCCTTTACCACGTCCATACGGCACTCAAACCGTGCCGCCATCCAAGGAGGAAGAAACGTGAATGACAAAAAAATGGCCCGGACGATCACCGACGATCGGGTGATTGGCGGCGTTTGTCACGGGTTGGCTCGCTACTACAAACTGGACCCCGGCCGAGTTCGCTGGGCGTTCCTGCTCCTTTCCCTCTTTTTCGGGTTTGGCATCATCGCCTACATCAGCCTCTGGCTGGTCATCCCGGAAGAGAAGCGACCGGAGCGAGAATGGGAGCAGCGCCCCACCGGGCTCGTACCCTGGATCATCCGCATCGCCCTGGCCCTGGTCGTGCCCGTCATCTTTTTCATCGTGATGCGGGCCGGGTTCCTCTGGCTGCGCGAGGGGGAGGCCCACCAGGTCCTCATCGCCGTCGTGGCCATCATCTGGGGCGTGGGCGGCTTTGCCCTGCTCTACGTCATTGCCAACGCCCTCGTCGAGCAACTGCCCCCGGCCTGGACGACCGCCCTCCTGCCCTTCGTCTTTGTCGGGCCGGCCCTGGCCATCCTGGGCTGGTACCTGCTCATGCCCGTGTTCCGCAGCGGCATCTCTAGCTTTATGGACAAATCGGGCGAGAGTTTCGTCGGGTTCGAGAACTATAGCTACGTCTTTACCGACCGGGTCATGCTCGAATCCTTCCGCAACAACATCCTGTGGCTCGTATTGGGCACGTTCTTGACCGTCGCCTTTGGCCTCATCATCGCCGTCCTGGCCGACCGCACCCACCCCATCTTTGAGGTATCCGTCAAGTCCCTCATCTTTTTGCCGCTGGCCATCTCGTTCATCGGCGCCGGCGTGATCTGGAAGTTCATGTACGCCTTCAAGCCGCCGGGCCAGCCGCAGATCGGCGTGCTCAACGCGTTCGTGACCGCACTTGGGGGGGAGCCTATCGGCTGGCTTACGAAAGCGCCAATGAACACGATCCTCATGATCGTCGTGCTCATCTGGATGCAGGCCGGGTTCGCCATGGTCATCCTCTCTGCCGCGCTGAAAGGCGTGCCGTCCGAGCTCCTGGAAGCCGGCCGCATCGACGGCGCAACCGAGGTCCAGGTCTTTTTCCAGATCATGATCCCCTACATCCAGGGCACCATCATCACCATCTCGACCTCGATCCTGCTCCTCACCCTCAAGATATTCGACATCGTCTGGGCCATGACGGGCGGGCAGTTCAGTACCAACGTGATCGGCACCGTCTTTTGGAGGCAAATGTTCACCTACGACCACGATGGGCGGGCTTCGGCCATCGCCATGGTCCTGCTTATCCTGGTTCTGCCCGTCATGTGGTATAACCTGAAGCAATTCCAACAGGAGGCGTTCTAATGGGTAGCGCAAAAAGACAACGACTGATCAGCAACATCCTGGTGTACGGGGTCCTGATCATCCTCTGTATCATCTGGACGATCCCGACCCTGGGCACGCTCATCACCTCGTTTCGCCCGGCAGACGACGCCAAGTCCACGGGCTGGTGGACCGTCATCCAGAACCCCGACTTTACCCTGAACGCCTACAAGGAAGTCTTGGGCGGCAAGGAGACGACCATCGTCAACACCGAGGGTGAACGGGTGACAGTCAAGGGCGCGGACATGACCCAGGCCTTTCTCAACAGCGTCACGGTGACCATCCCGGCCGTGATCATCCCCCTCCTGGTGGCAGCCTTTGCCGCCTATGGCTTTGCCTGGATGAAGTTCCCGGGCCGCAAGTTCTTTTTTACCATCGTGGTCGCCCTGCTGGTGGTCCCCTTGCAGATCGCCCTGGTGCCCATCTTTCGCGACTACCGGGCCCTGGACCTGAACGGCACCTGGCTGGCCATCTGGCTGGCCCACACCGGCTTTGGCCTGCCGCTCTCCATCTACCTGCTCTTCAACTACGTCAACACCCTGCCCCGCGACATCCTGGAGTCGGCCTTTATCGATGGCGCCTCCCAATTCACCATCTTTACCCGCCTGATCCTGCCCCTGTCGATCCCGGCCCTGGCCTCGCTGACCATCTTTCAGTTCGTGTGGGTCTGGAACGACTACCTGGTGGCCCTGACCTTCCTGGGCAGCACCAAGGAGGTGGCGGTCCTGACCCAGTACCTGCAGAGCCTGCTCGGCGAGCGGGGTTCTGACTGGCACCTGCTGACGGCCGGCGCCTTTATCACCATGCTCCTGCCCCTCGTCGTCTTTTTCTCGCTGCAGCGCTTCTTTGTGCGGGGCATGTTGGCCGGCTCGGTGAAAGGCTAAGCCCATCAACTCGACAAATACCGAACAGGGAGAAGACTGGAGCGAGTACCCAAAGTCCGAGCAACAGGGCGGCTGCCGAGTGGCCGCCCTGTTGCCTGGCCCTCGGCCGGGGATTGTGAATGACCCTTAGACAAAAAGAGCCCGAGCATGCACAAGCGCCCTCATTCGACTGGGTCTTTTGGCTCAAGTGGGTCCTGGTCAGCAGCCTGGGCTGGCTCCTGGGCATCCTCCTGCCCCAGGAAGGCACTGTCGCCATCGGCTTGGCGATGGGACTCTTGCAGTGGATCGTGCTGCGGAACCTGATCCCGCAGGCCGGCTGGTGGATTGCAGCCAGCGGCCTGGGCTGGGCCCTCGGCTTTTTGGTAACAGAATACCTGCTGCCGGCCGAGATCGTCGTGCTCCAGGGTGCCTTCCTGGGCCTATTCATGGGCCTGTTGCAGTGGCTCGTCCTGAGGCAAAAAGTGCGATTAGCCGCGTGGTGGATCCTGGTGAGCGCCCTCGGTTGGGCCATCGGTCCCATCTTGGGGCTGCCCCTGGTCGGCGCGGTGGTCGGCGCCACGACGGGGCTCACCCTCGAACTGCTCACGCGCCCCCTGCGCCACGAGCCCCCACCGGAGCCTGAACCCGAGCCTGCACCCTGGCGCAACACCAACACGTGAAACGGAGAACCGGAATGCCAGAAGGAACCATCTACCTGTCCGTCAAAGTCATCCAAGATTTTATGATAGACGTCTTTGAAGCCCTCGGCACGCCGCCGGAGGATGCCCGCATCTGCGCCGACGTGCTGATTGCGTCGGACCTGGCCGGCATCGAGTCGCACGGCGTGGGCCGCCTCAAATACTACTACGACCGCATCCAGGCCGGCGTCCAGTCCACCATGACCGAAATCGAGATCGTCCGCGAGGCCAAGACCACGGCCCTGATCGACGGCCACCACGGCATGGGCCACGTCATCGCCTACCAGGCCATGCGCCTGGCCATGACCAAGGCCCAAGAATACGGCACCGGGGCCGTCGCCGTGCGCAACGGCACCCACTTTGGCATCGCCGCCTACTACCCGCTGATGGCAGCCGAGGAGGGGATGATGGGCTTGTGCGTGACCAACGCCCGGCCGGCCATCGCCCCCACCTGGGGCACCGAGCCGATGCTGGGTACCAACCCCATCGCTTTCGCCGCGCCATCGGACATGGGCTTTCCCTTCTGCTTCGACGGTGCCACGTCCATCAGCCAGCGAGGCAAGATCGAAGTGGCCGCCCGCGCCCAAAAGCCGGTGCCCGAGGGCTGGGTCATCGACGAAGCGGGCGAGCCCCTCACCGACGCGGACCAGATTCTGGAGGACCTGGGCAAGGCGACGGCCGCGTTTCTGCCCCTGGGCGGCGCGGGCGAGTTGCACGCCGGCTACAAGGGCTACGACCTGGCGACGATGGTCGAGATCCTGTCCGCTTCGTTGAGCGGCGGCATGTTTATGAAGGACCTGCTCGGCTTTGCGCCCGACGGCTCGCGGCGGCCCTACATGCTGGGCCACTTTTTCCTGGCCCTCAACATCGAGCACTTTGTCCCGCTGGAGGTCTCGCGGGGGATCACCGGGGCCATCATGCGCACCCTGCAGGCGTCGCGCAAAGAGCCGGGACAGGACCGCATCTACGTCGCCTGGGAGAAGGAACACCAAATGGAAGCCATCGTCCGCCAGCGAGGCGTGCCCGTGAACCGCAACCTGCGCCTCGAATTGCAGGCCATGCGCGACGAACTCGAGATCCCAGGCTACGAACGGTATTTCTAGACGAGCAGCGATCTGGACCGGTGTCTTTGAACAGATAGTACGCGGCACGGGTAGTGGTAACACGGTAAGTGATAATGTGGAGGACGTCCCCCACATTATCACTTACTACATAACCACTACCGTGGCACGAAAGGAGTAGCCGTGGCAGAAGAAAAAGCGCGAGAGATGGAAGAAGCCAAGGTTTCCGAGCCTGAAGAGGAAGGGCAGCCGGAAGCCGGCGCCTCAGAGGCCGAGGACCAGGCCGGCGAGGCTCCGCCGAAAAAGAAGAAAGAAAAACCGATCTACACCAAGAAGGGCAAGCTCCGGCGCAAGGTCTATGAGAAGGAACTGACCCGCCTCCAGGAAGAGCTGGTCAAACTCCAGCATTGGATCAAGGAGAAAGGCCTGCGCGTCGTCGTCGTCTTTGAGGGACGCGACGCTGCCGGCAAAGGGGGCGTCATCAAGCGCATCACCCGCCGTCTGAACCCCCGTATCGCCCGGGTGGTGGCCCTGCCCAAGCCCACCGAAAAAGAAACGACGCAGTGGTACTTTCAGCGTTACGTGACCCACCTGCCCTCGGCCGGCGAGATGGTCCTCTTTGACCGGAGCTGGTACAACCGCGCCCTGGTGGAGCGGGTCATGGAATTCTGCACCGACGAGCAGTATCGAGAATTCATGCGCTCGGTGCCCGAATTCGAGCGGATGCTGGTCCGCTCGGGCATCAAGCTGATCAAGTACTACTTTTCGGTCAGCGACGACGTCCAGGAACGCCGCTTCCGCCGCCGCAACCAGGATCCCAAGCGCCGCTGGAAGCTGAGTCCCATGGACCTGGAGGCCCGAACCCGGTGGGTCGAATACTCGCGGGCCAAGGACGCCATGTTCATGTACACCGACATCGGCGAGGCCCCCTGGTACGTGGTCAACGCCGACGTCAAGCGCCACGCCCGCCTGAACTGCATCAGCCACCTGCTGAGCATGATCGACTACGCGGACCTGACGCCCGAGCCCGTCGAGCTGCCGCCGCGCCAGGAGGACACCGGCTACGAGCGCCCGCCCATCCAGAGCCAAAAGTGGGTGCCGGCCATCTGCGGCAGCAACCCCGGCGAAGGCGAGCACTAACATCAAAGAGAGACCATGAGCCAGATAACAGAGAATCGACCCTACAAAGAACGTCGCACTGTCGTCTTTGTCACCTTTGAGACCGGCCTGGCCCCCTCGGGCGGGCTGGCCGCCGTGATGAAGGTGCTCCCGCCGCAGATGGCCCGGCACGAAACCTGCTTCGTCCTGGCCCCCTACTTTGTTAACATCTCGCGGCCGCTGCCCGTGCTGACCACCTTTCCCCTCGAAATCGGGGAGCAGACCCACGACGTCGAACTCCGGCACTTCACCGACGACGGTGGCTTGGCCACCTACCTGCTCAGCGCCGACGGCTTTTTCACCGCCCCGTCCGACCCCTACATCAACCCCGAGGACAAAGAGCAGTTGGTGAAGGACGCCCTCTTTTTCTGCGCCGCCGTGCCCAAGGCCCTGGCCATCCTGACCGAGGAGGGGCTGGCCGCCACCCGCGACCTGGTGTTCCACCTCCAGGATTGGGAGACGGCCTGCGCCGCCCAGGCGGTGGCGCGGGACCCCTTCATCGAGACGGCCGCCTGCGTGCTGACGGTCCACAACCCCTACGACCAGTACCTGGGCGCCGCCAAGTCCACCCAGGTCTACAGCCTCATCTCCCACCTGGGCCTGCACTACGACACGGTCCTGACCCAGATGATCCCGCTGATGGACGGCCCCCTCTCGACCGTCTCGCAGAACTTTGCCGACGAGCTGACGAGCGACCCGCTGCACACCGACGTATTCGCCCCACACCTGCAAGAGCTGCTGGTCAGCAAGGGCGTCGTCGGCGTGGACAATGGCATCTTTGGCCAGCTCGCCTTCCCTTTCTCGGCGGAAGCCCACGAGCGAGCCCAGGCCGGCGATTTTGGCGGCATCCAGGGGGAAAAGTGGGCGCGCCGCGAGACGCTGGCCGAGGTGCTGGAAGCCTACCAGCAGGGGCTAAAAGAGAATCCCCAACCGGGCCGCGAAGCCTGGGGCCAAGACCTGGACCTTTCGGACCCCTGGCTGCCGGTTCTGCTCTTCATGGGCCGCGACGACCCCCGGCAAAAAGGATTCGACGTCGTCGTCGAGGCCATCCGCCGCATCCCGCCGGGTCGGGCGCGCTACGTCTTTACGCCCATCCCCGGCGTCGAGGGCTTTGCCGGGCTGTCCTTTCTCAGGGCTCTGGCCGAGGAGCGCCCCGGCGAGGTCAAGGCCTTCCCCTTCCGCCTCGACTTCGAGGCGTTCAAGGCACTGAAGGAGGGCAGCTCGTACATGGTCATGGGCTCGCTCTACGAGCCCTTTGGCGCCGCCAGCGAAGCCTACCTGGCCGGCATGCCCCTCGTCGCCCGGGCCACCGGCGGCCTGGTCCAGCAGGCGGCGCCCCGAGCCAGCGCCGCCCTGAGCCGCGAGGGCCGGCAGCTCGTGGCCCTCTTTCACGGGCGCAAGAGCGAGCCCACCGGCTTTCTCTACCGCGAGCCCTCGGTGCCCAACGTGGCCGACGACTGGCAAAAGATCGTCGAGTGCGACTATGGGGCCGACGGCGACCGCATCGAGGAGCGCCGGGGCGCGCCCCTCTTTGAGGCCATGGTCCAGCGCGCTACCTGGGCCATCCAGGACGCCATTGAGCTCTACCGCTCGGACCAGACCGCCTACGCCCGGATGATCTACCACGGCTACCAGATGCTGGACAACTTTGGCTGGGACCGGGCCATCGCCGAGTACCGGCGGCTCTACGACCGGGTGTCCATGTAGGGCAAGTGGGTGACTTGCCCAGGCGCAATTTGCAAAATTGCGTTACGAGCATAGGGCAAAGGAGCAACCGACGACCATGAAGATCGCATTTCTCAACCCACAGGGCAACTTTGATCCCCAGGACAGCTATTGGACCGAGCACCCCGACTTTGGCGGCCAACTCGTTTATGTCAAAGAAGTGGCCATCGCCATGGCCCGGCTGGGCCACCAGGCCGACATCCTGACCCGCCGCATCCTGGACCCCGACTGGCCCGAGTTCGCCGCACCGCTGGAGCGTTATCCCGGCGTAGACGGCGTGCGCATCGTCCGCCTGCCCTGCGGGCCGGAGCGGTTCCTGCCCAAAGAGGAGCTGTGGCCCCACCTGGGCACCGACTGGGTGCCGAATATCCTCGCCTTCTACGAGCAAGACGGCGGGCTGCCCGGCGCCTTTACGGCCCATTACGCCGACGGGGCGCTCTCGGGCGCGCTCTTGAAGCAGGAAACCGGCGTGCCCTACACCATGACCGGCCACTCGCTGGGCGCCCAAAAGATGGACAAGCTGAACGTCACGCGGGGGACGCTGGCCGGCAAGCACGCCCACTTTCACTTCCCCCGGCGCATCTTTGCCGAGCGGGTGGGCATGAACCACGCCGGGTGTATCATTACGTCAACCAGCCAGGAGCGGCTGGAGCAGTACGCCCACCCCGCCTACCACGGCGCCGTGGACCCCCACGACGGCGACCGCTTTGCCGTCGTGCCGCCGGGCGTCAACCTGCGCATCTTTTCCCCAAAGCCGACGGCCCTCGACGCCGAGATTGCGGCGCGCATCGACGCCGCCCTGGCCCGGGACGTCGCCCGGGACCGCCGGGCGCTGCCCCTCGTCGTCGCCTCCAGCCGGCTGGACGCCAAAAAGAACCACGTGGGCCTGGTCCAGGCCTTTGTCGCCAGCGAGGAACTGCGGGCCGCGGCCAACCTGGCCATCGTCGTCCGCGGCCTCGACGATCCGCTGCACGAGTACGAGAGCCTGAGCGCCGGCGAAAAGGCCATCATGGACGAGATCACGGGCCTGATGGCCGAGCACGGTTTGGAAGACGCCATCACCGGCTTCCCGCTGAACAGCCAGGCCGAGCTGGCCGCCGCCTACCGCGTGGCCGCCGGGCGCCGCTCGGCCTTTGCCCTGACCGCCCTCTACGAACCCTTTGGCCTGGCCCCCCTGGAGGCCATGAGCTGCGGCCTGCCGGCCGTCGTCACCCAGCACGGCGGCCCGTCGGAGAGTCTGGTCGAGGGCGACCGCGAGTTCGGCGTCCTGGTGGACCCCGCCGATCCCGACGACGTGGCCCGGGGGCTGCTGCGCATCGTCGGCCCCCAGGGCGAGTGGTTGCACTTTCACCAGACCGGCCGGGAGCGGGTGCTGACCCGCTACACCTGGGAGCGCACGGCCGAGGGCTACCTGGCCGTCATCGAGGAGATGCTGGACGGCCCGCCCCACCGGGGCACCCTGCCCATTCCCGATTACTTTACCCATCCCGGCCCCGAGACCGACATCCCCCTGGCAGCCCTGGAGGGGCTCTACTTCACAGAGGAGTGAGGACCGAGGATGAGCATCGAAATTCCCGAGGGCGACCTGGACGTCCTGACCGTCGGCGAGACGCTGGTGGACTTTATCTCGGTCGAAGAGACCGATTGGCTGCGCAACGCCTACACCTTTCGAAAGTACCAGGGCGGCTCGCCGGCCAACATCGCCGTCCACGTAGGCAAGCTCGGCGGCCAGGCGGCCGTCATCTCCAAGACCGGCATCGGGGCCATGGGCCAGTTTTTGAAGGGCGAGTTGAACCGGGCCGGCGTCGTCACCCAATACCTGGTCATGGACCACCGCGTCCACACCAGCGTCATCTTTGTCTCGCGCACAGCGCGGACGGCCGATTTTGAGGCATTTCGCAGCGGCGATTTTCAACTGGAGCCCCACGAGATCAGCGAGGAGGCGGTGGAGCGGGCCAAGGTCGTGCACGCCTCGACGTGGGCCCTGTCGCGCGAGCCCTGCCGTTCGGCCGTGGAGCACGCCTTCAAGCTGGCCCAGAAACAGGGCAAGATCATCTCCCTCGACCCCAACTACAGCCCTCAGATCTGGCCCGACTATCGGGAGGCGCGGGACGTCATCCCCCGCATCCTGGGCTACGCGACCATCACCAAGCCCTCGCGCGACGACGCCCGCCGCCTCTTTGGCCGCGACCGCGAGCCGGAGGAGTATATCAAGCGCTACCACAAAATGGGTCCCCAGATCGTCGTCTTTACCATGGGCGGCGACGGATTCATCCTCTCGGTCGAGGGCGAGATGACCCACGTCCCCGCCCGCCCGGTCGAGGCGGTGGACGCCACCGGCGCCGGCGACTCGTTCTGGGCCGGCTTTCTCGTCGCCCTCCTCGACGACAACCCGCTGGAGCGCGCCGCCCTCTTTGCCCGCGAGATCGTAGAGCGTAAACTCAGCACCGTGGGCCCCCTGCCCGACAACCTGGACCGGGACGAGATCTATGCGACTATCGACGCCGAAACGTCCCCACAGGAGGCAACAGAGGAGACATGATTGGCGACAAACTCATCATCGAAAAGCATCACACCGACCGCGCCGCCGAGATCGTGGCCCTTCTGGCCGGCCGCATCGGGCCCGACGGCCGGTTTACGCTCACCGTAGCCGGCGAGTCGGGCGCGGGCAAGTCGGAGCTGGCCTACGAAATCTACCGCCAACTCAACGAGCGTGGCGTCCCGGCCGAGGTGCTCCAGCAGGACGACTATTTCGTCTTTCCGCCCAAGACCAACCACGAGATGCGCCGCCGCAACCTGGCCCAGGTTGGCCCCTACGAGGTCAAACTCGACTTTCTCGATTCGAATCTGCGCTCCTTCAAGCGCGGCGAGAGCCCCATCTACAAGCCGCTGGTCATCTATGACGAGGACCGCATCACAACCGAGGAGCTGGATGTCGATGGCCTGGCCGTGCTCATCGCCGAGGGGACCTACACCTCCCTGCTCAAGTTCATCGAATTCCGCGTGTTCATCGACCGCGACTATCGCGAGACACTGCAAGCCCGCAAGCGCCGCGCCCGGGACAAATTCGAACCCTTTGTCAAAGACGTGCTGGAGCGCGAGCACCAGATCATCTCGCAGCACAAGGAACTGGCCGACGTCGTCGTCTCGTCCGACTTTGACAGTATCGAACTCAGATCGTCTCACCGTAGAGGCGCAGAGAACGCAGAGTTTTAAGTATATTTGAATAGAACTCTCTGCGTTCTCCGCGTCTCTGCGGTTGAGTTGGCGTTATGAAGTGGACTCAGGAATAGGAAAGGGACTATGCCCACAGATTGGTACAAAGACGCGGTATTCTACGAGGTATTCGTCCGGGCCTTTGCCGACGGCAACGGCGACGGCATCGGCGACCTGCCGGGCCTCATCTCCAAGCTCGATTACCTCCAGGACCTGGGCGTGGACTGCCTCTGGCTGCTGCCCATCTACCCCTCGCCCCTGCGCGACGATGGCTACGACGTGGCCGACTTTTACCGAATTCACCCCGACTATGGCACCGTGGCCGATTTTCGCAAGCTCGTGGAGGAGGCGCACCGGCGCGGCCTGCGCATCATCGCCGACCTCATCCCCAACCACAGCTCCGACCAATGCGCCTGGTTCCAGGCCTCCCGCGACCCTGACCACCCCGACCACGAGACATACCGCGACTGGTACGTCTGGAGCGACACCGACGAGAAATACAGCGAGGCGCGCATCATCTTTCTCGACTACGAGGACTCGAACTGGACCTGGGACGAAAAGCGCCAAGCCTACTACTGGCATCGCTTCTTCCACCACCAGCCCGACTTGAATTACGATAACCCGGCCGTCCGGCAAGAGATGCTGAACGTGGTCCGCTTCTGGCTAGAGCAAGGCATCGACGGCTTTCGCGTAGACGCCACGCCCTACCTCTACGAGCGGGAGGGCACCAACTGCGAGAACCTGCCCGAGACCCACGCCTACCTGCAGCGCTTGCGGGCCTACGTGGACGAGATCGCGCCCGGCACGCTCCTGCTCTCCGAGGCCAACCAGTGGCCCGAGGACGTGCGCCCCTACCTGGGCGACCCCGAGGCAGGGCAAGCCGAGTTCCACATGAACTTTCACTTTCCGCTCATGCCCCGCATTTACCTGGCCCTGGCCCGCGCCGACCGCTCGTCGATCCTCGAGATCCTGGCCCGCACGCCGCCCATCCCCGATTCGTGCCAATGGGCTACCTTTCTGCGCAACCACGACGAGCTGACACTAGAAATGGTCACCGAGGAAGAGCGGCAGTTCATGTGGGATTTCTACGCGCCGGAGCCGAGGATGCGGCTCAACCTGGGCATCCGCCGCCGCCTGGCGCCCCTGCTCGAAAACGCCTGTGCCTGCGGCCCCGGTGCAGGCGACCGGGCCCGCATCGAGCTGGCCAACTCGCTCCTGTTCACGCTGCCCGGCGCCCCCGTCGTCTACTACGGCGACGAGATCGGCATGGGCGACGACATCTGGCTGCCCGACCGCGACGGCGTGCGCACGCCGATGCAGTGGGACGACGGCCCCAACGCCGGCTTTTCGACGGCCGACCCCGACGACCTCTACCTGCCCGTGATCGACGACGAAACCTACGGGTACGAGCAGGTCAACGTCAAAGCCCAGCGGGACGATTCGAACTCGCGGCTGAACCAGATGCGGCAGATGATCCGGGCGCGCAAAGCCCACCCCGCCTTGGGCCGGGGTGAGATCCGCTTCCTGGACGTGGAAAACGTGTCCGTGCTGGCCTACCTGCGCACCCACGGCGACGAGACGCTCCTCATCGTCAACAACCTGTCGTCGGAGCCACAGCGCGTCGAACTGGACCTGGGCACATTTGCGGGGGAGCAGCCGGTGGACTTGATGACGAGCGAAACGCTGGCGCCCTGCTCGTCGGCTCCCTATCGCCTGGACCTGGCGCGCTACGAGTATCGCTGGCTGCGGCTGTAGCCCGTTTCCTCACACCGACGCTACCCCTAGCGTCGAAAGATAACTCAAAGCCGGGGCAGCGCTGCTGCCCCGGCTTTCAGGTTGTCGGATCACCTCAGACTCGGTAGATCCGATTTCTTGAGCAGAGCGGGCTCCCATGCCCGCGTTCCGGCGGCGTGGGAGCCGCCTCTGCTGAGGACATTGGATCTACTGAAACTATGCCCCTGGGGATGCGGCGAGAAAAGAACGCACCAGCGCCAGCGCCGGCCCGCAGGGGTCGAGATCGGCGCCGGTGTCGAACCAGTGGATGCGCTCGTCATCCCGACCGAACCAGTTGGCCTGGTGGCGCACAAAGCGGCGGGTGGCCCGCTGGATCTCGCGGACCACATCCTCCAGCGAAGCCGCACCGTCGCCGGTGAGGCGCGGCTCGAACTGGCCGTAGCCCACGCCCGACATGGCCGGCAGGTCGAACCCATAGCCGGCCTCGACCAGGCCGCGCACCTCGTCCTCCAGCCCGGCTTCCACCATGCGCTCCACGCGGCGGTCGATGCGCTCGTAAAGCTCGGAGCGGGGCATCCTCAGGCTGATGATGAGGATGCGATAAGGCGGCGGCACCTTGCCCTGTTGCTCCGAGATGGGCCGGCCGGTCACCAGGCAGACCTCCAGAGCGCGGACCACGCGGCGCACGTTGCGGTAGTCGATGCGCTCGGCGGCCACGGGGTCGAGGGCCTGGAGCCGGGCGTGGAGGGCCTCGGCGCCCTCCTCCTCGGCCTGTTGATACAGCTCGGCGCGCAGCTCCTCGTGGGGTGGCACGCGGGGGATGCGCCAGCCCTCGACCACGGCCGTGACGTACTGCCCCGTGCCCCCCACCAGGAAGGGCACCTTGCCCCGGGCCAGGACGTCGTCGATGGCCGCGTAGGCCATCTCCTGGAACTCGGCCAGGCTGGGGGGCTCGTCGGGCTCCACCACGTCGAGCAGGTGGTGGCGGGCGCGGGCCTGCTCCCGGGGCGTGGCCTTGGCCGTGCCCACGTCCATGCCCCGGTAGACCTGCCGCGAGTCGGCCGAGACGATCTCACCGCCGACGGCCTCGGCCAGACGCACGGCCAGCGCCGTCTTGCCCACGGCCGTCGGCCCGACGATGACGATCAGGGGCGGAAGCAGGCTTCTGCCTTCAGCCGGTGACGGCGTTTTCATAGTGGTCCACCCTCAATAGCCGCCCCCGCCGGTCCATCTCGACGGCGACGACGTCGATGCGCCAGGCGCCGGGCCAATCGCGGGCCTGGACGTAGGCCCAGGCCAGCTCGACGAGTTTGGCCTGCTTGGCCGCCGTGATCGATTCCTCCGGCGTGCCCATTCTCCGACCCCGTCGCGCCCGCACTTCGACGAAGGCCAGGCAATCGCCGTCGCGGGCCACCAGGTCCAGCTCGCCGTGCTCGCAGCGCCAGTTGCGGGCCACGATCTCGTAGCCCTCGGCGGCCAGGTGCTGGGCGGCCAATGCCTCGCCCCGTCTCCCCAATCCCTGCCGGTCGTCGCGGCTCGTCACGTGATCTCCTTCCCTCGCACAATCCGGTTTTCCCTTACTCTACCACAAAACCCGCCAACGCGCCAGCCAAGACGAAACAGGCCCGGCTCCGCCTCGTCGGCGAAACCGGGCCTGAAACCTGACCGCGCTCACAGATTCATACGACGAACTGGTGGGCGTTGGCAGGGGTTAGTCGTTCCGTGTCACCAGCGGCAGGTAGACGTTGAACGTCGTGCCGACGTATTCGATAGAGTCACCGGCCACGTCGGGTGACTCGTTCATGGCCGCGTCGCGGAACTTGACGTAGACACTGGCCACGTCGCCCATTTGCAGGCCGGCGGCCAGCGTCCAGGGCATCGTCGGCGCGTAAGGCTGCCAACTGGCCCCCGCAAAGTCCGGGGGGTTGGAGACGAGCACTTCGGCCACGTCTTCCTCTATGCCCGGCTCCTCAAAGAGGAAGCTCAGGGTGACGTTGCGCGAGGCTGTCTGGGGTGCGCCGTCGTTGATGAGGAGGGCACCGTGGCTGGGCGGGAAGGGGTCGGCCTGGGGCATGGCCATTTGGGCGTCCGCGACGGCGCTGCGATGGCCGTCGCCGTCCACGGCCATCAGCTTGTAGGCGTAGGAGGTGCCGTTGGTCAAGCCGGTGTCGGTATAGGTGCCGGTGGGCGCCACGTTATTCTCGACCCAGACGTAGTCCAGGTCGGGAGCCCGCAAGCCGGTGGCCGTCGCCCGGGCCAGCCGCAGCCGGTTGTACTCAGGCGCCACGTCGAAGGTCAGCACGTTGGAGGCGACGTTGGCCGTGGCATTGGCCCAGCCGATGGCCACGATCTGGTCGTCGGCCGGATCCAGCGGGTCCTGGCCAAAGAGGTTGACTTCGGAGTAGTCGTTCTCGCCGCCGCCGTCGGTGTCGCTGTTGTGCGGGTCGGTGCCGGCGTTGTACTCGCCCAGGTTATCCAGGGCCTCCAGGTCGGGGTCCTCGCTGGCGTCGCTCGGGTCAAGCTTGTTCAGGCCGTGGAGGTCCTCCCACACGTCGGGCATCAGGTCGCCATCGGTGTCGGCGCCCTTTTCGACGGTGAAGGCGAGCTGGCCGTAGCGCGGGCCGATGGTGCCCGGCAGGCCCAGGCTCTGCACGTGGACCCGGTAGCTACCCTGCGTCTGGTCGCCGGGGTTCAGATCGCTGGTTGGGGTGAACGTGTTGCCGTACAAGCCATCGTTGGCGGCGCCGTCGCCGTGGTTGCCGTCGTCAAAGAGCCGGAGTTGATAGACCATCCCCGTCGGCCCGATGATCCGCGCGCCGACCATGCCGCCCAAGATGGGACCGCTGTCAGAGAGGGCCGCCAGGATGGGGAACTGCATCCCCTGCAAGCGGTCCATCAGCGGCGTGCCCAAAAAGACGTGCAAGGTACGGTGGCTGTTGCCACTGGCACCGGCGATAAAGGGCGTGCCCTGCTGAATCTCCGCGTTGGGGCCCTGGTAGCTGTTGATGACCAGGGTCCAGGTCCCGGCCACGAGCGCCGGATTGACGACGTGGATCAGGATGTGGGGATAGTCGTATTCACACCGGACCCCCGCTTCCTCACACGTGATCTCGTACCCGGTCGGGTCGTAGAGGTCGATCCAGTTCTGCGCACCCGTCGGCGCAAAGTCTACGAAAAAGACGGCCTCGGTGATGTCGTCCGGAATGGGCATGGTGTAGGTCATCGGCTTGCCAGAGGCGACTTCGCCCACCGCCTCAAAGACGCGGGTCCGGCCGGCGACGTCCCCCTGGATGTACTCGTAGGTGCTGGCCAGCTCGTTGCGCCAGTCGGCGCCCACCTGATCGACGCCCCGGGCCAGGGCGTTGTCGTCGGGCACATAGTAGTAGGTCCCGCCGCTCAAGTTGGCGATCTCTTGGAGCAGCACCTCGTCGGTCTGAGGCCCCAAAGCGATGGTGTCCACCACGCAGTCAGAGCCGACGACGTCGGCCTTGACCGAGGGCTCGGTGGGGTGATCCCAGTACCGGGCCTCGTTCTCCATGCCGTCGCTGAGCAGGACCATGGTGCAGGGATGGTCGGCGTCGCCCAGGGTCTCCAGGCGGTCGAGGGCCAGATAGAGCCCGTCGCCGATGGACGTCCAGCCCTCGGCGACGAGGCCGTCGATGGCGGTCTTGAGATCGCTGCGCACCGTGCTGTTCACCGAGGCCAGGTCCTCTTCCAGGTAGGCGTCGTCGTTCGGCTCGTTCAGGTCGCCGTTAAAGCTGACCAGGCCGAGCATGTTGCCGTCGGCGGTGGCGTCCACGTAGAGGGTCGCGGCGTTCTTGGCTGCGCCGATCTTGTCGTTGGTGGTCATGCTCGCCGAGCGGTCGATGACCAGCATGTCGTCGTGCACGACGGTGATGTACTTGATGGCCGTGAACTCGGTGTCGCTGGCGGCGGCAAAGGAGGCGCTCAGGTCATAGTCGCCGGCTGTGTCCTGGGTCGGCGCCTGGACCAGCAGCCAAAACTGGCTCTGCACGTAGGCGCCGAGGATCACGTCGGCCGTCTTGGTGCCAACCATGATGCCAAAGTCCTGGGCGTTCAGGCTCTCGACCTTGATGTTCTGGGGGCTGTTCACCTCCAGGCGCACCAGGAACTTTTCGGGGTCGAGGATGCTGCCCACGAAAGCGGGATCGACGGTCGTCGGCACGACGATGTTGAGGCTCAGGTCCACGCAGCCATAGCCAATGTCCACGTCTACGTCAGAGCCGTTGCCGCCGACGACGGCCACCACCTCGTCATAGCCGTCGTTAAAGATGGTCTTGCTCCAGTCGGACGAAGTGCTCGACCAGTGCCCGACCAATTCGTCGCTCTTGATGGCCAGCACGTTGTAGGCCGGGCTGCCCGAGTTGAGGTCAAAGTTAAAGTTGATAGACGTACAGCTCGGCTCGGGGGTGACGCGGTAGTACTGGGCGCCCCAACGGTCGATCATCTCGCTGGTCATGGTCATATAGTCGCCGGCACCAATGCTGGTATTCAGGGCCTTGTCCACCGAGCTGTAGGGATTGCCGTCGTCGTCCACGTAGGCGTACTTGTCGTCGGGGACGGTGGCCAGGTCTTTGGTATAGTTGGCCACGATCCAGTCGCGATAGACGTCGTCAAAGGTGACGGCCGGATAGCCGAGCGCATCGAGGGCATTGTCCACGCTGCTGGTGTTGGCCACGCCGGGCGACTCGCCCGCTTCCCAGTAGTGGCGGATGGCATCCACGCCCAGTTCGGGCTCGTCGGTGGCCGAGCCGTACTGCTCGGTAAAGTACTTCCAAAAGAGGGAGGCGTTGTAGCTGGCCGTGGTTACGTCCCAGTTGGGGCTGCCCAGGTAGCTGTTGCTGCGCAGCTGGTACTGGGTGCCCGAGGCATCGTCGAGGTCGGTAAAGACCTGGTCCTCCATGAACTTGGCCTGGCCCTCGACGGCCCAACTATCCTCGTCGCTCTTGTCGTACTTGTATTGCACGCGGTGAAAGAGCTCGTGGAGGGGCGTGGCTTTGGTCTGCAACAGGTCGTCGTTGCGCACATAGCCCGAGTCGATCTTCATATAGTTCCAGCTACTGCTGGTCACGCCCAGGTAACCGATGTCATAGATCCAGACCTCCAGCTCCTCCACGTCGGTGTTCTTGGGCACGCGCAGGTCAAAGTCGGGATCGTTGACGTAGCGGTCCCAGGTGGCCTCCAGGTTGTCGGCCACGCGCTGGGCCTGGGCTTCGCTGTTGATGTGATGGGGAGAATCGTCGGTGTCGGTGGTATAGTACACGATAAAGTGGGTAGTGGTCACACATTCGTCCAGGGTGACGACGCCGGGGCCGCCGCCCTCCGGATCGTGGGGACAGGTGCCGGCCTCGGCCGGCTGCGGGGCCGCCAAGCCCCAGGGCAGTCCCACGCTGAGCAGGGGGACGAGCAAAAGGATCGCGATCAGCGACCAGAGTTTTCGGCGCTTTGTAAAAGAATCGTACACGTTAACCTCCTCATTTGTCGAGTTCTCGTGTCTTGGACGATACGCGGAAGGTTGCCGGCTGCGGGTTGAACCAAAGGACCCATCGTACGTGCCTCGTTTCGAACACCCGCCTGCCACTCCGCTATGGAAAGGCTCTCGGCGGAATCCGCCAGAGCCTCGACCTTTTTCGGATCGTTCTATGCGTGTGTTATTTAATCTGTTGATGATTACCTCCCTACCTTTTAACGTGCTTCTAGCAGCTTGTCGGGGAGGTCGTTTGTAGTGCGCGCTTCAGCGCGTTTCTGCGGCGCTTGCCAGAGGCACGCCTGCGGCGAAGCACCTACTACGAACGCTAGAAGCTCTCTCCGACAGCCTGCTAGTGTTCTCAACGCTCAGTTACCAAGTTGCTGGAGAGCTTCGCCCCCCTGTCGCAAGTGGATCCCCAGCGTCTCCAGCCCCTGGCCGGTGTTGTCCAGTGCCGTAGCGAATTGGTTGAGGCGATTGACCGAGGTCTGCAACTCGTCGCCCACGTCCCGCAGGCGGTCGGCCCCGGCGTTCAGGGAATTCTTGACGCTGCCAAAGAGGCTCGATTCCCCAAAGTCCAGATCCTTGAGGACCTCTACCTCGACCGGAGGTGTGCCAGGGATGAGGGATGGCATGAAGGTCAGCGTGGTGAACTCGGGGGTCACGGTGGGCACCTTGACGTTGCCGATCCGGGTGGCCGCCGTCTCGATCTGGGAGGCCGCATCGTTGATCTGCGTCCTGGAGTTGGCCAGGGCGGCGGCCGTGTCGAGGACCAACTGGCGGGCGTTCAGCGATGTGCCCCCGCCGCCCTTGACAAAGCGCCCGGCGGCCTCGGCGCCCCCGCCGGCGACTTTCATACTCTGGCCGGCGGTGTTCAGCAGCGGCGGCAATACCTCCAGGAGCTGCACCAGTTGATCGCGATTGTTCCACAGGAGCTTGAGCAAGTTGATAAAGGTAAGCATGTGTTCCCTCGCTTCGTTGAAATGACTGAATTAGGGTCGGCTTCAAAGATGACGGCGAGTCCGTCCTGCGGCTCTTCGCCGCAGAAGTTTGACGGACAGGACCAGGCCAAAGTCAGGGGCCGGGTAATGACGTGAGCCGAGATGTTGGATTCTGTTTGAGTGTAGCTACCAGGCAGGGTAGAACGCGTCCCATTGTACCCCAAGACCCCCTATTTGTCAAATTAGAATCATATAAATAAACTCATTGACAGGGGGCTCAGGACTGCGTAGGATAGCAGAAGGGGCGGTCCCTTCAGGCCGCCCCTCCGGTTTGGTCCTAGCAGCTTGTCGGAGAGGTTCGTTTGTAGTGCGCGCTTCAGCGCGTTTCTGCGACGCTCCCTCGAATCGACACAGTCACGCAAGGCACCAGCCATGTCCCAGGCGTAGAATCCTGCATTGCTGCGCCTCGGTTTTGGTTTCCAGTCAGGGGCCTACTCCTTAAGAATGATCTCTTTACTCCCCTACATCCACCTTTGAGGGGATTGGATAAGCGTGACTGCAATGCTACAATGAGTTACGGTGTGACGATAGAGGACTGTGCCTGAATTAAGCTGAAAAAAGGTTGTTTATGCTTGTTTCAGCGTTCCCGGGGCGTATTTCTTGACACAGTTTCCAGAACAACAAAGCATGGTGAGGTACGTGATGGGAAACCAGACCAGTTCATTGCCACAGATTCTCTATACCCAAGCACGGCACTTGCATTTGGGGCAGTGCCAGTGTGATTGTGCCTGCGCGCTTGATCTCCCCCCCCGTTCCCATCTACGATCGCCGATGACTCCCTGGGTGGCGGAGGATCGGGCGGTTCTTCTTCCACCCCAGAACCAGTGGTTCGCCTATTTCAACCCCGCCGGACCGGTGGGCATTGCTGTCTTGAACAAAGCCGGCCGGGAGATCCTGGCGGCTTTTGACGAGCCCGCCAGGCCGGAGGATGTCGCTTCCTCGTTCGCCGAGATGCCGCCGGGCTTGGTCCACGAGGCGGTGGATAGTTTGCTCTGCACCGGGCTCGTCCGCCCTGTCGAGACGGCAGCGCGGCCCTCTCCCTCGCCGACCGTGTTGGCCGCCTGGCTTCACGTCACCGAGGCCTGCAACCTGAACTGCGCCTATTGCTACGTGCACAAGCGCCCCCGGGCCATGACATCCGAGCTTGGCCGGCAGGCCGTCGACCGGCTGGCCGAGGCCGCCCGCCGCGAGGGATACGCCACCCTCAAGCTCAAGTACGCCGGCGGCGAGCCGACCCTGAACTTTCCCGTCGTCCAGGCCATCCACCACCACGCGGTGTGCCGCACCAGGGCATCGGGGCTGGCCCTCGACGAGGTCCTGCTGACCAACGGTGTAGACGTGAGCGACGCTGTGCTCGACTTTCTCGCCGACGGGGGGCTGAAACTCATGGTCTCGCTGGACGGCGGGCCGGGCAGTCACGGCCGCACGCGCGCCAGGCGAAACGGCACGAGCACCTACGAGGCCGTGACCGACACCGTAGAGCGGGCCATGCGGCGCGGCCTCCGGCCCGACGTCTCGATTACGCTTACAGCCCTGAACCTGGACGGCATTCCCGACGCGGTCGAATTTGCCCTGGCCCGCGGCCTGCCCTTCAGCCTCAACTTTTACCGCGAGTGCCAGGTGGGGCCGGGCGCCCTCTCGCCGCTGGCGCCTGACGCGGACCGGTTGGTCGAGGCGGTGCGGCGGGTATTCGACGTCGTCCGTGCCTATCCGCACTATCCCGTGCCGCTGGCCGGCATCCTCGACCGCACCCGCCTCGACGTGCCCCACAGCCATCCCTGCGCAGCGGGCCGCGATTACGTGACCGTGGACGCCGAGGGGCGCCTGTCGGCCTGCCAGATGCTGCTTGACGAACCCTGGTCGGACCTGGGCTGTGCCGATCCACTGGCGGTCATCCGTCGCCGGGGAGAATCGGTCTTTCAGCCCGTTGAGGCCCACGAGGCGTGCCGTGCCTGCCTGTGGCGCGCGGCGTGCAGCGGCGGCTGCCCTCTCATGCGCCAGACGGCTTTGCACAGCCGGTACTGCCAGGTCTACCAGGCCTTGCTCCCGGAGCTGGTGCTGCTTGAAGCCAACCGCCTGGTTTCAACCCAGGCTTGCTGATTTTCTCCCTTCCCTTGCAGGCCCCGGCACCAACGCGTGCCGGGGCCTGTCTCTTTTTCACGCAAGCGGGCGTGCCCCAGTTTGCCGAATCGGCGCCTCCGTGATACACTAGTCTGCGTTTCGTTGACGGACACTTCAATTGCTCCCGCTGGACCACAGTCCAGCGGCCCAGACGCGGGCTGTGGTCCGCTTTGAGCGCAGAAATTAGATCTACCGAGATTCGTGACATTCGTGATTGAAAACAGCCAGTATGAGCATCACCGCTCCATCCTTGCACGTCGTGGTGCTGAACTATGCCTACGATCCCGACCTGGCGACGGCCGAGCAGGCCCTCGACCGCTACTTCGTCCTGACCGGCTGGTCTGAGGGCTTGCTCGCGGCGGGCGCCCGGGTGACGGTCCTGGGCCGCTTCCACACCGACGCCCACGTCGAGCGTGATGGCGCCGACTATCACTTTGTCGCCGACGGGCGCCGTCCCTGGCTGCGGCGCTGGCAGGTGCCCCGCCGCCTCCATCGGCGGGTCCGCGCTTGTTGCGCCGAGAGCGTCGCCCGGGGCCAGCCGACGGTCATCCACGTCAACGGCCTGCTCTTTCCCCTGGCCACGCGCAGGCTCGCGGCGGGCTTGCCCCCCCATGCGCCCTCGTCGCCCAGCACCACGCCGAGCGGCCCTGGCGGGGACCCTGGGGCCTCCTCCAGCGCTGGGGGCTGCGCGCCGCCGATGGCTTTTTCTTCACCACCCGCGAGCTGGCCCGCGAGTGGATCGAGCAGGGTGGCCTGCCCTCCCTCGACGCCGTGCACGAGGTGATGGAGGCGTCGTCGCCCTTCCGCCACCGGGACCGCGCCGCCGCCCGGGCGACCACCGGCCTGCGCGGCGATCCCGTGCTCCTCTGGACCGGCAACCTCTACCCCAACAAGGATCCGCTCACCATCCTGGCCGGCCTGGAGCGTTTGCTGGCGCGGCTGCCCGGCGCCCGCCTCTACATGGCCTGGCGCTACGCCAGCCTGCTGCGCCAGGTGGAGGCGCGCATCGCCGCCAGTGAGACGCTGCGCCCGGCGGTCACGCTCCTGGGCGAGATCCCCCACGGCCAGATCGAAGCCTACTACAACAGCGCCGACTTTTTCGTGCAGGGCAGCGCCAAGGAGGGCAGCGGCATCGCCCTCCTCGACGCCCTGGCCTGCGGCGACGAGGTGTGGAACCTGTCGGTGGCC
The DNA here is from genome assembly GCA_964387775.1 of uncultured Anaerolineaceae bacterium. GTDB lineage: Bacteria > Chloroflexota > Anaerolineae > JAAYZQ01 > JAAYZQ01 > CAYLZO01. Next base: position 26,015 of record CAYLZO010000037.1, read on the forward strand.
CACAAGCTGGCGATGGAGGGCGTGTTCGGCACCGACCTGTTCGCCGGCTTTTCCGGCGCCGATCAGCACTACTTTCTGGCCCTGCCGCTGCACCACGTCTGGCAGGCGGCGCTCTTCAAGGTCCTGGGCACCGGCCTGGCCCAGGCGCGCTGGGTGTCGCTCCTGGCCGGCATGACCATCCTCTGGGTCGTGAGCCGGTTGGCCTACCGCTGGTTTGGCCTGGGCGCCTCGCTGTTGACCGGCCTGCTGCTCGTCTTCTGGCGGTCGGACCTCATCGGCCTGCATCCGGGGCTGCCCCTGCTGGCGGTGGCCCGCTGGGGCCGCCACGACGTGGGGGCCGTGGCCTGGTACTGGCTGGCCGTCGCCTCTCTGTACAGTCTCCTGCTGCATCCCCGCCGGATCGTGGCCCTGGCCGTGGGGATGTGTTGTGGCGCCGCAGCTTTGACCCATTTCTACGGCGCGTTTGTCATCCCCGTGGTAGCCGTGGCCTGGTTGTGGCGCAAGGGCCAGCGGGCGCTCAAAGATCCCCTCTCCTACTGGATTTTGCTTGGATTGGCCCTTGTCCTGGGTCCCTACGTGGCCTACGTGACCCGCCACTGGGTCGAGTTCCAGGGCCAGATGTTGATCAACCAGAACCGCATGGACCTCGGCGATCTGGCCTTTTACGGCGACAACGTGTTGCGCGAGCCGCGCCGCCTGGCCCACCTGGTCCACCTCCCGGCGCTGCGGCGGCCGGGATACCGGCCGCTCGGGCCGTGGCTCTTCTGGCTCGGGATCGGGCCAGCAGCCGTCTACCTGCTGGTCCGCGCCCGGTCGAAGGAGGCGCTCGGCGCCCGCCTGCTGGTCCTGAGCCTGGTGCTCACCTGGGGGCAATTGGCCCTCCTGGAGCAGGTCAAGGTGCCGCTTTACCTGGTGGTCCTGGTGCCGGGCGTGTGCCTGGCCCTGGCAGCCTTCGGCGTTTGCTCAACCGGCTGACCGGCGAGATGGTCACCTGGCTCGGCGAGCCGGACGCCGGGCAGGTGGCGGCCGCCGTGCGCGACTGGGACGAGGAAACCGTGCGCGCCGCCGAACTGGTGGCTTTGATGCAGGGCCTCGGCCCCTATCTCCAGGAGACGCTACCGGGAACGCCGATCTATGCGGCATTGCCTGCCTCGTTCCGGCAGTGGCTGGCGCGTGATCACGACATGAACGGAGCTCGTGTCCAGCGGCTGCACGACGACCTGGCGGCAATCCTCCACGAGGCCAACCGGGCCGGCGTGAGCGTGATGCCCCTGAAAGGCAGCTTGCTCGCGACCGGCTACTACGAGTCACCCGCTCTGCGGCCCATGGCCGACCTGGACATCCTGGTCCGTGGGGACGACGTGGAGATCGTCGTCGATGTTTTGGAAGGGCTGGGCTATCGGCGCAAGCCCAGCCCCAGACGCCACACGAAAGAGCTGATCTTTCTCAACCCCGGCGGAGAGCGGGTTGTCTCCCAACGCCAAGATCACGCCGACAACCCGCGACCGGTCGAGGTCCACGTCGAATTGACGAGATCCCTCTGGGTGGAGTTTGGAGCCTTTGACCTGACCGATTACCTCTGGGCCGAGAGCCAACCGGGGGAGCTGCTGGGTGAGCGCGTGTGGCTGCCGGCTCTGGATCGGTTTCTGACTTACCTGGCGGCCCATGACTTGTACCATCACCTCTTTGGAACCGGTCGCTTCATTCACTTGATAGACCTGACCTACGTGGCGCCGCAGGTCCGGCAATTCGAGCCGCCCGATGCGAACCTGGTGTACCCCATGCTCCGCTTGGCAGCCCGGGCGCTGCCTGGCCGCCTGCCCGGCGTCGATCTCACGACGCTGGCCGACCGAACCCATCCCCGGCTGCGGCGCTGGGCCGACACCGCGCCCCTCGACGGCCGCTGCGGCCTGAACGTCGATCCGACGCCTCCCGGTCAGAAAAATCGCTGGCGAATGCGCTGGGTCCGCTGGCATCCCACCCCCGAGCGGCTGGCCCTGGCCTATGGCGATGTGCCCCTGCTGTGGGCCTATGCCCGGCACGCACTGACCCTCGTGCGGCAACTGGGACCCGGGCTGGCAAATACTGACTTGCTCACGTAACACGCATCACGCAACACGTGACGAGTGATGCGTGAGGGAGGAGAGGCCATGGCCCTGGAGTTCAAGATGCCCCAACTGGGGGAGAATCTGATCGAGGCGACCATCGGCAAGTGGCTCAAGGCCGAGGGCCAGGCGGTGCAGAAGGACGAGCCGCTGCTGAAGGTCGTCACCGACAAGGTGGACACCGAGGTGCCGTCGCCGGTCACGGGCGTGCTGCGCGAGATCCGCGCCCAGGAGGGCGAGACGGTCGAGGTCGGCGAGGTGAGGGAGGAGGAAGTGGAAGCCCCGCCGGCCGAGATCAAGCCCAAAGTCGAGGTGGATGGCACGCGGCCGGTGGGCGCCCGGCGGGTGGACCGCAGCTACCTGACGCCGGTGGTGGCCCGCATCGCGTCGGAGCACGACGTGGACCTGGGCCGGGTCGAGGGCACCGGGCGCGGCGGGCGCATCACCAAGAAGGACATCCTGTCGGCCAGAAACTTCATGCCGGTTGCAGTTCCAGCGGGTGGACTTGATCCTCAGCCAACCAGGCAGCGTATTGCAGCGCTTGCTGGACGTCCTCCGCTTCGAGGTACGGATAGGCTTCGAGGATTTCCTGAGTATCCATCTCGTTTGCGACTAGTACCTTTTCAAGGCTATTTCGACAAGCTGTCATTGCGAGGAGCGAGCGCA